>DATHDM010000001.1:0-8598 GCA_035319065.1 Terriglobales bacterium
TGAAGGACCTGGTCGCGGGAGACACCATCGAAATCGAGGCGAAAGGCGAAACCAGCACTTACAAGATCGACCGCATGGTCATTGTCGAGCCTGCGGACATCTCTGTACTCGCACCGCAGGACCATCCGTCGCTTACCCTGGTCACCTGTTATCCGTTCTATTTCGTCGGCAGCGCTCCGCAGCGGTACATCGTGCAGGCGTCGCGGGTGGAGTCCAGCTACCGACAGTCGGTCGACAGCAGCTCCAGATTGCAGTCCAAACAGATCGATGCACAAGGGACTATCAAGTAATCGTTTCAATATCCGGCACTACGGGCCCTGGCTCCATGGTTCGGAATAGCCAAAAAAGGAGACTCACAATGAACCCAGGAAACAAGCGGCCGCAACTGTGGCTGGTGCTCGCGGTCGCGGCGATTTGCATGGTTTTCGCCTTGAACGTCAGTGCACAGGTGCAAACCCAAACCACTACCACCACAGAGCCGTCCACCAGGCAAGTGCAGGTGGAGCGTGCTGAAGTGGTATATGTCACCGGCAACGATCTGGTGCTCAAAATGGAGGATGGCACGATTCGCCACATTTCCAACGTGCCAGAAAGCGCCCGCGTTACCGTCGATGGCAAACAACTCGGGATTCACGATTTGAAGCCCGGCATGAAGCTCCAGAGAACCATCACCACCACCACCACGCCCAAAGTCATCACCACTGTGCAAAGTGTCAGCGGAACGGTCTGGTACATAAGCCCCCCGAGCACCGTCATCCTCACCCTGCAAGACGGCACCAATCAGAAGTTCAACATTCCCAAAGGCCAGAAATTCAACGTAGATGGACAAATGATGGATGCCTGGGGCTTGAAGAAAGGAATGAAGGTTACGGCAACCAAGGTTGTCGAAGAACCCATTACCTATGTCAGCCAGCACAAAGAGATCTTAGGCAGCATGCCTGCGCCGCCCCCAGCTGATGTTCCCATCCTGGTTGCGGTGGCCACGCCAGCCACGCCAGCCGCGCCTGCAGCCCCTGCTACCCAAACTGCGGCCGCTCTGCCGAAGACTGGCAGCCTCCTGCCTCTCCTCGGCTTGCTGGGTGTGCTAAGCCTGGTTTCCTCACTCGGAATAAGGGCGTTTCGCAAGCCGGCCTAGCAGCATAAGCTGCCTGGCAGAAATAGAACGCCGGGCTCGCTTTCCCCTCATTGCATAGGGACGGGAGGCGAACCCGGCTTTGTTCTTACCGATCTAACCTTCTTGAGGTGCCACGGCCCGTTTGCCCCGAAAAACCCTACCTCTGCCCCAGTTCCGTTTCGGTTCTTGCAATCGTTGCAATTAATAAATTTAGCTCCCGGGTGTATATAATCCCTAGCCTAAGTACGGCCAGTCTGTTCCGGTCGCAACCTTGTGACACACATCCCAGACTCATGTGTGTCCCTGCGGCAAGGCGTTCGCAAATCTCTAGTAGCGAGAGGCCCCTACAACTATTTCCCAGGAGGGACCACGTGCCATCCAATCGGCCCCGCGTTCTCATCGCCGACGATCACAACCTCGTCGCCGAGCTGTGCAAGACGCTGCTCCAAACCGAATTTGACGTGGTGGGCACGGTACACAACGGCCGTGCCCTGGTTCGAGCGGCCACGGAGTTGAAACCCAGCGTCATTGTGGTCGATATCGCCATGCCTGTGTTGAACGGCCTGGATGCCGGGCAGCAGGTGAAGGAACTGATACCCGCAGTCAAGCTGGTGTTTCTCACCATGAACCCTGATCCCGAAGTGGCTGCCGAAGCCTTCCGGCGCGGAGGCTCCGGGTACCTGTTGAAAACTTGCGCTGGGGCGGAGTTGTTGATCGCTGTCCGGGAAGTGCTGCGCGGAAGAACGTACATGTCGCGCACACTCCCGAAGGACACCATCAACTACCTGCGCCGGCAAGATACCAGGATGGTGGACGAGGAGGCGCGGCTGACCGAGCGGCAACGCGAAGTCCTGCAGTTGCTCGCCGAAGGCAAGGTCATGAAGGAAGTGGGCGATATCCTGAACATGACCACCCGGACCGTAGCTTTTCACAAGTACCGGATCATGGAGGTACTCGGCGCCAAGAGCAATGCTGAGTTGGTGCGCTACGCGGTCAGGAACCACCTGATCGCCGCTTGACCGTCACGCCGGCGAGAGGGCTTCCCCGAGCGCTTTAACCTCAGGCCCACAAAAATTCCAGGGCTGGCCCCGCCAACCGGCTACAATCGCTTTGGAGGTCCGATCATGCGAAAGGTGTGTGCGATCGCATTGCTGGTAATCATGGCTGCTCTAACCGCAAGCGCCGGTTCCAAGGAAAAAGGAACCACCACGCTGAAGGATCTCCAGCCGGCGGGCACCACCGACAAGAACCACAAGAATCAGCAGTACGACCTCTCCTTCGCTACGCAGACCAAACAGTACACCTGCCGCACCAAGCCCAAGAAGGAGGTCAAAGCCACTGACTTCGTTGTGGGAAGCGATGTGAAGTACGAGGTCAATGGCAACAAGGGAAAAGTGACCGGATCAACCGGTAAGCAGATCGATTGCACCATTGTACGTGTGTCAACGCTGTAGCTTGTCAAGATTGGCCCCTGGCTAGCCTTCTCCACTGTCAATTCAGACAGTTCTCCCAGCCCGCGCGTTCGCCTAGCTTTCTTCGTGCTGCATTCAGCACACCTCTGCGAGCTCTCTGAATTAAGACTTCGAAACACCCAGGGGGAAATGTGACGCTGCGAGAACATAAACCCGATCAGCGCAAGTCTGCCGACGAATGGGAACGCGCCTGGCGCAGACACTGGCAGAAGACCGGTTTCACTCCCTACGAGTTGCAGCAGAGCGAATCTGACATAAACCAGCAAGAGCACAACTTTCTGATGCAACCGCGCACGCCCGAACGGGAGCGAGACAGGCTCCGGCGCATCATGGGCGAGTTTGAGCACGGATTTCGTCGCCTGCACAAACTTGGTCCGGCGGTGACCGTCTTCGGTTCGGCTCGCTTCAAGCCCGGTCACCCCTATTACGAACTCGCGCGCCAGGTCGGCAGACAGCTTGCCGAGGCCGGACTGACGGTGATTACCGGCGGCGGACCGGGAGTTATGGAGGCTGCCAATCGCGGCGCGCGGGAAGCCGGCGGGCCTTCTTACGGGCTCAACATTGTTCTTCCTCACGAGCAGCATGCCAATCCGTACATCGATGAAAACGTCGAATTTCACTACTTCTTTGTACGCAAGGTGATGCTGGTCAAGTATTCATGCGCCTACATCGTTCTGCCGGGTGGGCTAGGCACCCTCGACGAGTTGTTCGAGGCCGCGACTCTGTTGCAATGCGGCAAAATCGGCCCCTTCCCCCTCGTCCTGCTGGGCAGTGAATTCTGGCGCGGCATGCGCGATTACCTCCTGTTCATGGTGGAGCAGGGGGTGTTTGGCGCCGCGGAAGTGGGCTTCGCCCGCATCACCGACTCGGCAGACGAGGCCGTCGAATCCGTGATTCGCAGTTTGCCGCCCGCGCTCAAAGAACACCTGCATCCGCCCAAGGAGAAATGACATGAAGATCAAGGTTGTCGGGGCCGCTGGCGGAGAAGTGACCGGATCCGCTTACCTCGTGCAGACCGATCGCGCATCGGTTTTGGTCGATGCGGGCATGTTCCAGGGCGGAAAGAAATCCGAGGCCAAGAATCGTCTTCCTGCCGGCGTTAACTTGTCGAAGCTGGACGCGGTTTTGCTTACCCATGCCCACCTCGATCACACTGGGCGAGTTCCCCTCCTCATCAAGCACGGATTTAATGGGAAGATCTTTGCCACTGCCGCCACCCTTGACTTGGCCGAACTCATACTCCAGGATTCGGCAAGGCTTCAGGCCTACGATGCTGAGCGCATCAATCGCAGGCGGCCACCCTCCGAGTGTCCGGCAGAACCGCTCTATGGACCGGAACACGTTACCCCCTTTCGCAACCTGGCACAGGCCGTACCATTTCGCGAGCACGTTAACGTTGCCGACGGCATCACCGCGCGCTGGATCGAAGCCGGTCACATGCTTGGTTCTGCCAGTATCGAATTGACCGTCAAGGATGGCGACCATAGTCGCACCATCGCCTTCTCCGGCGATCTCGGACCCACTACGCTGCCCATCGTCCGCGAATTTGAGACGCTTTCCCGCGCCGACGTGGTCTTCCTCGAATCCACTTACGGCGACCGAAACCACCGCCCATACTCCGAGACCGTGGCTGAGTTTGAGGACCTCGTTAAGTACGCCGCCCGAGCCGGCGGCAAGATCCTCGTCCCCAGCTTTGCCATCGGTCGTTCGCAGCAGATTCTCTTTCAAGTCGCCGTCATGTTCAGCCGCGAGACGGTAAGACCTTTTCATGTTTACGTCGATAGCCCCATGGCCATCCAGGCCAGCAAAGCCATGGTGAAGCATCCCGACTTGTTCGATGAAGAGTTGCTCGAATGGAAAAATCGCGGGCTTCTGCCCCTCGATCAGAAGTGGTTTCACGCCAGCGTCACCGCCCGTGACTCTCAGAGCTTGAACAAGATCGAGGGACCCTGCCTGATTCTTGCCGGCGCCGGCATGTGCAATGGCGGGCGCATTCTCCATCACTTCCGTGAGAACCTCCATCGCGAGAGCACTCACGTCCTGATAGTCGGGTATCAGGGGAATGGCTCACTGGGGCGGAGATTAGTTGAGGGCGCGAAGTCCGTTTCCATCTACGGCGAAAAGCTCTCCGTCCGGGCGACGGTTCACACCTTGGGCGGATTCAGCGCGCACGCCGGGCAGTGCGACCTGATCAAGTGGTTTACCCCTCTTGCTGTGTCGAAGCCCCGAGTCATGATCACCCACGGCGAAGACACTCCGCGAAAGACCTTGTCTGCCTTCATCCAGCAGCGATTTGGCGTAAGGCCCCAGTTGCCGTCGCAGGGTGAAATCTTAGAGATTTGATTGCCTTGGCGCCTCCCGTTGCACCCGGTACTCGGCTGGCGTGATTTTCCAGCGCCGCGGCGGTACAATCCTCCGGCATAAGTCAGGAGGCGCGGCATGAAGAAGTGGGGACAGTTAGGCCTTCTCACACTGTGTGTGCTCTTGCTCATCGCTTCCGCCCCGCCCAAGCCGTCTTGGCGCATGAAAGCAGATTACGTCGAAGCCTGCAGCTGTCACC
The DNA here is from genome assembly GCA_035319065.1 of Terriglobales bacterium. Classification (GTDB taxonomy): domain Bacteria; phylum Acidobacteriota; class Terriglobia; order Terriglobales; family Acidobacteriaceae; genus DASPRM01. The sequence goes on from DATHDM010000001.1 coordinate 5,147, forward strand.
TGTTCTGCCCTTGTTACTTCAACAAGCACGCAGAACACCCGCACTGCGAATTCAATATGGCTGTCAAGGTGCGGGAAGGATACTCCGGCGGCACCAGTCTGTCGGGAGCCAGGTACTGGCTCACCGGCGATCTCGGCGACGAGTGGGGCACCAACAAGAAAGGAAGCTGGGTGGTGGTGTCCTTTGATCCCGCCACCACAAAGGAACAGCGCGAGGCTCTCGCGCCGATGATCCTCAAGACCTATGGTCTTGACTGGGGTGAACTGAAGGTGCAGGAAGCCCCCATTGAGATCAACCGCGAAGGCGACATTGTTGATGCCAAACTCGCGGGCGGCCGCATGGCCACGATGAGGCTGCGGCGAGAACCGGGTGCCGACGGCAAGGGAGTCGTTTTGCGAAACGTCAAGTACTTCGGGGCGCAGAACAACGACGGGTTCGAGTTGTATCGCTCTCTCGACCACCGTGCCGACGTCATAGGGCACCAGTTCTCCTACACCGATCGCAATGCCTTTCTGATTTCCATTGAAACTCAGGAAGGGGCGGCCGGTGGCATGTCTGGAGGAGGTCGATAAGAAGCACAGGGCCGGATCCGCCCCGCGCTTCGCGGGGCTTTTCTTTTTGGTCAAATGGGACTCTTCCTGAGATTTTTGGAGCATGATTGACAACGACGACGGCCCTCCAGCGTGAGGGTCACGCGGCCGGGTGACCACACGCACACCAGTTTGCTGAGATTGCGCGGATACTCCTTCGCTTCCGCCATTTCCCAGGGAGGCATCAACCATGAATATGGAACACCTCGCGAACGACAAAGCCCAGATAGGCCGCGCCCTGGAAGCAACCATCCACATTGGCCTGGTTATTTTGCTGGTGGCCGCCTGTCTGATGATCCTGCTCCCCTTCTTGCCTCTGATCGCCTGGGGCATCATCATCGCCATCGCCTCTTACCCGGGCTACCGAAAGCTGCAGACCGTCCTGGGCGAACGTGGAAACCTGGCTGCAGCTCTTTGGACAGTTCTGCTGTTGGCAATCCTGATTGTGCCCACATTCCTGCTGATGCAGACGCTGATCGAAGGTGTCCAGGGTCTGATCAGCCACCTTAGGGACGGCACTCTTGCCGTCCCCCCGCCCCCGGCCCGCGTCGAGACTTGGCCGGTCGTCGGTCCTCCCCTGAAAGCCCTGTGGAGTGCCGCTTCTGCGAATCTGACCGACGTGCTCAGAAAATTCACTCCCCAGATAAAAGGGGTTGTCCCGGGGTTGCTTTCCACGTCTGCGGGAATCGGCCTCGGGGTCTTGCAATTTGTCCTTGCCATCGTGCTCTCAGGATTTCTCCTCGCCTATGCCCGAGGCGGCGCCCAAGCCACCCACTCGTTGGCGACCCGCCTGTTCGGCGAGAAGGGGCCGGAGTTCGAAGACCTTGCGGGATCCACCATCCGCAGCGTCACCACCGGCATTCTCGGAGTTGCGCTCATCCAATCGGTTTGCGCTGGCCTGGGCTTTCTGGTTGTGGGACTCCCTGCCGCGGGCTTGTGGGCGGTGGTGTTCCTTCTTGCCGCCGTGCTTCAGATCGGAGCCGTAGTACTCGTTCCCGCCGTAATTTATGTGTTTGCCATCGCCAGCACCACCAAGGCCGTGATTTTTCTCGTCTGGTGCATCATCGTTGCTTTGATGGATAACGTCCTGAAGCCCTTGCTGCTGGGGCGCGGCGTTGCCGTCCCGATCGTGGTCGTCTTTCTCGGTGCGATCGGCGGATTTGTGGCCATGGGGATTATTGGCCTGTTCCTGGGTGCGATTGTCTTGTCAGTCGGCTACAAGGTGTCGCTCGCCTGGCTGCAGCAGGCGTCACAGGTGGAGCGTCCCGGCCAGCAAATCTCACGGCAGCCAGAAGCGGAGTAGAAGCCATGCTCGAATTGAAAGCGGTGCCCATCGAGATCCCGGCAGAGACCAACATCATCGTCGGGCAATCCCATTTCATTAAGACCGTGGAAGATCTCTACGAGGCAGTCACCAGCACCGTGCCCCAGGCTAGATTTGGCCTGGCCTTCAACGAGGGCTCCGGCGCCTGCCTGGTGCGTTCAGAAGGAAATGACGAGGCCCTTCGGGAGATCGCGGTCCGCAATGCCCAATCCTTGGGAGCGGGGCATGCGTTCGTTCTCATGTTGCAGAATGCGTATCCCATCAATGTTCTGAATGCGATTCGGAATGTGCCGGAGGTGTGTTCCATCTTCTGCGCGACTGCCAATCCGGTCGAAGTCATCGTCGTACAAAGCGATCAGGGAAGGGGCGTTTTGGGAGTGATCGACGGTAGCTCTCCCAAAGGCGTTGAAGGCGATGCCGACATCGCCTGGCGGCACGACCTGCTGCGCAAATTCGGCTATAAGCGCTAGATGGTGGTCGGCACAGTGAAAATCGGGATCAGCTTCCCGCCTTGACGCACGAAATAATGTTGACCGTATTTGCAGGAATCTCTCTGCCGATCCGCCAACAAGAGAACTCAGCGAAAGGCGCCTCCAACCGAAACGTCGAAGACCACTCGAGTGTGATCGAATTCTATGGTGGCCAGGGACGGAATCGAACCGCCGACGCCAGCCTTTTCAGACCTAGTTCAACCTGAACCTACAACTACTTACAGGTTTGCGGGAGACTGCCAAGTACCTGCAAATACGTAGAAGGCGCGCCAATCGTGGGCTGGGATCATGGGCTGAGATTAGCCAAGTCTCTTGCGCCGATTCTTTTCGCGGACACTTTTCGCACACACAAGTCGCAATCGCTGGAGCGCTTGCAAGCAGCTCCCAGTCTTTGCTGGAAAAGAAACCGTTTCGGCACGATCTTTACTTGTGAAATGACGATTTATCACCAATTACAGTGGTCAGAGCCTCCTTGAAAATCTCAGCAACGTAGGATACGCCTATTACTGGACTGGCCTTAGGTAGTTCTGGACCGCCAACTCACCGATTCTTCTGCCCATTGCCTGGCCGACGTCCATCGAGTTGCGATAGTGAATCCCGCCATAGATGCGTGCAGCCGAGACTTCATCCATCCAGTTCTTGATGCTGGTCCACTTGCGCACGACGCCGGGAGATGCGGCACTGCTCATGATTAAAGGAGGAACGGTTCCGCGGCCAAACTCGGCCTGGAGTACGGTACCGGTAGCTGCCGATGTAATGCAGTGGGCGCATGGATATTCGGGGTGAAGAGGCGTGTCGATCAGGGGCTCCCAGTCCGGTATCCTCATAGCGGCGTTGCCCCCGAGATCGCCATTCCGTATAGCGGTAATCGGGCGCCAGAAGTTGAAGGTGTACTTGGCATCAAACACGGCGATGTAAGCATCCGCAGCCGCCATTTCCACCAAGGCAAACAGGCGCGCATTTTCCACCAGCCTGCGCGAAGGAAAGTCGGCCAACTGGCGGACGATTGGGTCCCAACTGGCCGGACCGGTAATCGCCCAAAAGCGC
>DATHDM010000002.1:0-24309 GCA_035319065.1 Terriglobales bacterium
ATGGCCTCGATCAGCCCCTTGGCCACCAGTATCTCGACTACTGGAAGGGGGTCGTTCGCGGCGACCTGGGTCAATCCATCCGCTTCAATCAGAGTGTCGGCAAGCTGCTGCGCGACCGCTACCCTTTCACCCTCAAGCTCACTCTGGCCTCGCTGGCGGTGGCGCTCCTGCTGTCCATCCCAGCCGGCGTCCGCTCCGCGCAGCGCCGCAATCGCTGGGATGATCGCGTTGTCAGCTTTGTAAGCCTGCTGGGCCTTTCGTTCCCCAACTTTGCCCTGGGACCGATATTGATTCTCCTGTTTGCGATCAAGCTGGGATGGCTCCCCGTCTCCGGTTCGGGTAGCTTCGGCCACATCATTCTCCCGGCAATCACCATGGGCGGAGCGCTGGCGGCCATCCTGACCCGGATGGTCCGCACCTCGATGCTGGAGGAGTTGAACCAGGACTACATCCGCACCGCGCGCGCCAAGGGCTTGACCGAGCGCACCGTGGTTTACCGCCATGCCTTGCGGAATGCCATGATCCCCGTACTCACCGTCATCGGGCTGCAGTTCGGCGCGCTGCTGGCCGGGGCCATCGTCACCGAGACCATCTTCTCCTGGCCCGGAATCGGCCGCCTCACCGTGCAGGCCATCTCTAATCGCGATTACTACCTGGTGCAGGGATGCATCCTGGCGATTGGGCTAACCTACGTGGCGGTGAACTTTCTTACCGACCTGCTCTATTCCGCCGTCAATCCCCGCATCCGGCAGTAGCACCGCCGGAGCGAAGATTGGGCACGGAAGCGCAAATGGTTGCACATTTCCCAGTGCTGATACGGGACTTGGATTTTCTAACCTGCTGAGATCTCGGCTCCTAGCAAAAGATGACTTTGGCACTTTGATTGCGCTTTGTCGTCCGCGAAACGAGGTCACAGGCCCGGTCCGCACGGATGTGTTGCCAGCGTCCTTGGGGGAGGCGGACCGGGCGGTGACGCTTTTTCGGGCACACCAGCCTGCGCCTTGGTGCTGCTCCGGGTTTAACCGAACCTGCCAGCCACACGGGCCACACTCAGGGAGTGTGGCCCTGCGTCTTTCTACGAATCCGCGACGACGCTTACGCATCGATGCTTGCCTTTTGTCTCTGGCTCGCGCTCTTGCCCTTCGCCCCAAACCTGGGCGCGACAGATGGGGAGGATGGGCGCACTCCTCCCACGTTCTGTGCTCACGCCTGACCCCAGATCTCGCCCAGCACCCGATAGAAGTTTCCTCCCAGCACGCCTTCCACTACGGAATCGGAATAGCCTCGGCGGTTCAGCTCGCCGGCGATGATCTCATACCGCCGCGGCGTGTTCAGGTCCGCCACCAGCGGCGGCCGATCCTCGCCCGGCGCTGCGATGCCCGCCTTCCTGCGGCTCTCAATGATCTCCGCTGTACGTTTTCGTGCCTCGGGGGTATCGGGATAGGCGGGAATCGCGCCGTCGCTCCCGATCCCCACATGCTGCGTCCCGCAAACATTCAAGGCGTGCGTAATGTGACTAAGCACGATCTCCTTCGTGGGCGGGGTGGGCGAGGCCACCAGGTATGGCATCAGGTAGATGCCCACATAGCCGCCACGGTCCGCCATTAGCTTTAGTTCGCTGTCGTACTTGTTTCGCGGGTGGTCGTACACCGCGCTACAGCCGCTGTGAGTGATCAGCGGCGGCTTCTGCGAGGCCTCCAGGCCCTCTTTCGTGGTCTGATGCCCACAGTGGCTCAGGTCCACGGCCACGCCCAGCGTATTCATCTGTTCGATAGCTGCGCGCCCTTCCTTGGTCAGGCCGGCGTTGCGCGGTTCCAGGCAGCCATCGCCAAAATTGCTGCGATTGTTGTAGGTCAGCTGCATGATGCGAACCCCCAAACGCCGGAATGTCTCGATGCGGCTGGAATCGCCCTCGATCGGTGCGGTGAACTGAAATCCCATAATGATTCCGGTCTTGCCTTCGCGTTTGGCGCGGTCTACATCGGAGATGCGGCGCACGATCAGCCAGCGCGCCGGATCCTTTTCCACCAGCACCTCGATGTAGGCGATGGCCTTCACCGTGGCTTCAAATCCCTCGTGCGAAACCGTGTCGTGAACGGCGGTGACGCCTGCTTGCGCCACCTGCTCCAGTTCCTCCTTCCGTGGCGGCATTTCGTCGTTGACCAGGGGGCTGCCGAGCGAGTCGATCACCACTGCCCGGCGGTAGACCTGCTCCACCCCGGTCTCCAGGGACGTCGAAATTGCGGGCAGGGAAGCTCCGACTGCTGCAGCGCAGGCCAGTCGCCCGCCCCGGACAAGAAAATCCCGTCGATCCATGCTGGGCTCCTTGGAAATAGGGCGGGATTATAACGGGAGGAATCGTTTAGGACGGCTTGGGAATGAACGCTCGCTCGCCTGCGGCGGAGGCCCGCCCCTCCCGATTGCAATGCAATCTTTTTCCTATTAGCTGCAAAAAATCACATCTTGAATCACGCCCACGAAAAGCGTAGCCTCCCGGCCAAATCGCGGGAATCAGCGGCGTAGGCTTTGCGCTCGCTGTGCGAGCATCGTTTCCCCGAAGCTAGCCAGCGCCCGACACAGTGTACTCCGCCATTCCGTAAGCCATGTGGTCTCGTGTCTATTTGTGTGCTGCAAAATCCAAGGAGACGATCATGCATGCTGCTTCAGCGAGTTTTCGGTTCTCTGCGGCGCTGATTTTAGGCGCCTTATTTTTCTCCACACCAGTGTTGGCATCTGATCCGGGCAAGACCGCGGCCGATCACGTATTGGCAAAGATGCGACTGGCGTCAACCGACAAATCCGTCCACATGAGCTCCATGGGCAGGCTCGCCCATCTGGTTCAGCAGGCCAGGCAGAATCAGCCCAACGGCGGCGCGGGAACAAGCTTTCGCGTTACTGCCAGTGGCAGCGTGATCCCCAATTTGGCGAACGGGGACGCTGCCGACAAGCCTGACCTTTGCTTCGGCGGAGATGAGGATTGCAGCGACACCGGCTTTTCCGACGGTCCGGGAGCCACGCAATCCGAACTGACTATCGCCGTAGACAAGACCGGACAGCATGTCGTGATAGGCTTCAATGATTTTCGCGGCTTCAGCCTGAGCCCCTTATCGGTTTCCGGATACGCCTATTCCGATGATGGCGGTGCCACTTTCACCGATGGACAGCAACTTCCCACCACCGGTCCCACCGCCCATGGCGCCGTCTTCGGCGATCCCGACGTCAAGTATGTTCCCGGCGGGGCCGGCTGCCAGTTCATCTATTCGTCCATTTTTGTTAACTCATCGAACCAGCAAACCATGAGCATTCACCGTTCCACCGACTGTGGCCATACGTGGGTCGGCCCCTTTGAGGTGACGCCGGCAACCAATCCCAATACCTCCGGCGACGCTGCGGACAAAGAATTTATCTCCGTCGATCCCGATACGGGGCGCGTGGGTATGAGTTGGTCGAATTTCACGGCTTCCAGCGCCTCCATCCCCGTCGGCGTGGAGATTCGCTTCACCTACTCTGACGACGTCATGACTGCTACTCCGCCTACCTGGTCGAGCGGCGTGGTCCTGAACCATGGCTCACAGGATTTCGATACCGGTTCCGAGCCGCGGTTTGCCGGCAACGGCTCCAACAACGTTTATGTGGCCTGGTCCGGCCAGGAGCAGTCGTTCTACTTTGCGGAAACCAAGGTGGCCGCATCCAACGACAACGGCGTCTCTTTCGGCGTCCCGGTTGTCCTGGATCAGAGTCCACTGCTCATTCCTAATTTCTGGATCGATTTCATTCTCGGCGATGATCGCGTCCACCAGTTCCCCTCCATCGCTGTCGACAATTCCTGGGGCTCACATCAGGGAAACGTATACGTCGTGTATGCGACGAACGCCAACTTCGATGGGGCCGACGTGGTCGTTCATCGCAGCACTGACGGTGGCGCGACCTGGAGTGAGCCGACCGTGCTGAGCTCACGCCCAGGCAACGATCGCGCGCAGTGGTTCCCCACAGTCTCTGTGGACAGTCTCACCGGCCGGGTAAACGTTGTTTTTGACGATCAGGGCGTGGCGGTTGACGGCGACCTGATGGAAATGACTTGGCTCCATTCCGATGACGGTGGAGCCTCGTGGTCCAAGCCTTCTCCGATCACCCCACGGCCCTTCCATGCTGGTTATGGAAACGACACCGGGCAACCCAACTTAGGCGATTACAACGCTTCGGTTTCCCAGGGCGGCTGGTTGTACACGGTGTTCACCACGGCGCCTAACCATGCCTTCTTTACCGACGGCGAACCTGGCAGCCTCAGCTTCCCCTATCCCAGCGTCCTTGGCAACACCGTTCCAGGAGGAACCGCGCCCGCACCCGGCTTCGTAAAGATCTTTCACCCAGTGGCTTCCCTGCATCTTGGCCAAGTCAGCTTTGTGGACAGTGGCGGAAACGGCTTCGTCGATGCCGGGGACGTAGCCGCTTTCTCCTTCCCCATCACCAATTACGTCACCAATCCCGCAACCTCGCCGGGCAACTATACCGGCGTGTTCGGAGCACTCTCGACTTCTACTCCCGGAGTTGCCGTGCTGTTGGGTGCCTCGCCCTATGGCGCGATCAAGCCAGGACAAACCCAGGCAAACCTGCTCAACTACCTGGTATTTGTTTCGCCTTCGTTCGTGCCTGGAACCACAATCGAATTCGCCCTTGACGTCTTCAGCGTGCAGGGCACCACCCGGCTGCTCTATAGCCAGCCAACCGGAACTCCTGTTGCCACCACCCTGTTGTCGGAAAACTTTGACGAAGTGGCTCCCGGAAGCATTCCTGCTGGTTGGGCAACGGCACATGGCGGGGGTACAAATGTCGTTCCGTGGACGACCAACAACACCTTCTGCGGAACCACCTCCAATGCCGCATTCCATCAGGATAAGATTGATGCCGCCAATCCAACCCGCTTCGAGCGGCTCTTCAGTCCCATCTTCGCCGTGCCGGCCAACTCGCAGTACGTCACTCTCGATATGGACGTATGCTACGACACGGAAGACGATCCCCTGGAGAGCATCCTCGCGTACGACGGATTTACCGTTCGCATCACCGATCAAACCGCTGGTCACCTGATTCGTTCCGTATTTCCGGAAGCCTTTGAGGAAGCATTCACCACCGGCAGCTTTAACTTCTTCCCCAAGCATTTCCCGCGCAGCGGCAGTAGCAGCTACTTCCAGGACATCTCTGCCTGGTCAGGAAGTTCGGGAGGCCGCCACTTCGACAGTGGCTTTGGCGGATTCCTGCACAATCCGCCAGTTCCGCTGCACGTCCACATGAAACTGCCGGGCATGGCAGCTACTAACGCACAACTGAGGTTTGAATACACGCAGGATAGCGCGGGTACTTGCCTCGATGTGGGCGGTGGCCCTGTCTGTGGCGTTCAGGTGGACAACATCGTGGTTCAGAGCGTGGTCACCAAGTCGGACGAGTTGGCATTTGTTGTGCTGCTGCGCACGGGCACTCGAACGTGGACTGGCAGGGTCTTCGCTCAGCCCATCGCGGGAGCGGGAGGCATCCCAGTCAGCCTGTCCAGCAACTCGCCCAATGTCACCTTTAATCCCGCAAACGTGGTAATTCCCGCTGGGTCGCAAGTCTCCCCCAGCTTTACCGTCAATCTCAGTTCAGGGGGAATCGGCAACGTGTTCGTCACTGCGACCGGGCCCTCGAACTCCCGATCGGCGAAATTGCCATAACCGCCGCTACTTCTCAGCCGCATCAGCCGGGTCGAAGGACCCGGCTTTTTTTACCTGCTGATGGAGCAAGGCTGGAATCGGGCGGGAAACCCCTGGAATCGGTTCTCCATCCTTTGTCAGCACCTGGATTTTGGTCTCCTCGGTGCGAACACAGAGCTCCTCACCGGGACTGAACTCAAGAGCCTGCGATGCCGAGCCCGGAGCCATCCGCAGTCCATACCTCTGGTTGCCAATCGCAAAAATGATCGACCGCGAGACTGTAGCTGGATTGGGTTTGGCGGATTGCCCCGGCGGCATGGGCCTGGAAGCGGTACCTGCCGATTGAGCGGAGAGATCTTCGTCAATGACCTTTATAATCTTGCCGGTCTGCTGACCCGGTCTGCATGCCCCAAACAGCTGCGCGGAGAAAACTGCCAGGATCGCCAAGGCCCAGACGGAACCCTTTGTGGCCAACATCCTTAGACTCCCTGATTAGAACGAGTCTGGTGCAATTCCTTGCGTAGCGGCCTCAGATGGCAGATCGCTCGTTGGTTGAGGGCAAAGGCCTGAGCGCTGGCCGCTGGGTTTTTGTGAAGAATGGCGCACCCGACAGGACTCGAACCTGTAACCTACGGCTCCGGAGGCCGTCGCTCTATCCAATTGAGCCACGGGTGCGCTGCAATTCCGATTATAACAATGCAATATGCCCGAGTCGCCCTCGCTCTCCGCCCCTGGCGCCGGTCCGCCCTATGGATCGTAAGGCGCAAGACCGGCCCCTCCGGCGCTCTCCCCGACCGCTACCGGACGACCTACGTCAAACGTCGTCAGAATGCGGTCTTTTGCCGGTTTTCGGACTAGTCCCTTCGTTACTCGGGTGGCCAGATTTGGAGCTCTCTGCAGCCGGACCACCACATGTGGTAGTCGGCTGCACGAAAAAGCACACCCTGTTGGCGTTTGGCTATCCCACCAGAAGGCCATGAACTACCGGGAAACCCGGAAGATAACGGCAAAAACCGGAAGTTATCCTTGACACCCACCGCCTTCCCCCTGATATAACCAGCACGCTCGTAGTTCACCCCCCGAGACCAAAGAGATTTCTTTTGGCACCTGCACAAGGGGCCATGCGGCGTCCAGCGCGCGCAGCTCTTTTGGTTGGACAGCGCACGTCGACACCTCTGGAAAGGGCTACACGGATTATGGCCGATGCGCCGGAAGTCATGAACATCCGCCAGGCTTCGCAGTACTTGGGCGTGAGCCCCGACACGCTCTACAAGTACGTGTACGAGGAGAAAATTCCCGCGTTCAAGCTCGGCAATCGCTGGAAGTTCAAGAAGACCATCCTGGATTCCTGGATGGAACGCAAAAGCACAGTAGGAGACGGCAAAGGCAAGAAGCGGCCCAGATCCGCACGCGCCGTGGCCAGTCGCTAGAGGCGGAAAAATTATGTTCTCATTCGGTGGCTCCAAGTCGATCGTCGGACTCGATATCGGTTCCAGCAGCATCAAGGCCGTGGAATTGAAGCGCTCGCGCGGCGGGTTGGAGCTGGCTCACGCCGGCGTCGAGCCCCTGGCCAACGATGTGGTCGTGGACTCCATGATCATGGACAGCCCCAGCGTGGCCAGCGCCATCGGCAAGCTCTTCGCCGAACACAGCATCAAGACCAAGCAGGTGGCCACCTCCGTCAGCGGGCACTCCGTCATCGTCAAGCGCATCACCATGTCCACGATGACCGACCAACAGCTCGCCGACAGCATCAACACCGAGGCCGCCCAGCACATCCCCTTCGACATCGCCGACGTCAACATCGACTACCAGATCCTGTCCGACGATCTCACCGGCCCGCAGATGGACGTCCTGCTGGTGGCGGTGAAGAAGGACAAGATTCTCAATTACACCAACGTGCTCTCGATGGCGGGAAAGACTCCGGCTATCGTGGACATCGACGTTTTCGCGCTGCAGAACTGCTACGAGTACAACTACGATCCGGCGCCCGGCTCCACCGTGGCGCTGCTCAATCTGGGCGCCAGCGTGATGAACATCAATATCCTCAAGGGCACCACCCCGCTGTTCACCCGCGACGTCAGCGTGGGCGGCCACCAGTACACCGACGCCTTGCAGAAGGAGCTCGATCTCAGCTTCGATGACGCCGAATCGCTCAAGCTGGGCGAGAAGGTGGGCACCGTCAGCGAGGATGCCAAGCAGCCCATCCTGCAGCAGGTGACGGAAATCATCGTGCTGGAAATCCAGAAGACTTTCGACTTCTTCCGCGCCACCGCTGCCGGAGAGCACATCGAGCGCCTCTACCTGGCCGGCGGCTCTTCCCGCGTGCCCGGCTTGATGGAAGCGCTGCGCCAGGAGTTCTCGCTTCCCGTCGAAATTCTCAATCCCTTTGCCCGGATCGAGTATGGCCCCGCCGCTTCCAGTCTGGTGGAGCGCAACGCGGGGCAACTTGCCGTGGCTGTGGGTTTGGCCCTGAGGAGTTTTGAAAGCCTATGATTCGCATAAACCTGCTGGGCGGAGACCGACCGAAGAAGGCCAAGGGACCGGCGATCACTCTGGGCACCAAGGAGCCACCCAACATCATGGTGGTGGCGGCTCTGATCGCCGCCCTCACCGTGGGCGGCAATTACCTGTGGTTCTGGGGCCTGAACAAGAAAGCCGAGGACCTCAAGAAGCAGCTGGACGTTGCCCAAACCGAGAACCGGCGCCTGGCCGACGTTAAGGCCAAGTACCTGGAGCGGCAGAAGCAGTTCGATCTCTACGACCGCCGGGTGAAGGTGATTCACCAGTTGCAGGCCAACCAGTCGGGTCCGACCGATCTGATGAATGCGCTGGCCAGCACCGTGAACTCCACCGATGCCGTCTGGCTCAACACCATGAACGACACCGGGGCGGTGATCAACCTGCAGGGCACCGCGCTCAGCTCCACCGCCGTCGCCAACCTGATGACCAACTTGAAAAAGTCGAACTACTTCAAGTCGATTGAGATCAAGGAAACCTATCAGGACGAGCAGATTAAGGATATGCAGGCGTTTCAGTTTTCTATTACCTGCGAGAAGCTGCCGCCCCAGCAGGGGGCGCCGGCGCCAACGCAGCAGAAGTCGTAGGCAGGACGGTAATCATGGCCAAGTGGAACGAACTGCCGTTTGGATCGAAACTGGGAATCGTGGTCGGACTGGCCGCCGTCGTCACCGGCCTGGCCTGGTACCTCACCATCAAGCCCCTCGCCGACCAGAACAAGCGCAACGAGGGTAAGCTGGCCGCCGTCAAGGCCGACAACGACTCCTTGCGGCCCTACGTGGGCAAGCTCGCCGACATGGACCGCCAGATCGAGAGCCTGAAGCAGCAGCTCGAGATCCAGAAGCGCATCGTCCCGGACGAGAAGGAAGCCGACAATTTCATCCGCCTGGTGCAGTCGACTGCCTCCGCCGCCGGCATTGAAGTCCGCCGCTTCACCGCCCAGGCCACCCAGTCCAAGGAATTCTTCGTGGAAGCTCCCTTTGAGCTGGAGTTGGATGGACCGTACTACTCGGTGCTGGGCTTCTTCGAGCGCATGGCCAAGCTGGAGCGCATCATCAACGTCTCGGCGTTGCAGATGGCGACGGTGGTCAAGGCGAGCGACGCCAAAGTCAAACATCGCTACGAATATGCCCCGGGCGAGAGCGTGGTCGCTACTTGCGTCGCCACAACCTATTTCAGTCGCGCCGATGTGCCAGCGCCGGCTCCCGCGAAACCGGGAACTCCGGCTGGGAAGTAGCAGGGAATCGTTATGAAGCTGACCAAGAGCCTGGTATTTGTCCTGATCGCCGCCAGCGGCACCGCCTGTGCGCAGGGAGCGGCAACCGCCAACGCGGTCAAATCGCTGGCCACTCAGGCCGCCACTTCTTCCTCGGCCGCCGGCAGCCAGTCCAACGCTGCGCCGGCCAAGCCGGCAGCGAAGCCCGCCACCCCGCCAGCGGTTGCCAGCGGGCAAACTGCCGCACCAGCCAAGGCGCCTGCGAAGCCGCCAGCGACGGCATCGGCCGCCAGCAGCTCTCCTGCTGCCACCAAGCCGGCCGCCAAGCCTGCCGGTCAGGCGAAGCTCGCGCCGGCAGCGGGAAAGCCGCAGGCTACGACACCCAAGGCGAAGCCCGCTACCTTTGATGGTGCGGCCGAGAAAAAGCCAGAGGTGAAGAAGTCCTCGCTCGCCAAGCCGACTATCCCGGGAACTCCGGAGCTGGCTCAGAAGGTGTCGGTCAGTGGCGCGGCGGGCCGCAGGGATCCCTTCATCAGCCCCATCGTGCGCGCCACCGGCCGCGGTCCCGGCTGTGAGACCGGCAAAAAGTGCCTGATGATCGATCAGATTGCGCTCAAGGGAATTGTGAAGTCGCAAAACGGCATGATCGCGGTGGTGGAAAACAGCGCCCATCGCGCCTATTTCCTCCGTGAGACCGATCCGGTGTTCAACGGAGTGGTGGAGAAGATCACGGGAGACTCGGTGGTCTTCCGCGAGACAGTGACCGACAAAGTGGGCAAGCAGAGCACCCGTGAAGTGACCAAGCGGGTGAACGCTCCCGTGGTATAGACATTTCCCCTTCGGGTGCGGAGGGCATTCGTGCCCTGGGGATGGACGGTTCTTTCGAGCTAGGCCGGGCCGAACCCGGTGGGCCAATTTAGAAGTGGCGGCAAGCCGCCACACACGCGAGCGCAAGTGGCGCGTGCAGGGAGAGACCAGATGAGGCTGAAGCAACGGATAGGTTCCATTCTGCTGCTGCTGTTGGCGGGCACCATGGCTGCGGCCAACACGCAATTGACCGGTCTTAGCGTGGCGGCGCAGGGCAATGCCACTGTCGTGGCTCTGCATATGAGCGGCACGTTCACCCACACGGAGTATCGGCCCACCGATACTCTGCTGCTGGTGGACATGCACGGGGTTTCGGCTGGCAACTGGAAGGAGCAGACGCGGACCGTGGCTACCCCCGGCGTCAGCGCCTACCATGTTCTCTCCTATAGCGGGGCCAATGGGACCGAAGTAGCCCGCGTCGAGTTGGCTCTGACGCCGGGCGCCGACGTGAAAGTCGGCGACATTGCCAACGGTCTTGAGATTCAGGTCACCATGCCGAAGTCAGCGGCCAAGCCTTCCCCCGCACTCTTGCCGGTCCCGAAGACCACGGCTATGGCCGTCACCAAGCCTGCCACCCTGGAAACGCAGGTACCCGTGGTCAAGGAAGCGGCGGTGCGAACCAGTTCAACCGTCACTGTGAGTTCGGTCGCGGTGGTTCGCGGTAATGGCACTCTCGACGTCGAGATTGCCGCCAACGGGCCGCTGTCGCCCAGCACCATGAAGCTTTCCTCGCCGGCGCGCGTCGTAGTGGATCTGATGAACGCGGTACCTTCCAACCCGAAGGTGATTGCGGTCAACTCCACCGATGTCAAGGATGTCCGCATCGCTCGCTTCCAGGACAGCCCTCCGGTAACCCGCATCGTGGTTGACCTGACGGAACCTCGTGCCTTTGACCTGGTACCCTCGGGCAACAAAGTTACGCTCAAGGTGCACACCACCGAGAAATCCCCGGCCTCGACGACGGTTCCGAACAGCCCCAAGCCGGTTCTGCACACGCCGGCTCAACCGGTGCTCGATGCCAGCAAGCCGGCACCGCAGCCGAGTCTGACGGCCACGGTCGCCGTGCCTCAGGCCCGGCCGGTCGTCGTTCCTGCCACTGAATCGGCCACGCAAACTTTGGCCCAGAACCCGCCTTCGCGGGCGCCCAACATGCCTGCCGCGGACAGGTCGGTCAAAGATTTTGTGATGTTGGAACCCCAGTTCACGCCCAAGAGCGAAGACGCAGCGCCTGCAGTCAGCGAGCCGAAAGCCGCCGCTGAGTCCGCGGCGCGGGTGATCGAGGCATCCAACAAGGCTGCGGCCGACGCCCTGGTTCCCCCAGTGAGCGCGGCTCCGCAGGCCGCCACCCCGGCCACCAACCTGGCGCAGGTGCAGCGCGAGACGCAGATTTCCACTCCCTTGCCGCCCAAGCCCAAGTACACCGGCGAGCCCATCTCCGTCAATCTGAAGGATGTTGACCTGAAAGATTTCTTCCGCCTGATTCACGAGATCAGCGGCCTGAACATCGTGCTCGATCCCAACGTGCGTGGCACACTGACCCTGGTGCTGGACGATGTGCCCTGGGACCAGGCGCTGGATCTGGTCTTGGCCAATAACGGCTTGGATCGCAAGCTGGAAGGCAACGTCCTGCGGATAGCGACCGTCGATACACTGCGCAAGGAAGCCGAAGCGGTTCGCGCCAAGAACGAAGCCGAGGCGCTCTCCGTACCCAAGATCCACATCACCCACTTCCTGAGCTACGCCCAGGCCAAGGATCTGGTCCCCACGGTAAAGCGGTTCCTCTCGCAGCGCGGCGACGTGATAGCCGACGTCCGCACCAACTCTCTGATCATTTCCGACATTCCTTTTGTGATCCCGGAAGTGCAGCGCTTGCTGGCCCAGTTGGATCGCAAGACCCAGGAAGTGGAAATCGAAGCCCGCGTGATTGCGGCCACTCGCAACTTCGCCCGCGACATCGGCGTACAACTGGGCTTCGGCTGGGGTAACAACACCTCCGCTGCGGGCGGTTCCAGCGCTGCCGGCTTCAGCCCCACCAACGTTACTTTCCCTCCCGGAGCGCCGGCGCCGAAGTACATCCTCGATCCCACCGGCAAGACCATTCCTCTGTTCTCGAACCTGGCGGTTCCTGGTCCGACCAGCGGCCTGTCTTTCGTAAATGCGACCTCCACTTACCGGCTGGACACGATTCTCACCATGGCCGAGCAGCGCGGCTTGCTGAAGATTCTGTCCCGCCCGCGCGTCGTTACCCAGAACAACGGCCAGGCGGTCGTCCGTCAGGGCGTGCGCGTCCCCGTGGTAACGGCGGCGCAGTTAGGCGGTCCGCCCACGACTACTTACGTGGACGCCTTCCTGCGGCTGACGGTTACACCGCAGATTACGGTGGAGAGTACCATTTTCATGGCCATCGACGTGGAAAACACCACTCCTGACTTTTCGCGCCAGGTGGCTGGAAACCCCACTCTGATCACCCAACAGGCCACCACCCAGGTACTGGTTAGCGATGGCGGGACGGTGGTCATCGGCGGCGTCATCCAGACACAGAACTCCATCAACGTGCAGCAGGTGCCCTTGCTGGGCGATGTCCCGGTCCTGGGCAATCTGTTTAAGCGGCGCTCGGTTTCCACCTCTTCGCAAGAGTTGCTCTTCTTCGTAACCCCGAAGATTGTGCAAACATAGTCAACTGACCATCAACCCAACCGGCCCCCGCCACCAGCGGGGGCCTTTTCGTGCGGCCTGGTTTACCTTACATAGAATGGATCCCATGCACTACCTGGCGCGACAGCAGCGGCTGTCGGGGCTGCTGCGGCAGGCCCGCGCCTCCGGGTTGCTGGTCACCTCCCCGGTGAATGTTCGTTACCTGTGCGGATTCACCGGCAGCTCCAGCGTTCTTGCCTGTCGGCTCGAAGGCGCCGAGCCCAGGCTGGCCCTCTTCACCGATGGCCGTTACAAAACGCAGGCACGCGAAGAAACGCAAGGTGTCAGGGTGGTGGTCGGCAAGCGGCCGGCCCTGGAGCTCGCGACGGAGTGGGTCACCCAGTCGGGCCTCAGCCCAATCGCCGTTGAGGCTCAGCAGCTCACCATCGCTCAGCGCGACGTCGTCCTGAAGCATCGTCGGCGTAGCTCGCGCCTGAAGAGCACGCTTGGACTAATCGAGCAACTCAGGACCGTCAAGGACGATCAGGAGATCGCTGCGATTCGCCAGGCCGTCGAATTGGGAGCTGTGCTGCTCGGGACTGCTTTGAAGACGATTCGTCCCGGCGTGGCGGAAATCGCTGTGGCCGCGGAAATCGAGCACGCTGCACGCGGCTCCGGCGCTGAAGGGATGTCGTTTGAAACCATCGTCGCAGCGGGTCCGCGATCGGCGCTGCCGCACGGCAGGGCGTCAGCGCAACCCATCCCCGCACGCGGGTTCGTCGTCCTCGACTTCGGTGTTATACTCAACGGTTATTGTTCCGACATGACCCGCACTGTGTACATGGGCCGGGTCACTTCAGAAGAGCGGCACATCTATGACGCGGTGAGGGAGGCCCAGCAGGCGGCCGTCGGAGCGGTTCGTGCTGGGGTAACCGCCGGGGCCGTGGATTCCGCAGCTCGTTCCGTTCTGCGACGTGCCGCATTGGACCGGTATTTTACCCACTCCACCGGTCACGGAGTGGGGCTGGAGATCCACGAACCGCCTCGACTGGCACGCCAGCAGAGCGAGGTCCTGAAGCCGGGCATGGTCATTACCGTCGAGCCCGGCGTTTACGTCCCAGGCAAGGGAGGAGTTCGCATCGAGGACATGGTGGTGGTCCGTGAGTGCGGGTGCGACGTCCTGACGCCCTGCTCCCGGGAGTTGATCGAACTTTGAAAGGCACGGCCGGGGTTTCCAGAAGCGAACCGGGCGACAGCAAGGTTCACGGCTGCAGGGATTGTCAGGTCAGGCGCGTGCAAGCTAGGAAACCGGTTTGTCGTCGAGTTGGTTGAACTTCAACGAATTCTTCGCCCAGCATGCATCGAGAATGAATCAGAAAGAGTTGAAGGAACTCATCGAGTTCTTAATCGAGAAGGACATCGCGGAATTTGAGCTTGAACGCGGTGACGTCAAAGTACGCATCAAGCGAGGTGCATCCTCGCAAATCCACTACACGGCGGTGGCGCCGGTGGTCTCCGCGCCGCTTGTCCCCGCCGCCCCCGCGGTAGTACCGGCCGCGGGAGGCGACTCTTCCTCCCCGCCGGTGGCAGGACCCGAGCCCGCGGTCGAAGAAGCCGGAATGCAGATCGTGCATTCGCCCATCGTGGGTACTTTCTACGAGGCACCCTCGCCGGGCGCCCCACCCTTCGTGAAGCCCGGCGACCGGGTCAGCGTGGGACAGGTGCTCTGCATCGTTGAGGCCATGAAGCTGATGAACGAGATCGAGTCGGATTACGCGGGCACCATCGTGAAGCGTTTTGTGGAGAACGGCCAGCCCGTGGAATACGGCCAGCAGTTGTTCGCCGTCCAGCCCGACTAGCCCCGGGAATGTTCTCCGCTGTCAACGTCTATCTGGTGAGCGAGGGTTGGCGCCGGGCGGGCGCGGCCGCAAGAGATGCGCGTCGTTGCACAGGGTTGTTGAGTCTGAATGTTTCGAAAAATTCTCATTGCTAACCGGGGAGAGATTGCTCTCCGCGTCATTTGTGCCTGCAAGGAGTTGGGCATCAAGACGGTGGCTGTCTACAGCGATGCCGACCGTCACTCCTTGCACGTCCGCTTTGCTGATGAAGCCATTTGCATTGGTCCGCCCAGGGTCAGCGACAGCTACTTGAACATCCCCGCCGTCATCAGCGCCGCCGAGATTGCCAACGTCGATGGCGTGCATCCCGGCTACGGCCTGCTCAGCGAAAACGCCAACTTCGCCGAAGTGGTCGAAACCTGCGGCATGAAGTTTATCGGCCCTCCTCCCGAAATCACGCGCCTGATGGGCGAAAAGGAGAAGGCCCGCATGGCCATGAAGGCGGCAGGGGTACCCATTCTCCCTGGCTCTGAGGGCGTGATTGCCTCCGAGCAAGACGCCCTGGACTGGGCCCGTGACATCGGCTTTCCCGTGATCCTGAAGGCCGCCGCCGGCGGAGGCGGCCGCGGCATGCGCGTGATTCGCGACGGGCAGGAGCTTCCTGTGCTCTTCCAGGCCGCGCAGAGCGAGGCTTCGGCTGCTTTCGGCAACGGCGATCTCTACCTGGAAAAATTCATCGAGCGTCCGCGACACATCGAGTTCCAGGTACTGGCCGACGAGCACGGCAACGTGGTTAGCCTGGGCGAGCGCGAATGCAGCATTCAGCGCCGCCATCAGAAGCTGTTGGAGGAATCGCCCTCGGTCAAAATGACGCCGGAGCTGCGCTCCTCGATCGGCGATCTGCTATGCCGCACTCTCAGCCACATCGGCTACATCAATGCCGGCACCGTCGAGTTTTTGATGGATGAAGACGGCAAACTCCACTTCATCGAGATGAACACCCGCATCCAGGTGGAGCATCCGGTCACCGAGATGGTCACCGATGTGGACCTGGTGAAGAGCCAAATCATGATCGCCGTGGGCGAGAAACTGGACACGGTACTGCATGGACCGGTGCTGCATCGCGGTCACGCGATCGAGTGCCGCATCAATGCTGAGCATCCGGAAAAGTTCACGCCCTCGGCGGGCAAGATTACAACCTTCAATCCGCCGGGCGGCACCGGCGTGCGAATCGATACCGCTGCCTATGCCGAATCGGTCATTCCGCCGTATTACGATTCGCTGATCGCTAAGCTGGTGGTCCGCGGCAAGGATCGCCAGGAAGCTATTTCGCGCATGTCTCGCGCCCTGGAGATGTTCATCGTCGAGGGAATCCACACCTCGATCCCCCTGCACCGGCGGATTCTTGCCGATCCTGACTTTCGTGCCGGCAACTTCGATACCAGGTTCATGGAGCGCCTTCTGGGGAGTGCTAACGGAGCCAGGGTCCGTAACGGATCGTAGCTATGACCTTTAGGCTCCCCCGCCTCTATGCCATTCTCGACACCTCTTTCTTTCCGCGCGCGCCTGCTCAGTCGGCCGCCATGATCGACTTTGCCCAAGAACTGGAACGGGCCGGCGTCTCGCTCCTGCAATACCGCAACAAGACCGGCTCCGCGCCGGAGGTGCTTTCACAAGCCCGCGCGCTCCGCAGTGAGCTTGGCGCGAGCGTTAGCTTTTTCCTGAACGACCGCGCCGACCTCGCCGTCGCCGCTGGGTGCGATGGCGTGCACCTTGGACAGGACGATCTCTCGCTGAAGGGCTCGCGAAGAATCGTCGGAAACCGGCTGTGGGTAGGCTTTTCCACGCACAATCCTCAGCAGGTCCGGCGCGCCGTGGAGGCTGGCGCTGACTATATCGCCATTGGCCCCGTGTTCCAGACAGCAACTAAGGTCAACCCCGACCCGGTCATCGGCCTCGACGGGGTCCGGGCCGCTCGTGCTCTGACCCCGAGCCCGCTGGTCGCTATCGGGGGAATTACCCTGGACAACTGCCGCGCCGTCATCCAGGCCGGCGC
Source organism: Terriglobales bacterium (assembly GCA_035319065.1). GTDB lineage: Bacteria > Acidobacteriota > Terriglobia > Terriglobales > Acidobacteriaceae > DASPRM01. The sequence continues at coordinate 16,816 of DATHDM010000002.1, forward strand.
AGACTCGGTGGCGGTAATCTCAAGTCTCACCCCGGAGCCATACAAATCAGCCGAGCAATTCCTCCGCATCTTGATGTAAAGTCGTCCCACAACATGCGACCAGGTGGAAGGCATCTCTCCTTTTATGGGGTCAATTCACGGTGAGCCAGACGGAAACCCACCCCGCCCCGCCCGCGGACCTCGCTGCCTCCGATCAGGGATTCGTAAAGGGCCTGGGTCTCACCAGTGCCACCACGCTGGTGATGGGATCGATGATCGGTTCCGGGATCTTCATCGTCTCCGCTGATATTGCGCGTCTGGTGAATTCCCCCGGCCTGCTGATCCTGGCCTGGGTGGTCACTGGATTCATGACCATCGTGGCGGCGCTCTGTTACGGCGAGCTGGCGGCCATGATGCCCCACGCCGGCGGCCAGTATGTTTATCTCCGGGAAGCCCTGGGCCCGCTGTGGGGCTTCCTCTACGGATGGACTCTGTTCCTGGTGATTCAGACGGGCACCATCGCGGCCGTGGGCGTCGCGTTCGGCAAGTTTCTGGGCGTGTTCTTCCCCGCCATCTCCTCCAGCAACTGGATTATCCATCTCTGGAAGGTGCCGCCAATCCCCGTCGGACCCATGATCCTCGGCAACATGGATGTCGGTCTGAACACCCAGAACCTGATGGGGATCATCATTATTGTGTTGTTGACCGTGGTCAACGTCTTCGGCGTCAAGACGGGTGCGCTGGTCCAGAACGTCTTCACCTTCACCAAGGCTGCAGCTCTGTTGGGATTGGTGGTCTTCGGACTGGTGCTGGGACGGAATCCTCAGGCGGTCGCCGCCAACTTCACCCACTTCTGGCAGAACGCAGGAAGCGCCGCTTCCCCCTTCGCGCAAATCGGCATTGGCGGACTGATCGGCACCATCACTATCCTGGCCGTCGCCCAGGTGGGGTCGCTGTTCTCCGCTGACGCCTGGAACAACGTCACCTTCACTGCCGGCGAGGTCAAGAATCCAAGCCGCAACCTACCTCTATCGCTGGCCTTGGGCACGGGTGTGGTCATTGGCCTGTATATCGCCGCCAACTTCGTCTACCTGAATGTCCTTCCGCTCAGTGGCGACCCCCACGGTCCGACGGTGCTTGCCCGCGGCATCCAGTACGCCGCCGAGGACCGCGTCGGGACGGCGGTCATGCAGGTCATGTTCGGACAAGCCGGTGCGGCCTTGATGGCGCTGGCCATCCTCATTTCCACCTTCGGCTGCACCAACGGGTTGATCCTGGCTGGCGCTCGCGTCTACTACGCCATGGCGCGCGACGGCCTGTTCTACCGGTCAGTCGGCACCCTGCATCCAACCTATAAGACGCCGGTGGTATCGCTGCTGGTCCAGGCGGTGTGGACTTGCATCCTTTGCCTTTCCGGAACCTACAGTCAGTTGCTCGACTACATCATCTTTGCCGTGCTGGTTTTCTACATCCTGACGATCGCGGGCCTGTTCGTTCTGCGCCGGACCCGGCCCGACGCGGTCAGGCCCTACCGGGCTATCGGTTACCCCGTCCTCCCTGCGATCTACATTGCTCTGGCGCTGTTCATTGATGTCGTGCTTTTGCGGTATAAACCGCAGTACACTTGGCCGGGCCTGATCATCGTGTTGTTGGGCATTCCGGTATACCTTTTGAGACCTCGCCGCAGGCTGGCGCCGGGCAACTGAGGATCGCGCCGCAGCAGTGAGGTGAGCGAATTCGTAAAGGAGTGGAAGTCGGCATGTCCAACCTTCTGGCGACCAAGCCGTTAAACCAGTTGCTCCATGAAGCGGGTGAGCATGGTGAGCACAGTCTCAGGCGCACGCTCGGGGTCTTCCAGCTCACTGCGCTGGGCGTAGGTGCAATTATTGGGGCCGGCATCTTTGTGCTTTCCGGCTTGGGCGCTCACTATGCCGGTCCCGGGCTCATGCTTTCCTTTGTGCTTTCTGGATTGGGCTGTGCGTTCGCTGGACTCTGCTACGCGGAATTTGCCGCCATGATCCCGCTGGCCGGCAGCGCTTACACCTATGCCTATGCCACCCTGGGCGAGCTGTTCGCCTGGATCATCGGCTGGGACCTCACGCTCGAATACGCCATGGGCGCCAGCACCGTTTCTTCTGGTTGGTCCAACCACTTCGTCGAGTTGCTGGATATCCTTCACCTGAAGCTGCCCCTGTGGCTGGCCTACGATCACTGGACCGCCTTGCGCACCGCCGAAGACATGGTCGCACGCCAGATGGCCCGGGCTTCCGACGCCGCCCTGGTGCCCGGAACCCAGGCCTTCCTCAACAAGGTGGCCGATATTGTGGCGGCCCACCCGCCGGAGCTGGTGCAGCGGGCTCATGAGCTGCTGAATGCTCCGCGATTATTCGGAGTGGAAGTCGGCTTCAACCTGCCCGCGTTCGTGATTGCCCTCATCATTACCACCATCCTGGTGATCGGCATCAAGGAGAGCGCACGCTTTAACGCCACGATCGTGGCCATCAAGGTAACCGTGGTCCTGTTCGTGATCGGTCTGGGCTTCCGCTATGTGAGTGGTGGCAACTGGGGAAGCAGCTGGCATTCTTTCGCGCCCTTCGGCTTCTCGGGAATCGGGGCCGGAGCCGCCTACATATTTTTCGCTTACATTGGCTTTGACGCTGTTTCCACCACCGCCCAGGAGGCCAAGAACCCGCAACGCGATCTTCCCATCGGCATCATCGCCTCGCTCCTGGTCTGCACCGTGCTCTACATCCTGGTAGCAGCCGTGCTTACGGGAATGGTTCCCTGGCGGGAAGTCAACATCGAAGCTCCGATCGCTCGCGCCTTCCTGGATCGTGGCTTGGTCAGCGCTTCGCACATCATTACCCTCGGCGCATTGGCTGGCTTGACCAGCGTGATGCTGGTCATGTTGCTGGGACAGACGCGCGTGCTTTACTCCATGGCCAAGGATGGCCTGCTGCCGCGCAAGTTCTTCGCCGCCGTTCACCCTAAATTCCGCACGCCCTGGAAGAACACAATCCTGGTGGGGTTGCTCGCGGCTGTTGTGGGCAGCTCCGTCCCCATCGACGACATCGGCAAGATGGTGAACATCGGCACGCTGCTGGCGTTTGTCATCGTCTGCATTGCGGTCATGATCCTGCGCCAGACGAATCCTGGACAGCCTCGGCCCTTCCGAACCCCCTGGGTTCCGCTGGTTCCCATCCTCGGCGTCCTGTTCAATGGCTACATGATGTATAAGCTGGGCTGGATTAACTGGGCCCGTCTGATTATCTGGCTGGTGATTGGATTGGTGGTTTACTTCACCTACGGCCGCAAGCACAGCCTCGTCCAGAGCAGCCTGCAAACCGCCCGCGAGGCCATTCCCGCACGGACCATCGGCGACTAGATTCACCCCGGCGCGGGCCGACCTGCGCCTGCGGGCCAGGAAGCATCGAGCGTTTTCGAACGTCATCCACCACTTGCAACTCCCCGCCGGAAGCTTGAAACTGGCAGGCTTCGAGGTCCTTGCCCTCCCCTATGCGCGGCAATCGCAATCTCCAGATCGTCTTTTCAGCGCTGACCGTGGTTTGCCTGATCGGCATGCTGGGCTTTCACCTCATCGAGGGCTGGTCGTGGTTTGACTCCTTCTACATGGTGCTGATGACCATTACCACCATCGGCTATTCCGAGATACATCCCCTCAGCCATGCCGGCCGCGTGTTCAACGTCTTCGTGATGATCTTCGGCGTGGGGCTGGTTTTTCTCGGCATCGGTGCCACTGCATCCGCTTTGCTAGAATTCGAGCTGCTTTCGTTCTTCGGAAGGCGGCGCATGCAGAAGGAAATCGGCCGACTCACCCGGCATTACGTGATCTGCGGCGCCGGTCGTGTCGGCCGCAGCGTGGCTCGCGAGCTGCAACGGGAATCGATACCCCTGGTGATCATCGAGCCCAATGCCGAAAAGGCCGCCAAGTTCAACGATCAGGGATGGCTGATGCTGATTGGCGATGCCACCCAGGAATCCATCCTGCGGCAGGTGGGCATCGATCACGCCCTTGGGCTGGTAGCCGCCGCCTCCACCGACGCCATCAACCTTTACGTCGTGCTCACCGCCCGCTCCATGAATCCCAAGCTCAAGATCATTGCCCGCGCCAGCGAAGAGGATGCGGAGAAACACCTGCGCACCGCCGGGGCTGACGAGGTCATCTCTCCTTACCTGTCCGCCGGCCACCGTATCGCCCAATCCTTTCTCCGCCCCAATGTGCTCGACTTTCTCGATATCGCCACCGCTCGCGGCGGCAAGCTCGACCTGGAGATTGAGGAGATCCGCATCGAGGCGGACTCCCCCTTCGCCGGCAACACCATCGCCGGTTCGCACATCCGTCAGGAGCTCAATGTGATTGTCCTGGCGATCAAGGGGCCCAGGGGCATGCGCTTCAATCCCGCGCCCGAAGACCGCATCGATGCCGGCGATTGCCTGATCGCCATGGGCGAGCCCGCCGGTCTCCGGCGTCTGGAACAGACGGCGGCTGCCCACTCATGAAGATCACCAGCTCCGCACAAATGAGGGAGATCGATCGCCTCACCAGCGACCGCTTTGGCGTGCCCTCGCTTACCTTGATGGAAAACGCCGGCGCCGCGGTGGCCAATTTTGCCACCTCACGCTTTGCCGGGGCGCGGCGAGTCGGCATCGTGTGCGGGAAAGGCAACAACGGTGGCGACGGCTTCGTGGCGGCGCGCAAGCTGCGCGAAGCTTTCCGCGAGGTCGAGGTCCTGTTGCTCGCCCATCCCTCGGAACTGAAGGGCGATGCCGCGGAAATGTACGCCCGCATGCAACGCGAGCCGGTTTTCGCCCGCGACTCGTCGCAGCTTCGCGACCCGGCAGCACAGCATGTATTTCACGCCGACCTGATCATCGATGCGATTCTGGGCACCGGCTTTTGTCCTCCGGTTACCGGCTTGTACGCCGAGGCGATTGCCGCCATGAACGCCTCCGGACGCCCGGTGCTGGCGGTCGATATTCCGTCCGGCGCCGATGCCGACGCCTTCAGCGTCCGCGATTCCAATGCCCTGCGCGCGCGCGCCGATGGCATCGTAACCTTTACTGCGCCGCGTCCCGCGCATGTCTTCGCCGAACTTACGCGCGGCGAAACGTTGGTGGCCCCCATCGGCTCGCCCGAGGAAGCCATCGTTTCCGATCTGCAGCTGCATCTGATTACCCCGGCGGACTTCGCGGAGTTCGTCGCCCTGCGGCCGCCGGAGGGCCAAAAGGGAAACTACGGACATGCGCTGGTAATCGGTGGATCGCTCGGCAAGGCGGGCGCCGCCGCCATGGCCGGAATCGCTGCCTTGCGAAGCGGCGCTGGGCTCTCCACCGTGGCCACCGCCAAATCGGTCCTCCCGACGGTTGCCGGCTTCCATCCTGAACTGATGAGCGAACCCCTGGCGGAGACCGACGCCGGCGCCATCTCGCTCGCCGCCCTCGACTACGGTCGGCTGGACGCAATCGCTGCTGGCAAGGATGTTATCGCGCTCGGCCCAGGCATCTCCCGCAATCCTGACACCGCGCAGTTCGTGCGCGCCGTGGTGGATAAGTACCCCATCAGCCTCGTGGTTGACGCCGACGGCCTGAACGCTTTTGAAAAATTCACTCATAAGCTCAACGGGCGCGCGCGCCTGCTGGTGCTTACTCCTCATCCCGGCGAGATGTCGCGCCTCACCGGCCTCTCGATCGCCGACATTCAGCAGGATCGCATTGGCACAGCCCGCAAATTTGCCTGCGACCACCACTGCGTCTTGGTTCTCAAGGGCCATCGCACGCTGGTCGCATTCGAGGATGGCGCCGTCTGGGCCAATGTGACTGGCAATCCCGGGATGGCTTCGGGAGGAAGTGGCGACATTCTCACCGGGATGATCGCCGGCTTTCTCGCGCAGGCGAAGTCGGCGAATCTTCCCGAGGCCGAGTTTCTCGCGGTGCTGGCCGCGGTTTACCTCCACGGCCTGGGTGGGGATTTCGCCCGCGAGCGCCTGGGTGAGCACTCGCTGATTGCCACGGACATCCTCGCCGGCCTGCCTCAGGCTTTCGAACAGGCACGCGAGGATGCAGGCGCTGCGGCGTTTGCCTTCCACGGCTGAGCCGGCTGCGTTCCTGAGATATTCTCGAACCGTGACCCAAGAATTCTCCACGCACTCGGCGGAAGAGACCATCGAACTGGGCCGGCAACTGGCCCGCAGACTCAAGCCTCCCAGCCTGGTCTTGTTGCGCGGGGACCTGGGTGCAGGCAAGACCACGATGGCCAAGGGCATTGCGGAAGCCTTCGACGCGGCGGCGCAAGACGACGTGACCAGTCCCACCTTCACGCTCATTCACGAGTACCGCGGTCCTCAGGTCAGTGTCTACCATGTCGATCTTTATCGCGTTGATACGCCGCGCGAGTTGGAAACGCTCGGCTTGGACGACCTGATCGGACAGGAACGAAATCTTCTCCTGGTCGAATGGGGAGAGAAATTCCCCCGCTTTCTCCGCGAGCGGGACGTCGAAATCGCTTTCCAGCGCACCGGTCCCGATGACCGCAGGATCACCATTACAACCGCCACGGATTGACACGGACTAACGCGGACAGGTGGGGACGACCCCAAACACATGGATGGACCCAGCGGGTGGAACGCCGACTGCAGCCTTCTATAGCAGGCTCCACAGTTGTCATTCTGAGCGAGGACGCAGCGACAAGAATCCGCGTCCGAGTTGAAGGACCTTGCCGTTCTGGAGCGCACTGCGCCCGGAACTCTCCCTGTTCCGCTGCGCCGCCAACTGCTTACGCCCCGTTGAACGTCCACCGCGTCGCGCTGGTGGTGAACTCCTTCTCGATTAGTCCGAACACTACTCGCGGGCGCACCGCGAACACCGGCTCGTTCTTGGGAATGTCCCACTGGTACTTGGCGTAGTAGGCTTCGGTGAATTCCGTCCTGGCCTCGGGGTCCGTCACCTCTTCCGCCGTGCCCTCCAGGATCACGCCCTCTCTTGCATCTTCCGGGCACACGACGCAGCGCGGATTGCCCGCCAGATTCCGGCCTTTGCGGCTCTTGCGCCCGGTACTGAAGTAGAAGGCATTGTCCATCCACAGGCCCCACACAATCATCACGTGCGGCCAGCCATCGGGACGCACCGTGGAGATGAAGTAATTGCGGGCATTGGACAACCGTTCCGCCGCCCAGTTCCAGGGCAGCAGCTTCCCTTGCTCGGGACCGACGATTCCATAACCAGGTGCGTGGGGGCGGGTGATGGTAGGCATGAAACCTCCGATGGGCGGAAGCCTAGCACAGTCGGCCCTTGGTCCGAGATGGGATCACCGGAACGCAAGGTCCTCCGGACAGCGGCCATTGGGCCTCGTACTCCAGGCAAGGCTTCAGAAGCCCATGATGTTGTAGCCGCAATCGACGTAAATCACTTCGCCGGTGATTCCGGTGCTCAGATCCGAGGCCAGAAACAACCCGGTCTTGCCCACTTCGCCCACGTCCACATTGCGCTTCAGTGGCG
>DATHDM010000003.1:0-48278 GCA_035319065.1 Terriglobales bacterium
GCGAAAGGGGAGTGGATCCCACCGAGCCGCCAGCCAGCGGGCCGTATCCCTTCCCCGCGGTGAATCACGAGGCGCGCATCCAGCACCTGCACGAAGATCTGGAGAAGCTAGGCCGTCACCCCTTCCATGTTCCCCTGGGGATCATGCTGGACGAAGAGAATCCTCACCAGAGCAAATGCATCCGCTGCGACACCTGTGACGGATTTGCCTGCCTGCTGCACGCCAAATCCGATTCTCAGGTCTGCTGCGTGAACCCTGCGCTGGAGTACCCGAATGTCAGCCTGATCACCAATGCCCTGGTGTCGAAACTGGAGACGAGCGCTTCCGGCCGGGAGATCGCATCGGTGGTGGTGGAGCGGAATGGCGCGATAGAGCGCTACTGAGGCGACCTTGGTCGTGGTCTCGGCGGGCGCGATCAACTCGGCAGCCCTGCTGCTGCGCTCCGCCAGTGACAAGCACCCGAACGGACTCGCCAACGGCTCAGACGTGGTGGGGCGGCATTATATGGGGCACGTCAACTCGGTACTGATGGCGCTGTCCAAGTGCCCGAACCCCACGGTGTTCCAGAAGACGCTAGCCCTGAACGACTTCTACTTCGGCAGCGAGGATTGGGAGTATCCCATGGGCCACATCTCGTTCGTGGGCAAGCTGGACCTGCATGCGTTGCGGGCGGGAGCGCCCGCGATTGCGCCGGGCTGGAGCCTGGAGTTGATGGCAAAGCACTCGCTGGATTTCTGGCTCACGTCGGAGGACCTGCCGGATCCCAACAACCGGGTGACGGTGAACCGCAAAGGGGAGGTGGTGCTGAGCTACGCCCCCAACAACCTGACGGGGCACGAGAAGCTGAAGGCCAAGCTGAAGAGCCTGATGCAGCAGCAAAGCGCCTGCAGCATGCACGGCCACGATTGCCACCAGGGTTGGTTTGCGCGCAACCTGTTCGTGGGAGACCGCATTCCGCTGGCGGGTGTGGCGCATCAGAACGGCACCATTCGCTTCGGCGACGACCCCAGGACCTCGGCCCTCGACCGCAACTGCAAGGCACACGAGGTGGACAATCTCTACGTGGTGGATGCCAGCTTCTTCCCGTCCAGTGCGGCGGTGAATCCTGCATTGACGATCATGGCTAACGCACTGCGCGTGGGCGATCACCTACTGGAGCGAATGGCGGAGCAGTCGACGGCGGTTGCGGCGGGGTCCGAACGTGGAGTCAAGCATGCGATCTAGCATGCGATCCACGACTTGGCGGACGGTGGCATTGGCCACGCTATTGCTGGGCTGGCATCCAGTATGGGTCCTGGCGCAGGGCGATCGGCCGACGGCGGTTGGTCGGCTGCAGGTGAAGGCGGTGGGGCCCATTGAGATGACCGTGGCCGAGATGGACCGGTCGCTGGAGTTCTATACCCGTGTTCTCACGTTCGAGAAGGTTTCGGAGGTGGAGTTGGCGGGTGAGGAGGTGGAGCATCTGTACGGGGTTTTTGGGGCGCGGGTGCGGCTGGCGCGATTGAAGCTGGGCGACGAGTCGATCGAACTGGTACAGTTCCTGGCACCCCGCGGCCGTGCGATTCCGCCTGATTCGCGCAGCAACGATCGCTGGTTCCAGCATGTGGCCATCATCGTGAGTGATATGGACCGGGCTTACCAGGCGCTGCGGGAAAATAAGGTGGAGCATGCCTCCTCGGGTCCGCAGCGGCTCCCTGACTGGAACCGGAATGCGGCCGGCATCCGGGCGTTTTACTTCAAGGATCCCGACGGGCACCCGCTGGAGATCCTGCAATTTCCGGAAGGCAAGGGAAGCGCCAAGTGGCACCGGCCGAGCCCCAAGCTGTTTCTGGGGATCGATCACACGGCGATCGTAGTGGCCGACACGGAGACGAGCTTGAAGTTTTATCGCGACCTGCTGGGGTTGGAGATCGCGGGAGAGAGCGAGAACTACGGAACGGAGCAGGAACATCTGAACAACGTGTTCGGGGCGCGGCTGAGAATTACGTCGCTGCGGGCCCCGGCAGGCCCGGGAATCGAGTTGCTGGAGTACCTGAGCCCGCGAGACGGGCGTCCATTCCCCGAGGATGAGCACGCCAACGACCTGGTGCATCGCCAGACCGAACTCGAGGTCGCCGATGCGAATGCGGGCGGCGCCCTGCTGCGCCAGGCCAAGGTCAGATTTGTCTCCTCCGAGGCGGTGGCGTTCTCCGGCGGGGAAGCGGGATTTCATCAGGGGTTGGTAGTCCGTGATCCGGACGGCCATGCGCTGAGCATCGTTCATCCATAGTGAAAGGGAAGAATAGAGAAATGACGGCGGAAGAGAAGCGTTTGGAGGAATCACAGGCACGCAAGGCTCATTGGAAGCGTTGGGGGCCTTACGTCAGCGATCGGGCCTGGGGCACCGTGCGCGAAGACTACAGCGCCGGGGGCGATGCCTGGGAGTATTTTCCGCACGATCAGGCGCGTTCCCGGGCGTACCGCTGGAATGAAGACGGCATCGCAGGGATCTGCGACCGCCATCAATACCTTTGCTTCGGCCTATCGCTGTGGAACGAGAAGGATCCTATTTTGAAGGAGCGGTTGTTTGGACTGACGGGAGCGGAGGGCAACCACGGAGAAGACGTCAAGGAGTATTACTTTCACCTGGACAGCACGCCCACGCACTCCTACATGAAGTTTCACTACAAATATCCGCAGCGCGCCTTCCCCTACGAGCAACTGGTGGAGGAGAACCGGCGGCGGTCAAAGGATGATCCCGAGTTCGAGTTGCTGGATACGGGCGTATTCGCGGAAAGCCGCTACTTTGACGTTGTGGTGGAGTACGCCAAGGCGGGACCGGAAGACATATTGATCAAGATTACGGCCCACAACCGCGGACCGGAAGCGGCGCGCGTGCACCTACTGCCCACAGTGTGGTTCCGCAATACGTGGTCGTGGACGAGCGGCGCGGTAAAGCCGGTGGCCCGGGGGCTGGGAGCCGGGCGCATGGGGGCGGCGATCGCGCTGGAGCATCCGCAGTTCGGCAACTACTGGCTCCATAGCCAGAACAGCCCGGAAATTCTGTTCTGCGAGAACGAGACCAACAGCGAGCGCTTGTACGGCGTGCCGGGCCCGAGATTTCCCAAGGATGCGATCAACGACTACATCGTTCAGGGCAGGAAGGACGCGGTTAACCCCGACCCGGTGGGCACCAAGGCGGCAGCGCACTACTCGCCGCTGATTGGCCCGGGAGACAGCTTCAGCGTCAAGCTGCGGCTGACCAGCGGGGAATGGAAGGAGGGGAGAGATCCGCTGAATGGGGAGTTCGATCGCATCTTCAAGGTGCGGCAGCTGGAGGCCGACGACTTCTACTCCGCGGTGATCCCGCAGAGCCTCTCCAAGGAGGCGCGCAACGTGGCCCGCCAGGCATTTGCCGGGCTACTCTGGTCGAAGCAGTTCTACCACTACGTGCAGCGAGAGTGGATCGCGGGGGATGAGACTATGCCCACCCCGCCCGAGCAACGCCGGAACGGGCGCAACAGCGAGTGGCAGCACATCTACAACGCGGACGTGATTTCCATGCCGGACAAATGGGAGTATCCCTGGTACGCGGCCTGGGATTTGGCCCTCCATTGTGTTCCGCTAGCGCTGGTGGATAGCGAGTTCGCCAAGGAGCAACTGACGCTGTTTCTGCGCGAGTGGTACATGCACCCTAACGGGCAGATTCCGGCCTACGAGTGGTCGCTGGCGGACGTGAATCCTCCGGTGCATGCCTGGGCTGCGTGGCGGGTGTACAAGATCGACAAGAAGAAGCGAGGCCGGGGAGACACGGCCTTTTTGGAGCGAGTGTTCCAGAAATTGCTGCTGAATTTCACCTGGTGGGTGAACCGCAAGGACGCGGAAGGGATGAACGTGTTCCAGGGCGGATTCCTGGGGCTGGACAACATCGGGGTGTTCGACCGCAGCGCACCGCTGCCCACCGGCGGCCACATCGAGCAGTCGGACGGCACCGCGTGGATGGCCATGTACACGCTGAACATGCTGGCGATCGCGCTGGAGTTGGCCAGCCAGAATCCCGCCTGCGAGGACATGGCGAGCAAGTTCTGGGAGCACTTCCTGTACATCGCGCATGCCATGAGTCACCGAGGCGATGGCGAGCAGAGCATGTGGGATGAGGAGGACGGATTCTTCTACGACGTGCTGCATCTCCCGCACGGGGAGCGCATTCCCATGAAGGTGCGGTCCATGGTGGGCCTGATTCCGCTGTTCGCGGTGGAAACACTCGAACCGGAACTGTTGGAGCGGCTGCCGGGATTCAAACGGCGGCTGGAGTGGTTTGTGGACAACCGACCGGATCTCATCAGGAATACGGCTTGCATGCGGACGGCCGGCGATCGGGAGCGCCGTTTGCTATCGATCGTGGACACCGAAGAGCTGCGGCGCGTGCTGCGCTACATGCTGGCTGAATCGGAATTTCTCTCCGAGTATGGAGTGCGGGCGCTCTCGCGCTATCACCTGGAGCATCCTTACGTGATACATGTGGACGGAGCCGAACACCGGGTGGAATACCAGCCGGCAGAATCGCGAAGCAACCTGTTTGGAGGAAACTCCAACTGGCGAGGCCCGATCTGGTTCCCGATGAATTTCCTGCTGATCGAGTCGTTGCAGAAGTTCCACCACTACCTGGGAGAAGGGTTCAAGGTGGAATTCCCCACGGGAAGCGGGCAGATGCTCGCGCTGAATGAGGTGGCGGCGGAGATATCGCGGCGGTTGAACCGCATCTTCCTCCCCGGCAAGGAGGGGCGGCGGCCGGTGGCCGGCACCGCCGAGATTTTCCAGAGCGATCCGCACTGGCGCGATCTGATCCTGTTCCACGAGTACTTCCACGGAGATAACGGCAGCGGCGTAGGGGCGAATCACCAGACAGGATGGACGGCCCTGGTCTCGAAGCTGCTGATCCAGAGCGGCGAGGAATCCGGCAAGAAGACCGAGACGGGGGCGTACGCGCGGGCGCTGGCTTCCTAGTTCTGGAATCGACGCCTGGCAACGAGCCGAGAAGTGGCTGGGGGGCGAAAAGCGCGAGCCGGTAGCGATTCCAGCCAGTGGCCTTCAGTTCCTCTCACGTTTGTAACTTTCCCTTCAAGACAGACTCTCATCGACTAAGAGTGGGATGGCAGAGAACAGCGGCCACTCATTCCTAAACCAGACATCTGAGCAAGACACAGCGAGGTTGAGTCATGTTTGCATTGCTGAAGAAGGCATACATTGGGCTGGCGGCGGCGCTGGATCGAACCCAGTCGCTCTTTATTCTGGCCGTTCGCCTGTATTGGGGATGGCAACTGGCGCAGAACGGCTGGGGCAAGCTGCACGGCATCGAGAGGGTGAGCGCGTACTTTCAGAGCCTGAACGTTCCTGCCCCCCAGGCTACGGCCGTCATGGTCAGTTCCCTGGAGTTTGTGGGAGGGATTTTGCTGATCCTCGGCCTTGGCTCCAGGCTGATCGCCATTCCCCTTACCGTGAATATGCTGGCGGCGTACTACTTTGGCGACCGCGAGGCGCTGTTCTCGATCTTCACAGAACCGGGCAAGTTTTATGCCGCCGATCCGTACACGTTTTTGTTCGCGTCAGCGTTCATTCTGATCTTCGGGGCGGGAGTCTTCTCGCTGGACTACCTGTTGTTCCGAAGATCCAGCGCGCAGGGCGATGAGCGCCGTATTCAAGTGGAAGCAAAGTCGCTGATCGCGTGACTCGGCAGGGGAAGGCGCTGGGCAAGCATTGCCGGGGCCTGCTCGGCACGCGGCGGTCCCAGAACTAGTGTTCCAGAAGCTTGTGCGGTTTGGGATGAATCGGTGGAACTGCCAGACCGTGCAGCCTGGCGAAAGCCACGCTGAACACCAGGGCTGCGATGGGCAGACCCGCCGTCAGGCCATACAACATGGCGTAAAGGCCCAGGGCTTTGTCGTTGTGGGGAAAGGCGAGCGAAACGAGAGCACTTACCGCAAGCACCACCAGAGCAAATCCGGTCAGACCTGCTGCCGCCGACAGCAGGACGCGAATTGAGAGCCCCAAAGCTCGAATCATTGTCCTGCTCATCAACCTTGCCTCCCGGCGCTCCTGTTCGTCTGGCGCTGCCGCTTTGTTGACTTGCAAGGCTTTTGGGTTGCAGTCTGGAGACTCTACAGCCTGGGGGAAGGTGAGAAAAGTGACGCCGGTAATCAAGAAGTCGGATCCAGTTACTACTAGATAATTTGCTTATTTATATACATTTGCGGTTAACGTCTCATCTTTCACTGAAGCTGAGTGCGAGCGGACAAATGGATTTGGAGAACCGCCCGCGGGCTCAGGCTTCGGTCTGCCCGCTGTTTAACCGAATGGCCGCGAGGACGGAGACTACTTCCAGGCCGACGACGGAAAGGCCGCCGAGAATCAGGCCGTACATGGTGGCCACATTCTGCGGCGCCCAGACCCATCCCCCCACGAGGATCAGGAATGCGAAGAAGGCGCTGAGGACAGCCAGCGGGATGGCGGCGAGGACGGCAATCCAGCGGTTGTTGAAGATGAGGCCCACCGCAGTAACGAGAAAAAGGACAGCCAGAACGAACAGAAACCCTGCCTCCTCGGCGGTGCTGGCCTTGCGGCCGAGCCATACGCCGGCCACTGCGGCGGCCGCGAGAATGAGGTTGAGGGCAATGCAGAGCGAACGCATGAGATCCCGAAGAGAGTAGCATTGAACGCAAGTCCGCCCGAGCAGGTTGGTGCATTTTTACGGAGCGAATGGCGAGGCGGGGGCAGATCAGCAATTGGGAACAGGCGCGGCTTGCAAGGGCTTACACGGAATTCACGGCGTGTGCGGAATCGCGCGGCGTTGAAAGCAGAGGTCACGCTAGAATAGAAATACGGCCGGGTTTGCGCCGCTTCCGGCCGATCCAGGCGAGGCAGAACAGGCCGGGGTGCGCCGCTGGTGTGGGCGGGCGACTGCGCGCACAATCATCGAGAAGGTAGAAACGAATGATACTGAGCTGCCGCTCTGTCCTGGTGATCGTCAGCGCAGCCCTCATTGTCTGTGCCGCCGATGCGCAACAGACGAATCCGACGGGGGCTCCGAACGCTCCCAGCGCGACCGCAGCACAGCAATCAGCCGGGCAACAGGGCGCAACGGAGGCCGAGGTCCTCAAGCAGGAAGAGTCGCAACGAATTCTGGGGGTAGTGCCCATGTTTGGAGTGACCAGCCGCCAGAATGCTGCTCCGCTGACTACCGACCAAAAATTTCACTTGTTCGTCAAGAACGCGCTTGATCCCTTCGTTTATGTCGCGGTAGGAATACAGGCTGGAATTGCGCAGGCGCAGAACAACTTCGAAGCCTACGGCCAGGGCGCCGAAGGGTATGCCAAGCGGTATGGGGCCGCTCTGGCGGATGGAACCGCAAGCAATTTCTTTTCGAACTTCCTCTATCCCACGCTGCTGAAGGAGGACCCTCGCTATTTCCGTTTCGGCGAGGGCCCGGTGAAACATCGCATCGGATATGCGCTGGCCCAGGAGTTTGTCTGCCACACCGACAAGGGCGGGCGTTCGTTCAACTTCTCCAATGTGCTGGGAGCGGTCTCCGCCGGGGGACTTTCCAACGCCTATTACCCGCCAGACGATCGCGGCTTCGGCCTGACCATGAGCCGGGCGGGAATTTCACTGATGTGGGGCAGCCTGGGGGGACTAATCAGCGAGTTCTGGCCGGATATTCACCGCAAGGTTTTCGAGAAACACCCCAAGACGGGCTCCAAGCCCTGAGGCGCAAATGGCGCTGTGGTGGCGTGGTTCGGTGCCGTCTCAGCTGATTGAGAGCGTTGCCCGCATCTTCCCCTCTGCAGTGACTAGTCCCCCTGCGTAGACACTCCGGGGAATTGAAAAGCCAGAGGGGGCGGCGCACTCTATGGCGCAACGCTATCTTCCCGCGACCTCTGGCCGGAAAGATGGGGCTCCTCCGCAAAACTTACAAACTGGATCTCTGCTCCCTCCAGGAGGCGATCTGCTCGCTCGCGGTCTGCAGGGCAGCTCTGGAGGTTTTGCGGGTGCCGCTGCCATAGAAGCGGGCTGTTGCGGCGGGCCCAGGGAGGCTGGGTTCTCGGGCGGTATCCGGTGATCGCCCGACGATCCAGCCTCTTGCCCTTTTTGGCCGCGGCTGGTTGATTCCCGATCCGGCTTGGCTTCGTGTAATCTTCTGCTGCTTCACCCCGACATTCTTGTAACTTCTGTAATCTTCTTCCGGTGATCCCCGAGAGTGGGGAGGAGCGGAGTCTGTTTTCCGAGGAGGCAGCCGTGAGAATTATCACTGCGACCCTGTTGGCCATCGTGCTGTCCATAGCCGGCGAAGGGCAGAGCAAGAAGGACCACGAGCCGGCGCTCGTCGACCGCGTGGGCGACACGGGATTCGTGCAACTGGAGGCCGAGAGTTTCAATTCTCTGAGCGCCCGCCAGCAGCGATTGGCGTATTGGCTGACGCAGGCTTCCATTGCCACCGACCCCATCATCTATGACCAGCTTTCGGCTTACGCGCTCCGTCAGAAGCGGTTGCTGGATGGAATGATGGCGTATTCGGAGGGGATCGATTCCAGCGCGATGGGCAAGATCGCCGACTTTGCCAAGCTGTTCTGGGCTAATCGCGGCAACCATAACGAAAACACGGCGCAGAAATTTCTTCCCGAGTTCACGTTCGATCAGCTCCGGGAGGCGGCGCTGAGGGCGCATCGCAATGGAGCATTTCAGACCGCAGATGCTGACTTGCCGCCACTGGCGACGGCGGGAGATGTGGAGAAGGAAGTTACGGCACTGCGTGCCTCGCTGTTCGATCCCAGCTTCGAGCCCATGAACACGGCGAAGAGCCCGTCCGGTGGGAAGGACATCATCCAGGCCAGCGCCAACACGTTCTATGAAAATGTGAGCATGAACGATCTGAAGGGATTTCAGGAACAGTTTCCTTTGAATTCACGCGTGGTGAGAGACGCAAGCGGCAAGCTAACGGAACTGGTGTATCGCGCCGGTACGGCGGATGGCAGCGTGGCTCCCGGTCTGTACGCGACCTACCTGAAAAAGGCCATTCAGTGCTTCGACCAAGCCCGCGCCTACGCGGAGCCTGGGCAGCAGCAAGTGATCTCCGACCTGATGCGCTTTTACCAGACCGGCAATTTCAGCGATTGGTTGCAGTTCGGTACGACCTGGGTGCAGGACGATGCCACGGTGGATTTTGCCAATGGCTTCATTGAGGTTTACCGCGATGCACGGGGAGCGAAAGGCAGTTCGCAGAGCTTCGTCAGCGTGACCGACAAACCGGTGACCGAAGCTATGGTGAAGCTTGCCAGGAACGCCGGATATTTTGAGGAAAAGGCCCCGTGGGATGCGAAATACAAGCGCCAGGCGTTCAAAATGCCCGTGGTCAAGGCGGTGGAAACCCTGATTGAGACTGGCGACTTTCAGGTCAACACGGTGGGCGACAATTTGCCCAACGAGAATGAAATCCACGAGAAGTACGGGACGAAGAATTTTCTTTTCACCGGCAGCAGCCGCGCCCTGACAGAAGCTGCCGGGTATGCGTCGGTGGAGGAATTTGCCGCCAGCGCTGAGATCGTTGCCCGCCAGAAGAAGTATGGGACGGAGGCCTCCGACCTGCTGGTTGCGATGCACGAGGTGATCGGGCATGGGTCCGGCAAATTGAGTGAGCGGCTGGCGAAGGGGGCGGAGCCGTACCTGAAGGAATACTTCTCCACACTGGAAGAGGGGCGCGCCGACCTGATGGCGCTGTGGAACGTGTGGGATCCCAAGCTCAAGGAGCTGGGGCTGATCTCCAATCAGGAGGAGGTGGCCAAGGCGATGTACGACTCCGCGATTCTGGCTGCCTTGACGCAATTGCGGCGCATTCCCAAGGGCGACAGCATCGAAGAGGATCATCAGCGCGACCGCCAGTTGATCGTGAGGTACATCCAGGACAGGGTTCCGGGGTCGGTTGAACAGTTTGATCGCGGTGGCAAGACCTATATTCGGGTCACGGACTACGACAAAGTGCGCAAGGGCGTGGGCATGCTGCTGGCGGAGTTGATGCGGATCAAAGCCGAAGGCGACTATGAGGCCATCAAGGGGCTGGTTGACAAGTATGGCGTGCACTTCGATCCGGCGCTGCGCGACCAAGTGGTGGCACGCTACCGGCAATTGAAACTGCCAACCTACTGGGCAGGAGTGAATCCGCAGCTCAGCGGAAAGTTCGACAAGAAGGGCGATCTGGAGGGAGTGGGCATGACGTACACGCGCGATCCCGTGCGCCAATACCTGGGTTACGCCGCGATGTACGACGAGAGCATCGCAAGACGGTTGTCGCGTGGGCCAGCAGCCGCCCACGGAAAGTAGGAGAACTAGCCGGCGGACGGAGAGCGCGTGAGTCGCGGCGCGGGCGATGGTTGCGGCCGGAAGGCGGTCACCAGCGCAAGAGGATCATCTCCGAGCAGAATCCCGGACCCATGGCGGCCAGCACGCTGTAGGTTCCGGGCTCGCCGCGGCGATTGGCGAGGAAATCCTCCAGCACGAAGAGCACGGAAGCCGAAGAGAGATTGCCAACCTTGCGGAGGCTCTGCCACGAGGCATCCAGTTCCCCATCCCGGAGCTGCAAGGCGCCGGCCACGGCGTCCAATACTCTAGGGCCGCCGGTGTGGATGATCCAGCTCTGAATGTCGGCGCGCGTCATCCCGTGATCGGCGAGGAAGGTGTCCACGTCGTTGCGCAGGTGCTTCTCCACCATCAGAGGAACGTCGGGGGAAAGGACGATCTGAAAACCCTTTTCGGAAATGTCCCAACCCATGACTTCTTCGGTGTTGGGATAGAAGACGGAGCGGGTTGCAATGACCTCCGGCCCCTGCAAATCGGTGTCGGCACCGGCTACAACCACCGCTGCCGCGCCGTCGCCAAAAAGGCCGGTGGAAATGAGGTTGGCGATGGAAAAGTCCTCCCGCTGCCAGGTGAGCGAGCAGATCTCCACGGAGAGCAGCACGGCTACCTGGTCGGGGAAGGCGCGCACGTAATCGGCGGCGCGCGCAATGCCGGCTGCGCCCGCAACACAACCCAAGCCGAAAATGGGGATGCGCTTGACGTTCTGCGACAAACCCATGTGGTTGACCAGCTTGGCGTCGACCGAGGGACTGGCGATGCCGGTGACGGAGACGAAGAACAGCGCGTGAAAGCCAGAGGGAGTCATGCCCAGCGGCGTGATCGCCTGGCAGATAGCCTGCGACCCCAGGTTCACGGCGGCATCGATCCACTTGTGGTTGGCCTTACCCCAGGTGTTCACTCGCAGGTAGCCTTCCAGGGGGAGCACCAGGTAGCGCTTGTTGACTCCGGCACGAGCGTGAAGGCGCTCCAGCATGTCGGCTCGGGGCAGGCGGTCTCCCCAGAAACGGCTCAGGGCGGAGACGATGGTTGCCTGGTCATATTCGTGTTTTGGAAGAGCACTGGCTGCGCTGGCGATTCTCATCGAGTGTCCATTCCCGTGGTGCGGTTGTTCCTTGTGCCTTCCCGGGCCGTAGCCTGCGCCCATGGGCCATAACGCGACCCGGAACTCACAGTGCAGGAAAAGCAAAAAGGGTAGCGAGGCATTCTACGCTACCTGTCCAGTGCGTGGCGGACTTCCGGCGGTCAAGGCATCGAAATCGTTCGCTGGACGCGCTCGATGCAAGCTGCCATCGGACCTGAATTTCGAAGTGACAGGGCACCGCGGAGGTCGAGAAGGTTCTGCAGGTGAGGCGGCGGAGCACAAATTGAGTCCGAGGAAGTTTTTTGGCGCAGAATCGGGCGGCGGGGGAGTTAGGATGAGAAATCGATCCGGCGCAGGGAATGGGGCGTGCACCGGAATCCGGAGATATGGCGACATTTTTCGAATCCGTCAAGGAAGACGTTGCGGCGGTCCTTGACCGCGATCCGGCGGCCAAGTCGAAGCTGGAGATCCTGCTTTGTTATTCCGGCCTGCATGCCCTGTGGCTGTACCGAATCAGCCACTGGTGCTGGATCCACAATCTGCGGCTGCTGGCGCGCTGCCTGAGTCAGGCGGGGAGGCTGCTGACGGGAATCGAGATTCATCCTGGAGCGGAGATCGGACGCCGGTTCTTCATCGATCACGGGATGGGAGTGGTCATCGGGGAAACAACGATTCTGGGCGATGACGTAACTCTCTACCAAGGCGTAACCCTGGGCGGGACCGGCAAAGAGCAGGGCAAGAGGCACCCAACGATCGGCAACAACGTGGTGATTGGCGCGGGAGCGAGAATCCTGGGCAACATAACCATCGGCAACAACTGCCGGATTGGCGCGGGCTCGGTGGTGCTGCGCGACGTGCCGGCCGATTCCACTATCGTGGGTGTTCCCGGGCACGTGGTCCTGCGCAACGGCAAGCGCGTGGTGATCACCGATCCGAAGCAGATCAACGACCCCCTGTCGGAAGCCCTGGCCGCGGTGGCCGTGCAGGTCAAGGATCTGAAAGCGCGGGTGCGCAAGCTGGAGGGAGATGGGCCTGCTCTGGACAACTCGGCCGACGCGCTGCAGCAGGTGATAGAGATCGACTACCAGATTTGAGGAGGGCGGCCGGTCCCGCCCACGGGCAGAACGCCGAAGGCGGGACAGCCAACCGGAGTCCGAAGAGAATGAGCGGCGGCCTTATTTGCCGACGCCGAGCAACTCCACGTCAAAGATCAGGGTGGCGTTGGGGGGAATGACACCCCCCGCGCCGCGCGAGCCATAGCCCAACTCGGGAGGGATTTGCAGTTGGCGCTTGCCTCCCACCTTCATGCCGGCGACGCCCTCGTCCCAGCCCTTGATCACCATTCCCTGGCCGAGGACAAATTCGAAGGGCTTGTTACGGTCCACTGAGCTGTCGAATTTCTTACCGTTGGTGAGCCACCCGGTATAGTGGACCTTCACCCGCTGGCCAGCGGCGGCGGTGGCTCCGGTTCCTTCTTTGATGTCCCAGTACTTGAGGCCGGAGGAGGTGGTAACGGGCTTGCCAGTCACCTTGGTGGGGGCACTGGTATCGGATTGCGCCCAGCCCATCAAGGCCAGCGCCAGCAAGAACGCGATCGACGCAACAAGTCTGCCAATGATCACCAGCATTTCTCCTGATTTTGGTTTGGGGCACAGCGAAGACGCTGCAACCGCATGGTTTCACACAGGGCGGCGGCTGACCACAATAATCGTCAAGCTTGGCGTGCGGCTTGCGTGGGTTTGTGCCGAAAGGTATGCTGCCTCGGCGAAAGTTGGTTGCTGGAGCGGGCTCCCGCGTATGCCAATACTTTAGTCTTGCCTGAGGTGGAGGATGGTGTTGATTCGGCTGCTGAGTGTGCTGCTTCTGATGGTGTCGTCGATTCCCGGGCTATGGGCGCAGGGGAGTGGAATTCAACTCTTGCCGGAGGAGAAGCTGACGAAACTGCTTCCGGCGACCGTTTTCCTGGACGGCGAGAACCCTCCCACGCAGGGGCGCAACGCTTTTCTTGCGCAAATGGCGAACGGCAAGTTACTGGAGTTTGCCATGATCGACACCACCGGCTACAGCGCTGCCTATCAGGAAAAATATATTGGAGTGTTTCTGGCCCAGTCAGCCTTCCGGCTGGGAACGGCGAATCTGCCGCCCGGGGCGTACGGCTTCGGGAGAAAGAAGTCCGCGGCCGGAGGCAAAGATGCGGTGACGTTTTTTCTCTATGATCTAGGCGGCAACCAGGTGGCCGAGGTTCCGGCCGAGAAGACGGAGAATCTGCGCCCGCTGAAGGTGGTGCAGTTGATCGTTGCCAAAGACGGTTCCGGGCGCTTCTATCTGGGGCCGTATTACGCTTCTGTCTCCGTCGCTCCCTGAGGGATCGCTTTGAGTGGAATCTAGCTCGCCGGCCGCGAAGCCGGCGCCGGCTGCAGCACGAAGCGTTGCATGGCGTTGGCAAAGCCTTCGTCCTCATTGGAGGTGGTGACGAAGGTAGCCGAGCGCTGAACCTCGGGGCTGGCGTTGCCCATGGCGATGCTGATGCCACTCTTGCGGAACATCAGGACGTCGTTGGGCATGTCGCCGATGGTGGCAATCTGAGCGGCGGGAATTCGCAAAATTTCGGACAGCATGAGCACCACCTGACCCTTGTTGGCGTTGGGGTGGGTGACGTCCAGGTAATAGGGCTGGGAGCGGGCGGCGGAGAGATGATCGCCTCCCGCCAGTTGAACATCCTTCTCGCAGTGGGCGACGGCGTCGTAATCGTCACTGACACCGACGATCTTTGCCACGCGGGCGAGAAGATCGTCGAATCCGGTTACCACCGTGGGAGGAAACTTCACCGTCCACTGCTCGCGGGCGACGTGCGGTCCCTGGGGATCCTTGACGAACCAATCCTGGTCGCTATAGAGCCAGACGTCGAGCTTATGGGCGGCGAGGATGGGGATGACCTGGCGGGCAACCTCGGGGTTAAGAAAGTTCTCGCGAATCAGGGACAGGTCGGGATTGACCAGGATGCCGCCATTGAAAGCCGCGATCGGCTCGTCCAGTTGCAGTTGATCGACGATCATCTGCATACCCTTGGGGGGGCGGCCGCTGGTGATGGTGAAGGCGATGCCTGCGTTGCGCAGCTGCTGGACGGCGGCCGAAGCCCGGGGAGTCAGGACCTTCTGCTGGGTGACCAGCGTGCCATCCACGTCCGCGATGACCAACCGTACCGGCGAATGCGAACCCAAGTCTGCGCTTGTCATGTCCACCTCAGTTGCACCCAACGGGGCCGCTTGACCGTAAGCGAGCGGTCGAACGATGGGTGCAGGTAATTAGAGTAGGGAGCGGCGTTCGGGCATGCGAATTTTTTGACCGCTCAGGCAGGGTGCTACCATGCTGACCCTCGATGCCCGGCATGAGCACCGGGGACCAAGAAATTCTGAGGCGAAGAAGATGCCGACACCACCGCCGTCTAAATTGCTGGACCTTCACGGCAGGGTGGCAGTGGTCACGGGAGCCGGCAGGGGGATTGGAGCCGGTATTGCGCTGCGGTTCGCCGAAGCGGGCGCGAAGGTGGTGGTGAACTATCTCTCAAGCGAGACTGGAGCGCGCGCGGTTCGAAAGCAGATACAAGACCTGGACGGGGAGGGCCACGTGGTAGAGGCCGATGTGGCGCGCCCGGAGGGCGTGGACAAGCTGGTAGAGGAGGCGCTGGCAGCGTATGAGCGGATCGATGTGTGGATCAACAATGCGGGCAACTATCCGGCTTCGGAGATATTGGAGATGAAGAAGGGGGAGTGGGATTCCGTGATCGCTGCCAACCTGACCGCAGTGCATCTGGGAACCGGGGCGGCGGCCCGACAGATGAGGAAGCAAGGCACGGGGGGAGCGGTGGTGAACATCGCGTCCATCGAGGCCGAGAATCCTGCATCCGGGCACAGCCATTACAATGCGGCGAAAGCCGGGGTGGTGATGCACACGCGCACGGCTGCGCAGGAGCTGGGGAGGTACGGGATTCGAGTGAATGCAGTTTCACCCGGCGTGATCTGGCGCGAGGGCCTGGAGCAGGCATGGCCGGAAGGGGTGGAGGCGTACTTGAAGTCGGTTCCCCTGGGACGCCTGGGTCAGGCGGATGATGTTGCCGATGCCTGCCTGTTTTTGGCATCGCCGGCCGCGCGATGGATCACGGGAGCCAATCTCGTCGTTGACGGCGGAGTTCTGACATCGCGCGTTTATTGACAAGGGCTCACGATGATCACGGCTGAAGAGATCGTCCGCATGCTGAAATTGGCGCCGCTTCCAGTCGAGGGCGGCCTTTTCCGTCAGACGTATCGTTCGGAGGAGATGATCGAAGCAGCGGCCCTGCCCGGGAGGTACGCTGGGGATAAATCGTTTTGCACTGCGATCTACTACTTGCTGACGGCTGAGCCGGATTCTTTCTCGGCCCTGCATCGGCTACCCACCGAGGAGATTTACCACTTCTATCTGGGCGACCCGGTGGAGATGCTGGTGCTGCACCCCGATGGGAAATACGAGACGCTACTGCTGGGTACCGACATCAGGAACGGGCAGAAGGTGCAACACGTAGTGCCGCGGGAGACGTGGCAGGGGTCGCGGCTGCGGTCGGGCGGGCGATTGGCTTTGATGGGCACCACGATGGCTCCGGGATTCGACGCCGAGGATTTCGTTCTGGGCAATCGGGAGGATTTGTTGCGGCGATATCCTCAGGCTTCGGAGCTGATCCGAGGACTGACGCGAGGCCGTTGAGCAGGTGGGCCCGCGAAGAGCAACGTCAGTGCACCCTAGCAGGCTGCGGAAAAACCCCGTGGCGGAAGTAACTTGGAGGGCCTCCGGCAGGCAGTTTATCCTCTGGCTTAATGGCTGGTTGCGCTGAACTCAAGAGACTACACGAAGAAAGCATCGCGCTGCAGCCTGAGTACTACGCTGCGCGAGATGCATTGGCTATGACTTCCAAAAAGGATTCCGCTGCGTACAATGCTGCGAAGCTGAAACTCGAAGATGCTCGCCGTAAACTTCGGCACGCGCACAAGCAGTTCCAGATGCATCTACGTGAGCATGGTTGTGCGTAGCCACTAGGCCCTTCTCCAGCATCAGCGGTGCACCCGAGGTATCCAAAGCCTACCTTGTTTCCACAGCACAACCTGATAAGAAGAAGGTATGCGCGGAAACGACGAACAGCAGTTGGATGTGTTCAGCTACGTGAGCCCCGAGCAGCGAGTTCCGCATGATCATCCCTTGCGTCCTCTGCGTGTCATGACCGATGGGGCATTGAGGGAACTGCAACCACGGTTCAACAGGCTGTACGCGAAGACGGGGCGACCGTCGATCGCGCCAGAGAAGTTGTTGCGAGCGCTCTTGCTGCAAGCCCTGTACTCGGTGCGCAGTGAGCGGATGTTGATGGAACAGCTCGACTATAACCTGCTGTTCCGTTGGTTCGTGGGCTTGAATATGGATGACTCGGTCTGGGACGTGACCGTATTCACCAAGAACCGCGAGCGGTTGCTGGATGGGGACATAGCCGAAGCCTTCTTCCAAGCCGTGCTCCAGCAGGCACGCGAGCGGAGCCTGCTCTCGGACGAACACTTCACGGTGGATGGAACGCTGCTGGAAGCGTGGGCGAGTGTGAAAAGTTATCAACGCAAGGATGCAAACAGCGATGTTCCGCCGGACGATCCCGGCAATGCGACGGTGGACTTCCACGGGGAGAAGCGGTCGAATCAGACGCATGCATCGAAGAAGGACCCGGATGCGAAGATGGCCCGCAAAGGCAAGGGCAAGGAAGCCAAGCTGAGTTACAACGGGAATCTGCTGGTGGAGAACCGCCACGGGCTGATTGTCAACACCGAGGTGTTCGAGGCCAACGGAACGGCGGAGCGCGACGCAGCGCTGGTGATGCTGGAACAGATCCCGGGCACGAAACAAGTGACGGTGGGAGGCGACAAGGGGTATGACACGGCGGATTTCGTGGCTGAGTGCAGAAACTTAAAGGTCACGCCGCACGTGGCCCAGAACCTGGAGCGGCCCGGTGGGAGTGCCATTGATGCTCGTACGACGCACCATGCCGGATATGCTATCAGCCAGAAGAAGAGGAAACGCGTTGAAGAGTGCTTCGGCTGGCTGAAGACAATCGCGCTGTTGCGGAAGGTTCGGCATCGCGGGGTTTTTAAGGTGGGATGGGTCTTCACCTTCGCAGCCGCAGCATACAACTTAGTCCGTATGAGGAATCTGGCGATGCAGGCCACGTAAGCCGCAATCGCTGTGCGTTCGCAGGCCCGAAATAAATCCGCGGGACACCGCCGGATGCAGTCAACAGCCCCCCCGAATCACAAAATCACGGTAACATCAGAGAATCTAAGTCGTGGAGTCGCTTTTTCCGCAGCCTGTTAGGGATGTGGGCTTCACCCGATCATCGTGAGCGGAAGGCTCGCTGCTATTCGTAACGCAGGGCTTCCACGGGATCCAGGCCCGCGGCCTTAATAGCGGGCAGCATGCCGCTGACGATGCCAACCACGGCAAGGATCAGCGTGGCCGTAACAAGAATTGCCGGATCGATGCGCAGGTGAATATCTCCTTCCTGGGCATTTTGTGCCAAAGCACTGAACAGGGTGAGTGAGCCGACTGTCCAGGAGACGAGATAGGCGATCACCACTCCCGCCACTCCCCCGATGGCGGTGATAGCCAGCGCTTCGGAAAGAAACTGCGCGAGGATGTGGCGTTTGCACGCTCCCAGAGCCTTTTCGACACCGATCTCACGGGTACGTTGGGTAACTGCCACCAGCATGATGTTCATCAGGCCTATTCCACCGATGCCAAGCGTGAGGAAGCCGATGAAGGTAAGAAGAATCTTGATGCCGGTGGTGATGATGCGGAACTCAGCAATGTCCTCCATCAGGTTCCATACATACACGGCCTGTTTGTCGTCGGGCTGAAAACTATGGTGATTAGCGAGCGCGGTGCGAACTGCCTTGGCAATCTTCAAGTGTTCGTTGCCTTCATACTCCACGAACAATTCCTGCAGATAACGGATATCCTTAAGGTCGCCCATAGTGCTGAAGGGGATGATGACCATCCGGTTGTCGTTGTCGTCGCCATCCTGGACTTTGTGCTTCATCACCCCCACGACGTGAAAGGTAATTCCGTCGAGGCGGAGGGCGTCACCAACAGCGTTCTGCCCCGAAAACAGCTTGCGTTTGGCTTCATCGCCAATCACTGCCACTCGCGCCTTCGTGGACTGGTCTTCATCATTGATCAATCGACCTTCCTGGACCTCCATGCGGCGGATCCCCTGCCAACTGGGATAGACTCCGACCACGCGGAGAGTGAACGCGCGGTCGTCATGGCGGACGCCGACCTGCTTATCCACCATGGGAGAACTCCGCTTGATGAGGGGCAC
The DNA here is from genome assembly GCA_035319065.1 of Terriglobales bacterium. Classification (GTDB taxonomy): domain Bacteria; phylum Acidobacteriota; class Terriglobia; order Terriglobales; family Acidobacteriaceae; genus DASPRM01. The sequence continues at coordinate 18,855 of DATHDM010000003.1, forward strand.
TTCGTTGCTGATGTACTCAAGATCCTGGAGGGTGAAGCGGACTTCGGTTCCGGCCTTCACTCCACCCGCCTGATGGGAGGTGCGGCCAGGGAAGACACCAATCATGCGCGAACCGAAGGAGGTGAACATGATCATGATGGCGCGCTCAAATCCAGTGCCATAGGCCAACAGCAGGACCACGGTAGCAATTCCCCAAGCCATCCCGAGCATCGTAAGCGCCGCGCGGCGGCGATTGTGCTTGAGAGCGCTGTAAGCCTGGCCGAAGACGTCGCGAATCATATTCGCTCCTGAGTTATTCGTTATTCGTCATTCCTGGCGCAGTGCCTCGACCGGCTCGAGCATTGCCGCCTTGCGTGCCGGATACAGGCCGGAAATGATTCCCGCCAACGAAAGACAGACAATCGCAACCACCGCGGATTGCGGCACGATGCGAGGAGGATCAAATCCCTCCGGAATGGGCACACGCTTAAGCAGGGTCATGAAACCGCTGATCACGCCAACCCCAATCGCGCCGCTAAGCAGCGTGAGAAAGGCGCCTTCCAGAAAAAATTGCGCCAGAATGTTGCGATTAGTCGCTCCGAGTGCCTTGCGCAGGCCGATCTCGCGCGTGCGCTCGGTCACGGAGACCAGCATGATGTTGATGATGCCGATGGCCCCCAGCGCTAGTGTGACCAGACCAACCGCCCCCAAAAATATGTCCATGGCGTCGAAGATCAGGCCCACCCGGCGCTCGCTCTCAACCGTATCCCATTCCTCGAAAACATCCGGAGCTTTGGGATCGAAACCATGCAGGCGCGCAATGATGGTGTGCACCTGCTGCTTCGCCAGTTCGTGTTCATCGCGCGTCAGCGGCTGGTAGTTGAGGAAGGAGATAGCTTCCTCCGAGTTAGCGTTTTTAATGGGAAATAGCTCCCGCATGGTACTGATAGGAACAAAAATTCGGATGTTGGTGCCGTTGAATCCCTCCTTACCGACTTTTGGCAGCACGCCGATAACGTCAAAAGGAATGCCGTTGAGCAGGATGTGCGTACCCACGGCCGCACGGCCGGAGTAGAGATTCTTCATCATTTCTGTTCCCAACACCGCCACGCGCCGGCTGTTCAACTCGTCGCCTTCGCTGATCCAGCGTCCGGTCATGATGGGAAGGGTGCGGATCAGGTTGTAGGGTGCAGCCACCCCAAACACCTGGCCGTTGGTGCTGTTGTATTCGCTGACGGCACGAATGTCCTCGCGGTTCAGCACCGGGGAGACATGGCGCACCAGGGTAGCTTCGCTCTTCACTGCGAGGTAGTCACCGTAGGTAAGCTTGTACGGCCGCATAGAGGCAAGATTGCCTTCGACCGCCGGCAGGCGCCCGCCGAAGAGAAACATGATGTCCGGGCCGAGACTGTCGAGTTGCTTGCGATTGCCGGAGCGGAAGCCCTCGCCCAATCCAACCAGGAGCAATAGCGACCCCACGCCCCATGCAATGCCGAACATGGTCAGGAAGGAGCGAAGCTTGTGCGCCCAGAGCGTGCTGAGCGATTGCCGCACGATGTCGAAGACTCTGTGCATGCCGGCTTCCAACGGCGGCCGGGGATGCCCACCTTTGGATGGCCAAGAGTAATGGCGGAAGACGGTACCCCAGCGAACCTCGCCGCGCGCTAGTTAGACTGCGGAGGGCAGGTTTGGTTACCGCGATTTTGAGGAGTCGGCAGCGGCCGTTGCGGCAGCGGCCTGGGACGAATTGCCGGCGGTTGGGTATTCATAGACGCCCCGACCTGATTTTCGTCCCAGACGGCCGGCTTTGACGTATTGCGCCAGCAGCGGCGCGGGGCGGTATTTTTCGCCCAGCGTCTTGTGCAGGTACTCGAGGATGTGCAGCCGAGTATCGAGGCCGACCAGGTCCACCAGTTCGAACGGACCCATGGGATGGTTGAGTCCAAGCTTCAGGGCCTTGTCGATATCTTCCGCCGAGGCGATGCCTTCCTGTAGCAGGTAGAAGGCTTCGTTGCCGATCAGGGCATTAATCCGACTGGTGATGAGGCCGGGTGATTCCCTGATGACCACTACTTCCTTTCGCATGCGCCGGCCGACTTCCGCGGCGGTCTGGATGGTGTCGTCATCGGTTTCGAGCGCGCGCACCACCTCCAGAAGTTTCATCTTGTGAACGGGATTGAAGAAGTGCATGCCCACGCAGCGCGGTGCGCGATAGGTGACGGAGGCAATCTCGGTGACACTGAGAGAGGAGGTGTTGGAGGCGAGGATGGTGTGGGGCCGGCTGAATTTGTCGAGCTGAGTGAAGATCTCGATCTTGGATTCCATTTCCTCGGGCACGGCCTCGATGACGAGGTCGGCACCGCGGGCAGCCTCTTCCACACCGCTGGCAAACTCGATGCGCCGGTAAGCCGCATCCGCCTCGCCGGCGGAGATCTTGCCTAACTCCACCCCCTGGTCGAGGTTGGAACGGATCTCGTCGGAGGCGCGGCGCAGGGCGGCGGGCAGAATATCTTCCAGGATGGTGCGGTAACCGCCGAGTGCAGCTACGTGCGCGATGCCCCGGCCCATGGTGCCGGCGCCGATCACGGCTATCGTGCGAACCTCCATTTAGCGGCTCGCCTCCAGGCGCTGCAGAATCTCCTGTACCCCGGGTTGAGCCTTGCGGATATAGTCGGCCAGGCGACGCTTCTCTTCGTCGGTCATACTGGGAATCTGTGCGTTAATGCGGCGCAGGGTGGTAGTAATCTCGTCAACGTAATTCATCAGGCGGATCAATTCGCCGGTAACGACCATGAAAGCTCCTTGCCGATGCCGGGCCGGCCATGGTTCCTCAGAAACCAGGTCGAAGCGGCTACACGGGATGTACGGGAAAATGAGAGCCCAAAAAACAAACTAATCATTGTCTTAGGTTGGGCAGGTTTAGTAAAGCGGGGCGATAATGACGCAATGCTGCGCGACAAGAATCTAGTCCCACTCTCGCACCAGCATCAGCACGCGCTGGCCCTATGTGTGCGGATTGACCGGACGCTGAATCACGGATCCGGGGAGTTGGAGACCTGGCAGGCTGAGGTCGAGCGGCAGTTCCATGATGAAATTCGCTACCACTTCGAGGTAGAAGAGAAATACCTGTTTCCCCAGGCGCTGCTTTTCCCGGAACTGGCCGGGCTAGTTGACGAATTAGTGCGCGAACACAATTCGCTTCGCCGCGCTTTTGAGAGAGCGCGGACGCGCACCATGGATTCTGCTGACCTGCAGAGGTTTGTGGTCGCGCTGAGCGAGCACATCCGCAAAGAGGAGCGGCAACTGTTTGAAGGCCTTCAGCAGAGGCTGAGCGAAGAAGAGCTGCGGATGCTTGGCACCCAAATCGAAGACTATTTCCGCAATAGCGGGATGCCGGGGGCCACTTGTGCGGCGCCGATCCCAAGAACCCCAGAATAGAGGGATATCAGCCGACAAACTCTTCCCTGCCCTCTTCCCGCTCTTCTCGCTTCTCAGCCGCCGGCGGCGGCTCGTCCTTAGCTTCTGCTCTTGCGGGTGAGCGATCGGTGACTTCGGTGATAGCAGCCAGCTTGGCTGCCAATTCGGGAGTGAGAGAATCCGGGGCATAGCGCCAGCCCCAGTTGCCCTCGGGCACGCTGGGCATATTCATGCGGGCTTCGCTTCCCAGACCAAGCACGTCTTGCAGGGGAATCAGGGCCAGACGGGCCACCGAAGTGAGTGCGGCGCGAATCATGGCCCAGTGAATGCCATCCATCTCCGGACCGAAATACGTACCGGCAGCGTGACGCTCGGCGTCGCTGGCGTGATCCCACCAGCCCGCGGTCGTGTCGTTGTCGTGGGTCCCGGTATAGACAACGGTGTTTTCCTGGTAGCGGTGGGGCAGGTAAACGTGGGCATTGATATCGCCGAATGCGAATTGCAACACTTTCATGCCGGGAAGCTGCTGCTGCTCGCGCAAGGCCTCCACCTCAGGCGTGATTACCCCCAGATCCTCCGCAATCAGTGGCACATCCCCTAGTTCGCGGCGGAGGGTGTCGAACAGATCATGCCCCGGCCCTGCGACCCAGCGGCCATTCACCGCCGTGGGTTCATCCGCAGGAATCTCCCAGTAGGACTCGAAACCGCGGAAGTGGTCGATGCGGGCCAGATCGCAATTCTCGAGGGTCCAGCGCAGGCGCCTCACCCACCAGTCGTATCCGCGCTGCTTGAGAACATCCCAGCGGTAGAGAGGATTGCCCCAGCGCTGGCCGGTTTCGCTGAAGGCATCGGGGGGAACGCCGGAGATGACCTCGGGCTCAAGGTCCTCGTTGAGGTAGAAGATATCGGGATGGGTCCACACGTCCACGCTGTCGAAGTTCAGGAAGATGGCCACGTCGCCCATGATTCGGATAGCGCGGCGGGTGCATTCCGCGTGCAGAGCCTGCCACTGCTCGAAGAAGGCGAACTGGATTACGCGCTCCACTGCAATCTGCTGCGCGAATTCCCGGCGTACCCTCGTCAATGCTTCAGGCTTGCGGGTTGCGATTTCTTTCGGCCAGCGATTCCAGGGTTCCAGGTTGTGCAGCGGGCGCAGCACGGCGAACAGGGCGTAATCATCCAACCACCAGCTCTGCCTGCTGCAGAACAGCTCGTAGCTTTCGCGCATGGACGCGGGAGCAAGGCGCAGGAAATTCTCAGCCGCTTCCCGCAACAGCGGTATCTTGGAGGCGACCACCTGATCGAAGTCGACGCGCCCCACGTGCGTGGGAAGCGATTCCAGCCGCTGCGATTCGATCCAGCCGCGCTCCGCCAGGCGTTCCAGGCTGATCAGCAGCGGATTTCCAGCAAAGGCCGAAACCGTGGAGTAGGGAGAGTTGCCCAGGCCGGTGGGTCCGAGCGGCAGAACCTGCCAAATTGACTGCCCGGCGGGGGCAAGGAAGTCGAGAAAGGAATAGGCCGCGGGACCCAGATCGCCGATGCCGCCGCGCGACGGCAACGAGGTGACGTGCAGAAGAATTCCGGAGGCGCGCTGTTGCATGCTCGTGTGGTTACGCTCACAAAGAGTTTCGGAGATCTGTGATATCAGACTCAGCTTCCCGGCTCGGTGCGTGCCGCTTGCGTGATGCGGTTCCACTCTTCCTTATTGAGCTTGATCTTGCCCTGCTTCTCCATCCGCTGGCGCAGGTCGGCGACAAACAGGCCCATGGCCTCCTCGCGCTTGCGCTGCAACAGGGCCTCGCGCACTTGCGGCGAGGCCTTGGCCATCTCCTCCGGCGAGGGCGCCTGCTTTTCCAGCAGACTGAGCACTACGCCATTGCGGCCTGTGTTTAGCGGTCCGCTGATCTCCCCCGGACTCATGCCAAAAATCACGGAAGCGGGCCCGCTCATGATCCCAATGTCAGGAACCTGGCTGCTCTGGGTGACCAGCTCGCTGGTCTTGACTTCGGCTCCGAGTTGCTGCGCCGCCTTCTTCAGGTCGTGTTCCGCCTTGGCCCGATCGGCGAGTTCCTGCGTCTTCTGGCCCAGCATGGCGTTCGCGCGTTCGGTCTTGAGGTCCTGCTCGACGCGGGTCTTGATCTCCTCGAAAGAGGGCGTGGCCGGCGGCTTGATTTCGGTGACCTGGTAGATCACGTAGTTCTGCGGCGTGCGCACAACCTCCGGCGGCGCCTTGGCAGGAACACTGAAGATGGCGGATATCGCTTCGGGAGCCGCGCCGATTCCCGGAAGCGTGTCGGTGCGGCTGACCAAACCGCTGCTCAGGACCTCCTGTCCCTTCGCCTTGGCCACTTTCTCCAGATCGCCGGCGTGCGCTTGAGACTCGATGGAATTCGCCAGATTGTCTGCGAGCTGCTGCGCCTTGTCGCGCCGGATCACGGGCTCAATCTGCGATTCCACTTCCTCCAGGGGCTTCAGATGGGCCTGCTGCTTATCGTCGACATGCAGGATGTGGAAGCCGATGCTGCTCTGAACTACGCCGCTGGTCTGTCCTTTGGCCAGGGAAAAAGCCTGATTCTCGATCTCAGGCATACGACCGCGAGTTACCCAGCCGACCAGACCGCCTTCCTTGGCGGACTCACCTTCGTCCGAATATTTTTTTGCCGAGTCGGCAAAACTGCCACCGCCCTGGAGCTTCCTGGCAATGTCCTCGGCTTTGGCGCGGGCTTCCTGAACTGCCTTAGGGTCAACTTTGCCGTCTGGCCCGGGCAGGGGAACGCGCACAACGATCTGGCGCAGGAGAATCTGCTCAGGAACGCGGAATTCCCCTTCGTGGTCGTGATAGTAGCGCTGCAGGTCCTGGAGCGTGACCTGCACCTGGCTCTCCAGTTTGCCGGGATCGATCACCACATAACGCACCTGTCGCTTCTCAGGAATGGCATTGGTGTAACGAGCCTTGTTCTGCTCGTAGAAGGCCTTGAGTTCCGCCTCGGCGGGCTTGATCTGTTTCATCAGCTCGTCGGGTGAGATCACAGCATAGAGAAACCTGGCCTTCGTATTCTGCTGCCGGACCTCGGCTTCCACCTCGGCGGGCGAAACCGAGATCGGCCCCTGCACGGCAGAGCTGAGCTTGCGCATGGTCAAATCGTCCTTCATCGCCTGCTCGAACTGGGGAACGCTCATGTTGATGCGCTGATTGACGAAATTCTCGTAGGCTTCGGCGCCGACAAAATTGCCGCCGGGGAAGAAGTACGGGCTGAAAGTACCGTGCTGCAACTCATCCTGCAGATCGGCGTCAGTAGCCTTGAGTCCCATGCGGTCCGCCAGGCTGAGCAGCATCTTCTGTTGAATGAGGCTCTCGGCGGCTCGTTGCCGCAGAAAGGGCATGAGGCCGGGGGGAACATTCCCCTGAAAATTACTGCGGGCGGCCTGCCGGGCCCTCTGTTCCACTTCCTGAATGGTGACGTCGCGGTCTCCCACCTTCGCCAGCACGCCCTTGGGAACCGAACTGAAGCCGAAGGCGTCGCCGAGAATGCCGCCTGGGACGAGGGTGACCACCATGGCACCGCAAATAAGGACCAGCAAGCCTCCAAGAACGATCTTCTTGGCCTTGCCGGGGGTTTGAAGGAACCTGATCATCTTCTTGAAACTCCAGAATTTATCAGCCGAATCTGTGATTATAAACTACGCCGGCGGCAGCGCCGGGAGGGAGGAAGGGGCGAATCACCCAGGGCAGGGAACCAGAACCGGTCACCGGTGAAGGAGCAGACTCGCGGCTAGATACCGGTAACGCGAATGCCGGCGCCGTGCGCTTTAGCGCGGATGTTGATGCTGATCAGCAGGGCCGTGATCTGTTCTACGACGCGTGAGTTCTCCAATCTCCCGCCATCGACCGCCCGCAAGCCTGGGATAGCGTTGACCAGGCTGAAGGCGACTGCCCTGGCGCGATCGTCGTCGCTGCAGACAATCACGTCGCAATCCACCGGGCCCTCACCCGCCAGCAACTCGGCGGAAACATTCTGGAAGGCAGCCGCCACAGCCACTCCCTCGGGCACGAGTTCCGCCGCCTGCTGGGCCGCTGATCCCTGCCAGACCTGCAGAGTCCGCGTGGGGCGGCCACCGACGGCTGCGGCCAGCGGAACCGTGGCATCTATCAAGATGGCGCCCGGCCGCAACGACGGCTTGATGTGCTTGAGGATGGAAGGCTGGCTCTCGAACGGCACTGTCACGACAACGACGTCGGCCTGCTTCACGGCTTCCTGATTCTCGGCTCCGCTGATGGAGCCCTTGCCGGGCGCCAACGCAGCAATTCCTTGAGCCGAGTCTTGGGCTCGCTTTTCATCGCGTGAACCGATAATGACGTTTTCACCGGCGAGAAACCAGCGGCGAGCCAGCCCCGAGCCTTCCGCGCCGGTGCCGCCGACCACGGCGATCTTCACTGCCAGGCCTCCATCGCTTCCGGAATCTCGTTGGGCAGATCGGGAAGCATACGAAGGCGGATGGTGCTGTAGGTGGTGCTGCGCTGAGCGGGGATGCGGCCAAGTTCGCGGATCCGTTCGTCAAACTGATCGGGACTCAAGTACTGTCCCGAGGTCGCGCCCGCCAACCGAGAAATGTTTTCTTCCATGAGGGTGCCACCATAGTCGTTCGCTCCTGACCGCATGCAGAGCTGCGCTATAGGACGAGACAGCTTTACCCAGGAGACCTGAATGTTGGAAATCGCGCCGGCGAGCATGATCCGGGCCAGAGCATGAATCCTGAGATGTTCTTCTACCGTGGGACCCGGGCGGGCATGGCCCTCGTGATAGAGGCGGGTGTTCTGATGCACGAAGCCCAGCGGCACGAATTCGGTGAAGCCGGCGGTATCGCGCTGGATCCGCCGGAAGAGCAGTAGCTGGCTAACCCAGTGCCGGGGTGTCTCGACGTGCCCATACATCAGCGTGGAAGTGGTACGAATGCCGCAGCGGTGGGCGGTGCGAATGATCTCCTCCCACAGCGCAGCGTTGAGCTTGTAGCGTGAGATGAGGGCACGGACGTTGTCGTCCAGAATCTCGGCGGCGGTTCCGGGAAGCGTTCCCAGTCCATTTTCTTTCAGCATGGTGAGGTATTCGGCAATCGACATGCCGGTAAGTTCCACGCCGTAGGCAACTTCCATGGGAGAGAATGCGTGAATGTGCATTTCGGGAACGGCGTTTCTTACGGTTCGTAGAATGTCGCGATAGTGAAATGGCGGAAGGTCACGCGGCAGGCCACCCTGGATGCAAACTTCGGTGGCTCCAAGCTGCCAGGCTTCGCGTGCCTTCTCCGCGACGCGCTCCAGGGAGTCGAAGTTTGCGTCGGGATCGAGCGGGCCGCGGCTGAAGGCGCAAAACTTGCAGCCGACGAAACAGATATTCGTGAAGTTTATGTTGCGGTTCACCACATAGGTGACGATGTCTCCCACGAGTTGCTGCCGGAGTAGATCGGATGCGGCGATGAGTCCCAGCAAGTCATCACCTTCGACCATCGCCAAACGCAAACAATCGTCATAGCTGAGACAGCCGCCATCCTCGACGGCGAGAACGCGTTCCAGCGCACCCCGTAGAGATGGAGACAGACGGGGGGCAATCTTTTCCCAAGAGTGTTGGGCGAATCGAAGTAGGTCGGGGCTTGCCATAGCTCCTCAGCGAAACAGATCGCGTTCGGCCGGACGTATCAGATCGCGCCCGCTTCCCCGTCCCGGCTGGTACGGGTATCCGCGAATGATACACGCCGGAGCGCGTGAGAGCTTGTCGCATGCCAGGCCCGCCAGGCACGCGAGCTCGTCGGCAACGGCATCCATGGTAACGCGCAAGCGGTAACCGTGAGGGTCGCGCCGCCCGCGAAGATCGCGCAATGCCTTCATGCCGGCAACCCCGATGGCAACTTCTGTCAGTCCCTCGCGCCAGGGCCGGCCGAAGCTGTCGGTTAAGATGACGGGGACGGCAAAGCCGACGCGGCTTTTTATCTTGCGATACATCTGCCTCGCCGAGCGGTCGGGATCCGCGGGAAGGAGCACCGCGCTCCGGCCGCCATCGACGTTGGACGCATCCACGCCGGCATTGGCGCACACGAAACCGTGCCGCGTCTCGGAAATCGTAACTCCCAACCGGCGGCGGACAATGCGACGGCTCTCGCGGTGGCCGAGTTGAACGATCCGGGCATCCAACTTGAACCTCTTCGCCCAGCGTCGTGCACTCGCCGTGGGCTTCACTTCACCGAGGCCGACGATTTGACCCTCCGCCTTGGATACGATCTTGTGGGTCACGACCAAAATATCGCCCGGCTTGAGCTTCCGCCGCCTGCTCCGCAGTGCATGCAGAATCAACTCCGGGACATCGTCGCCGGGGCGCACTTCGGCGAGACCCTCGACCGGGATAGCGCGGATATCAGGCATGAGCCGGAGGAGTTTGCGATATCGGCTGGAGCCTGTCCAGGACGTTCCACTGCGCCAGCAGCCGTTGGGCGCGCGTCCTGCCGGATGTGGCGAGCAGTTGTCCGAGATCGTGGGGGCGATCAACGTCCAAAGCAATTCCCGGCAGCTCAACGATCACCACAGGTTTACCGGTGGCTCGCGCGGCAGCCAGATGGGGCAGGAAGCTGTCGTTGCCAAAGCGGAGGGGGAACAGGCTGACCGGGCTCTTCCGAATTGCGTTGGTGCCGCGGCCATCACCGGCAGGAACCAGCAAGGTTCCTTCACCTGGAGCGCGAGCGAGCGCCATTTCGATCTCTGCTGAGGTAATCAGGGGAATGTCGGAGGGAAGGACCATGACTGACTTAACCCCCTGCGATTCACAGATGGCACTGGCCATTGCGATCGCGTCGGTTTCGCTCCGGTTCTCCCCGTCTTCGATGATCGAGAAACCAAGCGCCCGCGCCACCTCCTGGGCATAGGCATCGCCGGAAACCACAGACACTTCCGGTTTGCTTGAGCAGCCCGCGAGAGCGGCGAGCACATCTTCGAACATGGCCCTGGCCAGTGCGGTGCGCTCAGCGGCATCGAGTGCGGCGGAGAGGCGCTGCTTGGCGTTGGCGAAATTCTTTACCGGGACAAGGATCATGCAGTTAACCCGCCTGCGGCACCGAGAGAGGTGGGTGGAGCGAAGAGAGCGCTGCAATAGCGAAACGGGCGAGAGCTGCCTTGTCCTCCTCGGAGCGCATGATGGTCTGAGTAAAGTGCACGGGAATAGTTGAGGCGTCAGCCTCAGAAATGGTGGCGTCCGCCCGATCGGCTATGAGCAGGTCGAGAAAATCGCGGTAGATCTCCGCCACGCCGACAAAGGACACGGGGAAACCCTCGAGGCGCATCATCTCCCCTGCCGGACCGCTGACGGCTGCGCCGCCCACAATCGGGCTGATCGCCACGACCGGAGCATCGGCCTCTCGCAACGCCTGTCGAATTCCAGGGACGGCAAGAATAGGGCCAATGCTGGTCACAGGGTTGCTGGGCGCCAGGAAAATTGCGCTCGCGCTTCGAATCGCCGCGATCACGCCGGGAGCCGGGCGGGCGCGCTCAGCGCCGCTGACGCGGACACCCCGGACTGGAACACGGTAGCGCTCGCGTACGAAGTACTCCTGGAAGCTGAGCTCCCCGGCGTCAGTGAGAACACGAGTTTCGACGGGGTCGTCGGTCATGGGCAGAATCGCCGATTCGATGGCCATGACGGATGCCAGTTCGGCGGTTGCCTGGCTGAGCGATTTGCCTTCTGAAAGAAGCTGCGTGCGGCGAAGATGGGTGGCAAGATCGCAGTCCCCAAGCTGGAACCAGCCTGGGGCTCCGAGGACACGCATACGCTCAAGGCAGCAGAAGGTGTCGCCATCAAATCCCCAGCCGCGGTCTTTGCTCAAGAGACCGGACAAGGCATAGGTGATCGAGTCGAGATCGGGCGAGACATGCAAGCCCCACCAGCGCAGATCATCGCCAGTGTTGACGATCAGGGTGAGATCTCCCGGTGACACGACCTGCCTGAGGCCGGCTACGAACTTTGCGCCGCCAGTTCCACCGGTGAGGACGACCATCATGCGTGAGCTCCACGAACTCGCAGAGAGGCCGAATGCTGCAGAGTGGGGGCCTCGGAACGATGCGGCATGGCGTACCCCTGCGCGTCTGCAGCGGTGAGCAGACGCTCGGCTCCAAGACCGCCTGCTTGCTGCACCCTGCTCAAGAACTCGGGATAAACCGGCAGGCGCTGCCGAAGCTGGAGACCGGCGTCCGCCGTTCGGCGCTCCAGTTCCCTGAGATGTGGCCAAGGGGCTTCGGGATTAATGAAATCGGGAGTCAGCGGGGAGATGCCACCCCAATCGTTGATCCCAGCCGTCAGCAGCTCCTGATAATCGGGCGCGGACAGATTGGGCGGCGCCTGCAAATTCATGTCGCGCAGAATCAATCGCACGACGGCGACAGTGCGCAGCATATCCAGGCGGCTGGGCTCAAGCCAGTCCTGCATGGGGATGCCGGGCTTGACCCGAAAGTTTTGGACAATGACTTCCTGGATGTGGCCGTAGCGGTCGTGCAATTGCCGCAAGCGGAAAAGTGAGTCGACCCGGTCTTCCAAGAGTTCACCGATCCCGATCAGAATTCCGGTGGTAAAAGGGATTCCCTGCTCTCCCGCCTCGGCGATAACCCTAAGCCGCCGGGAAGGCCGCTTGTCGGGCGCGCGATCGTGCGCTGCGCCCGGGAGCAACAGATTCTCGTCCGTAGTCTCCAGCATCAATCCGAGGCTGGGAGAGACGGCACGCAGGCGGGTGAGCCACGCATCGCTCATGAGCCCGGGATTGGCGTGCGGAATCAGCCGCGTTTCACGCAGCACCAGCTCGCACATCGCCTCCAGATAGTGGAGGGTGGACTTGTAGCCGAGCCGGCGCAGAGTGTCGCGCATCGCAGGAAATACCAGCTCGGGCTTGTCGCCGAGACTGAAAAGGGCTTCCGTGCAGCCCAGCCGTTCTCCCTGGCTCGCCACGTGCAGGACCTCGTCCGGCGTCATGGTGTGAGCGCCGGGCTGGCCAGGATCGCGACGGAAGATGCAGTAGCCGCAGTAGTCACGGCACAGGTTGGTCAGCGGCAGGAAGACCTTCCGCGAATAGGTTACGACGTCAGGCTTGAACTGGCGGCGCACGGCAACCGCCGTCGCCAGAAGGGCTGGCAGGTCGTCAGGCCTGCAGCGGCACAGCCTCAGGGCGGCCTCCCTGGAGAGCAGGGCCCCGGCTTCAACCTCGGCCAGGAGTTCTCGCAGTGACCGCCCGAACCCTATGGCGGCGCTGCGATTCTCCCGGGGCTTCGCGACTGGTTGCTGACAGCTCATCGTGCTGGGTTCCCCCACGGGTTGGCATCCAGATTACATCAAAAGCCGGGATCGGGCGCCCAAGGGGAAAGGGGTGTTTTGACTTGGATGACGACATCCAACATACTGATTCCGATGGACCTGTATGAGGAGATCGTCGAGATGCGGCGCCAGGGCCGGCGCGGCGCCCTGGCTACGATCATCAATGTGCGTGGGTCCATCCCCTCCTTTAACACCGCAAAGATGCTGGTGCGCGACGATGGCTCGATCGTGGGCACGATCGGCGGAGGTTGCGTGGAGGCGGAGGTGTGGCAGGCGGCGCGCGAAGTGATGGAAGAGGAGAAGCCACGTACGCTAACCTTCAATCTGAATCAGAATCCCCGCTATGACACCGGCCTGGTCTGCGGAGGCACGCTGGAGGTTTACGTTGAGCCGGTGATGCCCATCCCGCATCTTTATCTGTTCGGTGCGGGTCACGTAGCAACGAACGTTTACAGGTTTGCACGGCTGGCTGGATTTGATGTCAGTGTCGTAGATGACCGCGAGGCCTATGCCAACCGTGAGCGGTTTCCCGAGGCGCGGGAAGTCTACTCGGAAGATTTCGAGCGAGCGGTGGAGCGGATTACTCCCAACGAGTCAACTTACCTGGTAATCGTCACTCGCGGTCATCGCGATGATATGCGCGTTCTGCGCTGGGCAGTCGGCACCTCGGCCCGCTACATCGGCATGATCGGTTCCCGGCGCAAGGTGCTCTCCATCTACAGGGAGCTGGAGAAGGAAGGATTCACGGCGGCCCAATTCGAACGCGTAATGGCACCGATTGGGCTGGAGATTGGAGCCGTCACGCCCGAAGAGATTGCGGTCTCCATCGTCGCGGAAATGATCGCAGCGAAACGCAACGCCGAAGCGACACTGGTTCACAAGAGATATTCCCGCTCCCGCACGAGCCTGGAAGAGAACATCCACCCCGAGGAAAATGAACCGGCCAGCCCTTCTGCCGGCGAATAGTGAGTAAAGTCTCTGTTATTCGTAGCGCAGGGCTTCGATGGGATCCAGATTGGAGGCCTTGATGGCCGGCAACATGCCGCTGATCAGACCCACCAGGGCCAGAATCAGCGTGGCGATCAACAGCGTGCTGGTGTTGATGATCAAGCGGATGTCGCCTGCATCCGCATTACTCGCCAGCGCGCTGTAGAGGGTGATTTTGCCAATCCCCAGGGAAATGGCGTAGGACAGGATCACTCCCAGCACACCGCCGGCAAAGGTAATGATCAACGCCTCCGCCAGGAACTGGAAGAGGATGTGCCGGCGCCTTGCGCCCAACGCTTTTTCCACTCCAATCTCGGTTGTACGCTGGGTCACGGAAACCAGCATGATGTTCATCAGGCCGATACCGCCAATCGCCAAGGTGAGGGTGCCGATAAAGGCGAGAAGTATCTTCAATCCCAGGGTAATGATGTGGAACTGAGTCACCTGCTTCATGGCGTTGAAGATCATGACGGCACGGCGATCATCGGCCCGGAAACCATGATAGACGGAGAGGGTCTCGCGTACGGCGCGCTCCACGCTATCATAATCCATCACTTCATAGTCGAGCCAGATGGCGTCGATGTAGCGAAGGTCCTTCAGGTCGCCGAAGGTGGTGAACGGGATGTAGACCTTACGGTTTACGTCATCATTCCCTTCCTGCATTTTGGCAGCGGCAATGCCGACGATCTCGTAGCTGATGCCATCGATGCGAATGTGTTCGCCTAGGGCATACTGGCCGGAGAAGAGCTTGGATTTCGCCTCCGAGCCGATGACCGCCACCCGGGCGCGGTTCATGATGTCTTCTTCATTAAGCTGCCGGCCTTCGTCCATGGGAAGATTGAGAATGCGATGCACGGAGGGATAGATGCCCTGAACTTCAAACTGGAAGGACCGGGTCTCGTTCTGCACGGTACATGTCTTGAACATGATGGGAGAGACATGCTTGACGGTGGGAACGCTGTTCTGGATGCGCTCGACGTCATCCAGGGTCAACCGCACTTGCACGCCGGCCTTGGAACCGCCTGCCTGCAAGGAAGTCCGCCCGGGGAAAACACCGATGACCTTTGCGCCCCAGTTGGAAAAGATATTGTCAATGGCTCGGCCAAAACCGTCCCCGTAGGCCAACAGCAGGACCACCGTGGCGATCCCCCAAGCCATGCCCAGCATGGTGAGAGCAGTCCGACGGGAATTGAAGCGCATGGCAGCGTAGGCCTGGCCCACCAAGTCTTTGATCATGTCAGTCCTTCCTCAACGCTTCAACGGGCTGCAGCAGCGACGCTTTTCGAGCGGGATAGAGTCCGGCCACAATGCCGGCGAGAGAAAGCGAAGTCACCGCCAGCATCGCCGACGAGGCCACCAGTTTGGGAGTGTCGAAACCTTCCGGCGCGGGGAGCAACCCCAGCGTGGCCATGAATCCGGCAGCCGCTCCAATGCCGATGCCGCCGCTCAGCAAGGTGAGAAAAGCTCCTTCCAGGAAAAATTGCGTAAGGATCACGCGATTGGTTGCCCCCAGAGCCTTGCGTAACCCAATTTCCTTGGTACGCTCGCTAACGGAAACCAGCATGATGTTGATGATGCCGATCGCGCCGAGCGCCAGCGTCACCAGGCCAACGCCACCGAGGAACATGTTCATGGCGTCGAAGATCTTGCCCACCATTTCTTCCGACTTGACGGTATCCCAGTCGTCGAAGGCCTGGTCGTCCTGCCAATCGAAGCCATGCTGGCGAGCGACAATCTTGCGGACCTCGAATTTCGCCAATTCGTGCTCATCGTGAGTGCGGGGCCGAAAATTGATGAATGAAACGGCGTTCTCCTTGTTCTCTCCCTTCAGGGGAAAGTACTGGCGCATGGTGC
The DNA here is from genome assembly GCA_035319065.1 of Terriglobales bacterium. GTDB lineage: Bacteria > Acidobacteriota > Terriglobia > Terriglobales > Acidobacteriaceae > DASPRM01. Next base: position 34,430 of record DATHDM010000003.1, read on the forward strand.
TGTAGGGAATGAAGACGCGGAAGTTGGTAGTGTTGTTTTCGTTCTTGCCCACGCTGCTCAGGACGCCGACCACCTGGAAGCGGATGCCATTCAACAGGATGGTCGTGCCAACGGCCGGCCGGCCGGGAAAGAGATTGCGCCGCATTTCATCGCCGATCACGGCTACCGTGTTCTTCTGCTGATCGTCGAGTTCGTTCAGCCAGCGACCGGTGTCGATGGGGAGGTAGCGGATATCGGCGAAATCGGGAGTTGTGCCTGTGACCTGTCCGTTGGTGTTGTTGAAGTCACTGACCACGCGAATGTCCGACCGCATCAGCACCGGGGCAACACTGTGAAGGTGCCTGGTTTCGTTGCGGATGGCCGCATAGTCGTCATAGGTCAGGGTGTAGAGCCGCATGCCGGTGTGGCTACCGGGAGCAGCGGGAACCCGGCCGGGAAAGATAAACATGATGTCCTGGCCCAGGGTGGATAGCTGCCTGCGCTGGCCAGAGCGGAAACCTTCACCCAGACCGACGAGCAGGAGCAGCGACCCCACCCCCCAGGCGATCCCGAACATAGTCAGGAAGGAGCGCATCTTGTGCACCCACAGGGTTCGCAGAGTCTGGCCGAAGATGTCCAGGAGCATCCTCATTGCAATAGGATACGGATTCTGTCAGGGATTTGTTCAGCGAACCGCCGGCCCTATTGTAGAAGACGCGGAGGCTTGCGGTTTCTAAACTGAATTCATTCCGGCCCGGAATTTTCAGGTGTACTCCCTGCGGACGTGCCCCCACGGACATGTCCGCCGCCGCTTAGGTAATCTGGCTGAAATCCCAATCCGCTGGCACCTTAGGTCGGTACCTCCCCCGAGCACTTTTCCGTTGGAGGGTACATGGCTTTGCGTGTGTGGAAAGGGACCCAAGTCCTGCTTTTTCTTTTGCTTGCAGTCGCCACGGTGACTGCCGGTCAGAATCCGGAACCCAAGAGTCTGGGCCCGGATGGTGGTGACGTGCGCCGCTTGGCGTACGTTCCCGACAACCCCAGCCGCGTGTTTCTCGCGACCAGCTCTGGGCGGTTGTATGTTTCCGACGATGGCGGCCACAACTGGTCTCGCTTCGCTCACCTGGGCGGCGGCTTCGACTACGTTCTGGACAGCATCGTAATCAGCCCGGCCGACTCCCGCCTCATGTACGTGGCGGGATGGAGCATCGAGCGCAACAGCGGAGAGCTGTTCCGCTCCAGGGATGGGGGAAAGACCTGGACATCGCTGCCTGGAATGCAGGGCAAGTCTATTCGCTCACTGACCATTTCGGAATCGAATCCTGACGTGCTGGTGGCCGGAACGCTGGAGAACGTGTTCCGCAGCGATAACGGTGGCGACTCGTGGAAGCGGATATCGCCCGAGAACCATCCTGACATCAAGACGATCCAGTCCGTGGCGATCGACCCCAAGAATCCCGACGTCATTTATGCTGGAACCTGGCACCTGGCGTGGAAGACTCGCGACGGCGGAGCCAACTGGCACCAGATCAACCGCGGGATGATCGACGACTCCGATGTGTTCTCGATCATCGTGGACAAGCACCGGCCGAGCCTGGTTTACGCCAGCGCGTGTTCCGGCATCTACCGCAGCGAGGCTGAGGGAGAACAATTCCAGAAGATCCAGGGGATTCCATTCTCCGCCCGCCGCACGCGCGTGCTGAAGCAGGACCCCAGTGATCCGTCGATTGTGTATGCCGGCACTACCGAGGGCCTGTACAAGACGGTGGATGCGGGCAAGAGCTGGAAGCGTGTTTCCTCTGCCAATCTCGTCATCAACGACGTGATGGTGAACCCCACGAATTCCAATGTGGTCCTGCTGGCTACCGACCGCATGGGAGTGCTATACAGCACCAACGGCGGCGTGACCTTCACGCCCTCCAATCACGGGTTCACGCATCGCCAGGTGAACTCGATTCTGGTGGACAACCGCAATCCCAGCCTGGTCTACGCGGGTCTGCTGAACGACAAAGACTCGGGTGGCGTTTTCACATCGCAGGATGAGGGCGCGCACTGGACGCAGATGAGCGCCGGGCTGGGCGGGCACGACGTGTTTGTCATCCGCCAGGACAGCAAGGGCAACCTGTTTGCGGCGACCAACGGCGGCCTGTTCCGCTACAGCGAAAAGAGCCACATCTGGATGAAAGCGCCGGTAGTGCACGGCAACCTCCGGGTTTCGGACGTATCGGTGGAAGGAAAACACTGGTTCGCAGCGACCTCCGAGGGTCTCTTCCGCAGCCAGAACTCGGGAGCGACGTGGAGCCTGCAGATTGGAGTGCCGCACGAGGACTTCATTGCCGTGCATACCAATGGCCAGAGAATCGCGGCCATTACGCACACCAAGTTGTTCGTATCCGAGGACAACGGAGCCAAGTGGCAGCAGACGCGAATTCCGCTGGTGGCGTTTGTCAGCGGGATGACGATGGAGAACAACGGGGCGATCTGGCTCAACAGCCCGCAAGGGGTGTATCGCCAGCAGGCAGGACAGGACTGGAACATGGTGCCGTCGATCGCCGACGGGAAGATCATCTCGCTGACGTACGATCCGCGCCTGAGCGCGGTGGTGGCGGTCACCAATTCGGCTCACGCCGTCTACGCCTCTGCCGATGGGAACAAGTGGCAGAAGGTGCAGCAGATCGGCGTGCCGACGCGCAATGTGACCTTCGCCAACGGCCGCATGTTTGCTGCGACCTCGTTTGATGGCGTCGTAACCGTGGATGTCAAGGACAAGTACCGCGTCAACGGTTCGACGCAATCGGGTGGCGGTGGAAACTAACCCCTCTGAAATGGGAGACCGGCGGATTCCGCCGGTCTCGCCTTTGCAGTAAGGCCAGAAGAGGATCCAACCGTAAGATGGCAACCGAAGTGGTGGGAGCGCATACGAGTTTCACCAACACACGCCGCTGGCCGCGTTACAAACTTAACGTTCCGCTGCGCTTGATCGTACAGACCGACGAAAAGGTACGCATCGTCGAAGGCCGAGGCACAGAGTTGAACGAGGGAGGTATGTCAGTCTTTGCCGGCGCAGAGCTCAAAGACGGCAACGTGGTGGAGGTGGAGTTTACGCCCCCCTACTCCGGCCCGGTTCGAGTACGATGCGAGATACGAGATCGGAACGGCTACAACTACGGCGTGGAATTTCTTCAGGAAAACGCTGACGACTGCATGAAGGTGGAGCAGATTCGCGCCGCCCTCCAGGGGTTCGGATCGGTCATCATGTGAGGCTGGCAGGTTCAGGCTGCCGGTCCCTCAAGCCCCCTTCTTCCGTTCCAGGCGAACCCGCTCCAGATACTTCCCACTCTTCACCTCCACGCGCACCAGTTCGCCGCGTGCGATAAACAGGGGAACCTGAATGTGCACACCATTTTCCAGCCGCGCTTCCTTCCAGGTGTTGTCTTGTCCGGTGTGAATCGGGTCAGCGGTATCGGTGACGCGAATCTCCGCTACGTCCGGCAGAACCACGCGGATGGGCCTGCCCTCAAAAAACTCTACGGGAACCGTCGTTCCGCCCTGAAGAAATTTTTCGGCCTCGCCCAGGACCGTGCGCGACACCTCCACCTGCTCGAAGGTTTGGGGGTGCATGAAGAAACAATTGTCGTCGTCGTTGTAGAGGTATTCCATGTTCTGCCGTTGAACATCGAGGTCCTCAAGACGCTCGTCCGGACGAAAGTGCGAATCCCAGAAGCGTCCGCTGACCAGGTTGCGGAGCTTGGTCTTGACCACACCTCCAAGTTGGCCGCCGCCAGCTTTCGCGGCCGTCTCCAACACCTCGTAGATTTGACCTTGGATGCGAACCGCCATGCCGGCTCGCAGTTGTGCTGCCGTGATCATGCGGGCCTCCCAAGGGAGCAGCCGAATTTTAACGCATGGAGATGTCCGGGGCGTGGCCCTCGAGGCATATCAGACATGCCGTTCCGGAGATGGGCGGGCAGCGGGGATCCGAATGGGCTCGGAATGGTTCCGAGCCCTGCCGCGTCAGGATGAAGCGACGACCAGGTTGTTGGTGACGGAGAAAACTCCCGACACGCCATTGGCGCGGATCCCAGCGATGTTCTTGTCTCCCTGGTTGTCCACCACTCCTTCCAGGGTAACGTGGCCATTCTTGACGATAATGCGGATCGGCTTGATGGTTCCCATGTCGTACTTCTGCAAGGGCGGGTACAGGTAAATGGCACGAAACAACCTGCGTCGCAAATTGTCGTCACTGGGGGAGGGAGGTAGAACTTCGATCTGGTTATCCACGCCTTCCACGCCTTCAATCTTTTGCACCACGTTTCCGGCATCCGATTTCAAAGTAGGCCGCGTGACCTGCCCATAGAGGGTCACGTTGTAGCCGTTTACCTTGAAGGCAATGTTGTCGAAAACCCCGAAGTACGGCAGCATCACGATCTCGTGCCGCACTTCCTTGACGATGCGTTCTTCAGCTTTGGGCGAAGGTTCACGTTGTTGCGCCAGCGCCGGAATAGCCAAGGCCAGGAGTGACGGAACGGCGACAAGCAGTTTGGATCGCACCATGAATCGTCCTCCATTTCTTGTAATCGTCCGCAGAGCCAAGAGAAGATTGGCTTGGGGCATGCGAACCGGGCGACGCTGGGACTGCAATCTGCAGTACCACCGCACCCCAAGCGGGGAGCAAGTATACGCCCTGGCATAAACTGCGGTGAAGCCCCCGGATTGAGAACCGCTGGGGTGGAAAGGACTATAATCGTCGGCGCGCAGAGAAGGATCCGTCAACACGACCTGCGCATGTTGAGGCCTGCGGGAGGTTACCCATGGTGGACCTCAAGCAAGTCACTTCCGCCTGGCTGGCCCCGTTACTTGCGGCAATCGTCCTGCTGACGTTCGCATTGGCAGCCCTCGCGATCCTGCTGGGCCCATCGCCGTGAGAAGGCCGCATCTGCGCTGATTCCCCTCGATGGTGCACCGCAGGCGCTGGTCGCATTAAGCGGGAAGTGTCAGAACAGGCTATTCTGGTCGCGAGCTATCCGGCTTCGCGTTCTTCCGTCTTTTCCAGCAGGGGCCTGAGTTCCAGATTGCGGATCAGGCGGTGGAGGTAGTTGGGATGAAGACCCAGCAACCTTGCAGCTTCGGTGAAGTTGCCGCCCGCCTGCTCCACGGCCTTGAGGATCAACTCCTTCTTAAGCCGGGTGATGGATTCGTGGTAGCCGGCTGCGTCGGAGAAGTCGCCGGTCACCGGAACATTCTCCACCAGTTCTTCCGGAAGGTCTTCGGGGAGAATCATGGGGGTCGAGCCTAGCACGACGGCGCGCTCGATCACGTTTTGCAGTTCGCGGACATTGCCTGGCCAAGAATAGCGCGCGAGGGCCGCCACGGCGTCGCGCGAGATGCCCTGCACGTGACGTTTGCATCTCTCGGCGTAGAGCTTGCGGAAGTGGTCAGCCAGCAAGGAGATGTCCTCCTTGCGCTGGCGCAAAGACGGCATGTTGATGGTGACAACTTTGATGCGGTAGAAGAGATCCTGCCGAAACTTCCCAGCGGCGACGGCGGCAGCGAGATCGCAGTTGCTGGCGGCGATAACCCGCACGTTGACCTTGATGGCCTTGGTTCCTCCGACTCGTGTCAATTCGCGTTCCTGCAGAACCCGCAACAGTTTGGCTTGCAGGCCCAGGGCCATTTCGGAGATTTCATCGAGAAAGACCGTGCCGTCGTGCGCGGCTTCCATCAGGCCCTTCTTCTGAGCTACCGCCCCGGTGAAGGCGCCCTTCTCGTAGCCGAACAATTCGCTCTCCAGCAGGGTTTCAGTCAATGCGGCGCAGTTGATGGCGACGAAAGGTTGGTCGGCACGCGGGCTGTTGCGATGAATGGCGCGCGCGGCCAGCTCCTTTCCGGTTCCGCTTTCGCCGGAGATCAGCACCGAGGTATCGGTGGCGGCGACCTTGGCAATCGCGCGGTAGATCTCCTGCATACGCGGGCTGTCGCCAATCATGTTGTGTTCGAGGTCGGCCAGTTCGCGCAGTTGCTGATTCTCCGTTTCCAGAGTTTCAATCCGGCGCAGGCTCTCGATTGCCAAGGCGGACACGCCGGCAACTGCCGTCAGCAATTCCAGGTGACCTTCGTCAAAGCCGGCCGCTGGATGGGAGGAATCCAGATAAATCAGCCCCATAACCCGATCTCCGACCAAGAGGGGAACGCAGATTACGGAGACCACCTGCGCGTTGGCAAGGCTTCTGGCATGGGCGAATTCGCCTGCGAGCACTTTGTTCGCAAGCACAGGCGCGCGCTGCCCGATCACCTGTTGAGCGATGGTGCGGCTCACGTGAACCGGTTCGGCCGGTCCCACCAGCTTGTTCCAAGCGACTACGGAGTCGTACTGATCATCGATGCCTGAGAGCAACAAGATGGCTCCACGGTCGGCGGGCACGAGATCGAAGATCATCCCCAGCAGTTGCCACTCCAGCGATTCCAGGTCTCGGATGGCGTTGATGCGGCTGGCGATCTTGACCAGCGCTCCCAGCTCGCGCGAGGTGCGGATCGCGGGGACGGTGCTGGGTTGCAAGAAGGCCATCTCCTCCACTTCAACCTCGGCGCTGGGCACTCGGAGGTCAGGGCCGAACTGTTCCGGGAGACCATGCGCAGAGTCCACTTCCCCAATGGCGGCAACAAACACACAGGGACCAACCGAAATCTGATCTCCATTCTTGAGGACGCACCGCTGAACGGAGGCGCCATTCACAAGGGTGCCGTTGTGACTTTCGAGGTCGACGAGGACAAATTCCTGGCCTTCGCGTTGGAGCCGGCAATGATGACGGGAAACCTGGGTATCGGCGATCGCGATGGTATTGTCGGCATCTCTCCCCAGACTCGCCTCGGCGTCAACAGCGAACGTCTGATTCCAGACCGGCCCGGAGATCCCGATCAATTTGGCTTGCAGTGCCATACGCCTCTTCGTTTAACACAGTCGCGCGCGCCTGTACATGGTACCGGGAAAGGCGGGCGTCAGCAGCGAGTTCACTTGAGACGGAGCCGAGGCGTCTATCCGGTCGGATAGAACCCTATCCGTTTTGCGAGGCTTAGTGGCCAGAGAAATGAGCCGGAGCAGCGTTAAGAAATCCTCCCCGGCGCGGATAAGGCATTCTGCTTGTTGATCTTCGGCGATTCGCCGAGACACGGCCAGTCCGTGCCTGAGTTTGGCTGCCCACCTGCAGTATCACAGGGCGTTCAGGGTAAAGGCCCTGGGCCGGATCGAGAGCGATGGAAGACGGGAATGAGCTTCCCCCGCTGCCACGACGGTCGCTGAAAGGATGAGGAGGAGTTATGAAAAAGCACACTCTGCTGACGCTGCTGGCCTGCGGCCTGGTGACCCTGTTGAGTGTCTCCACCGGGTTTGCGCAAATCACGCACTCGGCCAAGGCCACTATCCCGTTCGATTTCGCCGTAGGCGATAAGAACCTGCCTGCCGGACCGTACCTGTTGAGCGAGCCTGTCCGCAGTATTCTCTGGGTTGCCAACAGCGAGGAAAACGCGCGCGCTGGAATTACCACCAGTGCCCTCTATGACGACGGCAAAGGCGAAGCAAAGCTGGTCTTCCACAAGGTGGGCGAGCGCTATTTCCTGTCCCAGGTCTGGATGGACAACGGTGGAATCCAAGTTCCCATGAGCCGGCAGGAAAAGGGCCTTCTGGCCCAGCATGGCAACGGCTCGACCTACGCGGTGATGACCGTGGCCTTGTCGCCGATCCGGTAGCACACCCCTGGATCTGTGCACCGGACCGCAAGACCCGAACCTAGAGTTCGGGTCTTCTCTTTTGGGCGGATATGTCCGCGCATGCAATTGCGATTGAACTTGCCTGAGCAGCGGCCGTCCCGATACTCCTTAATCAGCGAGCTACGTTCCCTTTCATCGCGCGGTCGAGGGCTGACTTCTCTGGCGCCGTTAGCGGTCGGGCGGCCCCCTTGGCAAGATCGCCCAGCGTCAGCGAGCCGATGGCTACCCGCACCAGGCGCAGTACCCCAATTCCCAACTGCTCAAGCATGCGCCGGATCTGTCGGTTCTTGCCCTCATCCAGCACGATTTCGAGCCAGCTGTTGCGATCACCCTGGCGCAGCAGACGCACTTTCTTTGCAGACAGGCGCGCACCCTCGGGCATTAGCATGCCCCTCGTCAAGGACTCAATTACGGAGGCGCCGATTAGTCCCGCAACCTGAACGTGGTACGTCTTGTCGAGGTGAGTCTGGGGTGCAAGGAGGCGGGCCGACCATACCGAGTCATTGGTCAATAGCAACAGGCCCTCGCTCGCCTTATCCAGGCGGCCGACGGGGCCCATCCACGGCAGCCCATCAGGCAGACACGAGTAAACCGTGCGCCGGTTCTTCTCGTCGGCAGCCGTAGTAACTACGCCACGCGGCTTGTTCAGCATCCAGTAAACCTTCCCCGGGTCGGGGAGGGGATAAGAGTCGACGCAGATGGAGTCCTCGTCCAGGCTGACGGGGGCTTCCGGATTGCGGGAAATCTTGCCGTTGAGGGTGACACGCCCTGCGCGAATCAACTCGCTGGCGCGTGATCGCGAGCAATAACCCAGCTTGGAAAGCGCGCGCGCCAGACCAACACGCCGGATCGGGGCGACGCTTCGCACATCGCTATGCTAAATCGTCGCTAGCGCCGAGCGGCCGGTTATTGGCCGATCGTCAAGCCGGCAGAATTGCCGATTCCAGCGACCCGCAAGACTCATCTTTCAGAAGGGTCGCAGCCGCGTTTCAGGAGGATGTAAAAAGATTTCGTTTATGGCTGAAAATGGTTGGGCGTTGCGCATGGCAAAAGGTACAACTGGCAGTCATTCCCGGAGGATCACAATGGATCTCTTTCGACGTTCCCTGCTTGGACGTTGGCTCATCACCGCACTGACCGTTCCATGCTTGTTTTTTCCTGCGGCTTGGGGACAGAAGCAGGACTATTCGAAGTCGGTTCCCATCTTTCCCAACGTGTTCAAGCCATATTCGCCGCGGCACGTGCCGGAGCCGAATTTTACGAACACGGTGCGCCTGGACCAGGTAATCAAGGACGGCAAGATGATGCTTTCTCTGAATGACGCCGTTGCGCTGGCCCTGGAGAACAATCTCGACCTGGTCATTGCGCGCTACAACCTGTCGATTGCTGGCACCGACGTTCTGCGCGCCCAGTCCGGGGCCAACGTTCGCGGCGTCAATACCGGCATTGTCTCCGGCACGCCCGGCGGCGGTGTGGGCTCCATCGGGAATACCGGAGCCACGGGAGGAGGCGCGGGAGGCACCAGTGCGGCGGCGGGAGGGGCGGGAACCGGAACCGCCGGTCTGGTGGTGTCGACGCTTGGGGTGGGGGGGGCCATCGACTCCTTTGACCCCATCTTCAGCTCGGCCCTAGGCATCCAGCATTCGGAGACGCCGCAATCGAATACGGTGTTCACCGGGGTGCCTTCGCTCACACAAAACACCGGCACGGCGAATTTCGCCTACACCCAAGGCTTTCCTACCGGAACTCTGTTCACGGTTGCCTTCAACAATTCGCGCGTGACCACCAACAGCACCCGAACCTTCCTGGTGCCGCAACTGAACTCAAATTTCCTCATCCAGTTCCGCCAGCATCTGCTGCAGGGCATCGGCATGGCGTCGAATAGACGCTTTATCGTGATCGCGCGCAACAACCGGGAAATTTCCGACATCGCCTTTCGGCAGCAGGTGATTTTTACGGTCACGCAGATCGAAAATCTGTACTGGAACCTGGTCAGCGCCTACGAAGACGTGCAAGCCAAGGAGCGCGCATTGAAGCTGGCGCAGGAACTGGAGACCAACAACCGCCGGCAGGTGAAGGCCGGGACGCTGGCTGCCATTGAAATCGTCAATGCGCAATCGCAGGTCGCAGCCAGCAATCAGGCGCTGATTGCCTCGCAGACCAACCTGCAGCTGCAGCAATTGCTGATGAAGAATGCAATCACCAAGAACCAGAGCGATCCGGTGCTGGCAGCCTCCCCCGTCATTCCCACAGACCGCATGGAGTTGCCGGTAGCGGAGGAGGTGGTTCCTATCCAGGATCTGATCGAGGGAGCGCTGCAGCGGCGGCCCGAATTGGCGCAATCGCGCGTCGATTTAACCAACCGCGCCATCAGCAAGAATTCCGCGCGCAATGCCATGCTGCCCTCGGTAGATCTTGTCGCCAACTATGGAGGTACGTCGCTGGCGGGCTTGCAGAATCCCTTTTTCAGTTCTGCCACCCCAGCTCCACCGATCTCCGCAACGGGCTACTGGGACGCGGTCGGCGGTCTGGGAGACCACCCCACCTATTTTGTAGGGTTCAACGTCAATATTCCCATTCGAAACCGCACGGCCCAGGCAGACCAGGTGCGCTCGGAACTCGAATACCGGCAGGCGCAAGCACGCCTGCAGCAATTGCAGAATGAAATTGGAGTCGACGTGCGCAACGCTCAATTTGCCGTGCAGCAAAACCGCGCCCAGGTGGAGGCGGCCATCAGCGGCCGCGAGTACGCGGCGCAAAGCCTGGCGGCGGAAGAGAAGAAACTGCAATTTGGGACCAGCACCACGTACAACGTTTTGCAGGCCATGACCAACCTAGGAACCGCGGAATCCAACCTGGTGAACGCGATGACTGCCTATGAAGAATCCAAAGTTCAGCTAGACGTGGTCACAGGCCTGACGCTGGAGCACCTGGGGATCGACATGGGCGATTCGGAAAACGGCCAGGTGACGCATCTGCCGCACGTTCCTAATGTCGTGCCCGCCGAGCAGGCAACTATCAAACCGTTGGCTCCAGCGCGCTCGCAGAGTCCGGCGCAGCCGAAGCCGCCGAACCAGTGAACGCTTCCAGATTGGGGCGCGATTGGCTACGCCGGTAGGAAGTCCTCAGAAGTGCACCGCACGAATCATCACGCCGGCGATCGCGCCTCCCAGTAGCGGACCAGCAATCGGGATGAACGCGTATCCCCAGTCAGAATCGCCCTTGTTGGGGATCGGCCACAGTGCGTGAGCGATTCTGGGGCCAAGGTCGCGCGCGGGATTGATTGCGTACCCGGTGGTGCCGCCCAGAGAGAGGCCGATGCCCCACACCAGGCTGCCGACCAGGTAGGGTCCCAGGCCAGCCACGGGTCCGGTGGAGGCAACAGCCTTGGAGAAGATCGCCGCTGCGACCAGCACTAGCACAAAGGTGGCGATGATCTCGCTTACCAGGTTGGCGGCAAAATTCCGGATAGCGGGACTGGTGCAAAAGCAGGTGCGTTTCAGATCTCTATCTGCGGTTTCGTTCCAGTGGGGAAAGAAATGCAGCCATACCAGGGTGGCGCCCGAGAAAGCTCCGAGTAGCTGCGCCGCAGCATAAGGCACCACCTTGCCGAAGTTACCGGAGTTGATGGCGAAACCCAAGGTTACCGCTGGATTCAGATAGGCGTCGCTGCTGCCGCAGGCGATGGCGGTGAAAACGCCCGCCATGACGGCGAAAGCCCAGCCGGCGGTAATTACCATCCAGCCCGAGCCCTCAGCCTTGGAGCGCTTCAGTACAACATTAGCGACAACGCCATTCCCCAGCAGGATGAGGACCAGCGTTCCCATGAACTCCCCGAAAAATGGCGAGGACATTCGCGTCACCCCCCAGCATCTGCGCGGAAAAGCGATGCGCACTCTAGCACAGCTACGCTCTGGCGTCGCAAATCCGGCCTGCCGGAAGTGACATCTGTCTAGGAGACTCCGGCAGCATCAGGATGAAGTCGGCTGCCGGAAATCGATCAGCGTCCGGAATCCTGCGGGTCGAGCCCGGTCACGGTCGTGGCCGAGTCCCGCATGGCATTTCGAGTGCGATCGTTCTTGAGCGCATGCGCGTTAACGAGAAGCGGCACGATCCCCATCAATCCGAGTGCCCCAGTCATTGCAATGTAGCCCACAAAAACCTCCTCTGTCTTGATGGCGCGCAAATCACATGGTCCAGCGTGCGGCGAAAGCGCGTGACGCTCTCCCGCACACCGGAGCCTGTTTACTGGCCACTGCCGACTGCGGGCGGCGGGTTGAACACTAGGGACCGGTTCTTCCAAAGGATCGAGTTCATGGTGCGGGAATTGTCGTCGTTTCCGCTGGTATCCACAGCGCCGTCATACGGGTTCCCTTGTTCGACCAGCTTTGCAGGCGCAGTGGCGACAGTTTTCTTGCCTTGCATGAAGCTGACCTGAACATCCGAGCCGGTGCCGTCCCATACCACCTTGTAGTCCCCGGGTTGCAGTTGAGTGTCGCCCACCTTGACGGGTTGAGAAATACTTACACTCGCGCTGTTCTTGCTGCCTGCCATTGCAACTGAGGCCAGGGCGATGACCAACGTCAAGAGAGCGGATGTGAATGCAAATTTCTTCATGTTCTTCTCCTCTTTGTGCGTGCTCTGCACGCTTTGGCTAAGGTATTCATCAGCTGATCAAAGTGCCATCAGCGAAGGAGGGTCACCCCACCAGTGCCTGACATTGCAACCGGCGTGCCACGAGCGTCGACCCGAGCACGGCTGGCGCGTGATTGGTAATAGGACAGTTAGCGAAGAGCGGAGGAAGAGCGGTTGTGAACAGCCGTGGTACGCGTCGAGAAATCGACAGCTATCGACAGATTGTCGCCTCGGAGAAAGGACTGAGCGGTGAGGAAATGTCTTGCGCTCTGCAAGACGGTTCAGAAAAGAAAAGACTTGAGCGGTTGAACAGAGGTAGGCAGGCAGAAGGATCGAGCATAGTGAATTCCAACAAGATGCCTTCGCGAGTGTGCTGCCGCGGTCGAAGCGGATCACAATAGGCTGCTGACCACATCAGTGGCAGTCAGCTTTTGCTTCTGCAAATTCCAGGTGAAGCGCCTCCTCGATCGCCTCGACCTCTTTCGCGCTCAGCCTGAAGTCGGCGGCTCCGATGATTCCCTCGACCTGGTGTGGGTTGCGCACGCCGACAATGGCCGCGGTGACGGTGCTGTTTCGCAGGGTCCAGGCAATGGCTACTTCACCGGCGGTCCGCCGATGGCGCTCGCCGATGTCCCGCAGCAGGCAGGCTAATCGAAGATTGCGAGTAAGGAGTGGTTCGCGGAAATTGGGATCACGCCGGCGCCAGTCATCGGGAGCGAAGTGTGCAGCGCGGTCGCGGGTCATGGCTCCACTGAGCAAACCGGAGTACATAGGCGAGTACACAATCACGCCGATGTTGTTCCTCTCAGCGAAGGGCAGGGTCTCGTCTTCGATGGCGCGGGAAAGAAGCGAATAAGGCGGCTGCAGGCTGGTGATGGGCGCAATCGCCTGAGCCCGCTGCATCTGCTTCACATTGAAATTCGACACTCCAATCCAGCGCACCTTGCCTTCCCGCTGCAGGCGCGCAAGCTCGGTCCAACCTTCCTCGATTTCGCCGGCCGGATTGGGCCAATGGATCTGGTACAGGTCGATTGCATCGATCTTCAGGCGGCGCAAACTCGCTTCACATTCTCGGCGGATCGAATCAGCTTTCAGTGAATGGCCAACCTTCCCCTGCTTGTCCCAGATCATCGAACACTTGGTGAAGACGTAGGGACGGTGCGACCGCCCCTCGAGGGCGCGGGCTACAACCTCCTCGGAGTGGCCCAGTCCGTAGACGGCGGCGGTATCAATCCAGTTGATTCCGCGATCCAGGGCTTCGTGGATCGCAGTGACCGATTGCTGATCGTCCTGCGGCCCCCAGCCAAATTCCCAGCCGCCCCCGCCCATTGCCCAAGCGCCCACACCGATTCGTGTAATTTCCAAATCGCTGTTTCCCAGCCGCGTTTTCTCCATGACCGGATCCTCCTCGACCACGCACCCACCACTGCAACTGACCTACCAATCAGAGAACGCAGCCGCCAGTTGGCAA
>DATHDM010000004.1:0-2767 GCA_035319065.1 Terriglobales bacterium
AACTGGCACCGAGCGAAAATCGCTCATCGAGAGTGCGGATGGAAGGGTGGCGACAGTGGCGGCTCGGCGGAGAGAGAATCTTGCCCGATAAAAAGCAAGGACGAACCGACTTGACACCGACCGGCCTTCTCATGGAAGGCGATTACACTCATTGACCTCTTCCCACTCCCACTCCCACTCCGCCGCCTCCGGGTTCCACTCCCGCTCCCCGACAACGCTTCCACTTTTCGCTCAAATCGCCCATCGCGCAACTCCGCATTTGACGCGGCTCGCACGCATGTCGCAGCGCTCGGAGGCGCATAAACACTGGCGTTTTCGCATATCGAGAAGTAGAGGGGGGGCACGATACGCAGCACATACATACTATCCCCCCCGCTTGACGAGCTGGCGCGGGATGGCGTCAGCGAGGATGAGTTCTATTCGTGGTCTGAGGCAGTTCGTCGGGAATATTTCATCACGCGCACCGAATACGGCTCATCCTTGGCGGCCATCTCCAATAAGTACTTGCGCGATGCTTGGCTCTACGGCAAGTGGGATGTCTTCCAAGGCCATGCACGACTCAATAATGACCGTATTACTCACTGGCTACGTGTGGATGAAATCAGTGCCTGTCTCGTATTCAGGGCGTGCGACACTTGATAGGAAGAGCACCAGTCTCCGAAACCGCGTTGTGCGAGCGAGGCAAGAAAATCACCGTGCTAGGACTTAGACTGAATGAGGGAAGCTAAGTTCCTCCAGGAACCGCCCGATTTCTCCTTGGTACTGGGCGGTCCCATCTATCAGCTTCTTCGCAAGTCGCATCTCGCCGGAGATGCTTTGGGCCTCCTGCATCGCCGCCTGCTTGTTATTACGCTCATCGCCTGGCTGCCGCTATTGTTCCTCACTCCCTTCGGTCCTTCACCCGGGAATCTCGGACGGCTCTCGTTCCTGCACGACGTTGAAGTGCAAGTGCGATTCCTCGTCGCACTGCCGGTTCTCATCATTGCCGAGCTGATTGTTCATGCGCGGATACGTCCTGTGGTTCGCAGCTTCGTCGAGCGGCGCATCGTTCTGCCGCAAGACCTGCCACGTTATCGCAGCGCGATCGAATCAGCCACCAGGCTGCGCAATTCCATCCCTCTCGAGGCCGGGCTACTGCTCTTTGTCTACACTGTAGGCCTATGGGTCTGGAACAGCCGCGCAGCACTCAATATTCCGACCTGGTATGCTATGCGCGGCGGACGCTGGCATCTGACCCCGGCGGGTTTCTGGTACGTATTCATCAGCATTCCCATTTTTCAGTTCCTGGTTCTGCGCTGGTACCTGCGGCTGTTCATCTGGTTTCGCTTTTTGTGGCAAGTCTCCAGAATCAATTTGCATCTTATTCCGACTCATCCCGACCGCTGTGCCGGTCTCGCTTTTCTGGGCAAGAGCGCCTACGCCTTCGGCCCGATTCTTTTCGCTCAGGGTGCCATGCTCGCAGGTGTTGTTGCCAGTCGCGTCCTTTACAGAGCCGAAAGCCTGCTCTCCTTCAAGGTGCAGATCGGCGGTTTCATAGTCTTCTTCGTCTTCGCCATTCTCGGTCCACTGTTTATGTTTACTCCCGCTATGGCTCGCGCCAAAAGAAAGGGATTGGCGGAGTACGGACTGCTCGCGCAGCGTTACTGTTGCTGGCTGCGATCCCGGGAACGCCGATCGCCTTGCAATTTACTCGAATGGCCAAAACGCGGCTGGCATTCGCTGCAGCGATGACCTTCGTGCTCTCCCTCGTAAGCATCGCGATGACACCGTTGGCAATCGAAACGATGCCCGAAATGATGCAGCGTAATGAGCGGCCCCTCCTCGTCCTATTCACCCACATTGTGCTGTATATCGCCCTGCCACTGTTCGCTGGTGTGTTGGCAGCGCGACACGCCCCAAAAGTTGCTCCCAGGCTGGTACTGCCACTGGGCCTTCTAGCCACTGCTGCCTTTCTCTTTCTTATGTGGGAAACGCGTCTGGTGCGCCGTCAAGCCTTAAATACAATTCGCGGCGGTGGGGCTATCTTGGCGATGCTCCTCTTGCTACTTCTTTCCATGTTGATCGGCTGGCTGATCGGTGGTCCAGATCGCGAGACACGCCGGGTTTTGGCGACTTCCACAGGTATGCGCAGCGTGATTGTGGTCCTCTATATAGCTCGGTACTGCTTTCCAGGCACCACCGTGTACATGATCCCCGTCGTCTATCTTTCGCTCATGGTGCCCACGAACCTGCTCTTTCATCTAGCGTTCACCGGATGGCACAAATTGCGACCAGCAGAGGGGACGTGAATTGCGGCGTGCACTTGCCCTCATTGACCCGGTAGCGCCCTCCGCGATCGTTTAGGCACCGGAGGAAACTCCAGCCAGTGTTGCCAGCGCCTGCCAATGCCGTGGATGGGGGCGGCGTCGGCCCGCGCGAACGAGCGCGGCATACGGCTTCGAGATGTGCAAAGCTTGCGCAATCTCTCGAACTTTGACGGTTTTGAGTCGAGGCTGAATCTTCTCGACGTAGCAATTCTCATTCAGCCATGTCGGCAGGCTGGATGGAGACCACCATGAAATCGCAACCGCGTGATCGCTCTGAAGCTGAGCCGCTCGTCTTTTGTCTCTAGTGTATCGAGGGGTTGAATGCCACTTGAATGCAGCTAGCGTCATGTTCTCCCGCGAGGGGATGGCAGTGCATGCAGAGCAATACTTCCCACTGGCGATCTCTACACCGCAAATGCTGCACACCCTCAATGGAGTCTTCATAGACACTTGCTTCGGTG
>DATHDM010000005.1:0-21590 GCA_035319065.1 Terriglobales bacterium
AAAATCCTCCAGGCTAAGCTGCTTCAGATATTCGAGCGTCTGCGCGCGATTGCGAAAACCCTCGCCGGTAACCAGCGTGAAGGTGGGCGCCAGGCGCCGCTCGATCTCGGCGAACTTCTTCTGCTTGACGTCCTGCCAAAACTGGCGCTCCAGGTTTTCGCCTCCGGTTGCGCCGGACCATCCGGGCACAGGCTTAGACCACTTCGTGCAAGCAATGCCCATCAGCAAAAGCATCCCTGCCAACACTACCGCCAGTCTTGTTCGCATGCGCAGATTCTATTCGACCAGGCCGGTAAAGGCAGCAGGAACTGCCCTGCGGGCCGCGCCGGTCGGCGCGGATTGCCAATACGAGTAGAATTACCGCTCATATCGCAACTCTAGCGACATAGGAGTAATCCGGTACGTTATGAAAGCCATTCAAGTCTCGCAGCCCGGCGGACCCGACGTCCTTAAGCTGGTTGACCTTCCCGTCCCCAAGCCCAAGCCCAACGAGGCTGTCGTCCAGGTGAAGGCATCTGGCGTCAACTTTATCGATGTGTATGTGCGCGAAGGACGCTACCCGGCGCCTCTGCCCTTCGTGGATGGACAAGAAGCCGCCGGGATCGTAAGCGAAGTCGGTCGTGATGTAGTGAACGTGAAGCCCGGGGATCGCGTCGCCTACACCAACGTGCTCGGCAGCTATGCCGAATATGCGGCAGTTCCGGCCGACCGGCTGGTGGCGATTCCCGGTCACCTCGATTTCTCGCAGGCGGCCGCCGCAATGCTACAGGGGATGACTGCTCACTACCTGGCGCATAGCACTTATCCTCTGCAGCGCGGCGAGATCTGCCTGATACACGCTGCCGCCGGGGGAGTGGGGTTGCTGCTGGTCCAGATGGCCAAGAAGATCGGCGCCCGGGTGATCGGCACGGTAGGCTCGGCCGAGAAGGCGGAGCTGGCGCAGAGTCAGGGCGCGGATGAGGTGATCGTTTACACCCAGCAGGACTTCGAATCGGAGACGAAGCGCCTCACCGAGGGCAAGGGCGTGCACGTGATCTACGATGGCGTGGGCAAGACCACCTTCGACAAGGACCTGAATATCCTGCGCCTGCGCGGCTACCTGGTGCTGTTCGGGGGCGCCAGCGGCGCGGTTCCGCCTTTTGATCCCATGTTACTGACGCAGAAAGGCTCGCTCTTCCTAACCCGGCCAACCCTGTCTCACTACGTGTCCACCCGCGAGGAGTTGGAGCATCGCGCCACCGAGGTGATGAACATGATCGCCAGCGGCGACCTCAAGTTGCGTATCGAGCATCAGTACCCGCTGTCCGCAGCCGCTCAGGCGCATCGCGACCTGGAAGGCAGGAAGACGACCGGCAAGCTGCTGCTGATTCCGAACGGCCGCTAAAGAGCAAACGGGCCGCGATGGCTCGCGGCCCGTGTGTCATGACTTGAGCAAACACTTAGTCGCCCGGCACTCCCGCCACTTCGTCCTCGTGAAGGGCCGCAACCTTGGAGCCCTTCCCATTGCCGTTGCCATTTCCGTTTCCCGGGGTAGCCAGGCTGCCCAGCGGGATGAAGCCTTCGGGCTGCTTCTCGCCCAGCACGACTTCGCGGTAGAGCTTCATCATCTGCGCGTCCCTGGCAGCCTCTTCGGGAGTCTTGGCGCGCAGTTTGGCGTCGCGGGCGCGGATCTTCTCCTCGCGGGCATTCTTCGCGATCCCTAACTGATCGAGGTCGCGCTGCTCTTCCTCGGTCACCAGTTCTTCCTTCAGCGTCAGCACGGCGAGCTTGCGCGGATCGTCCATCTGCACGCGCTTGCCGCCGGCGAAGATCTCATGCCGGCCATGCTCTTCGTACCACTTGGTGAGCGTGGCGGTCATGTGCATTTTCTCG
Source organism: Terriglobales bacterium (assembly GCA_035319065.1). Lineage (GTDB taxonomy): Bacteria > Acidobacteriota > Terriglobia > Terriglobales > Acidobacteriaceae > DASPRM01. The sequence continues at coordinate 1,873 of DATHDM010000005.1, forward strand.
ATGATGTTGCGCCAGCCGATGCCGGTGTTGTAAGCGCAGAAAGAAATCTCGCCTTCCTGGGTCGCGTAGGGAATGATGCACTGCTCGGTGCGGCGGAAATCGTAGTTCCATAAGTCCTGGAACCACATGCCGGCGACAAACAGGGTGTTCCAGCGATCCTGGCGGCGCTTCTCGATGTCCTCCAGGGTCCGATCAGCCGTCACCTTCCCGTACCCGCCAGACTTCGCTTTCTTGGTCACTCCCAGGTTCTTATCCAATTTGCGCAGCATGTCGAAGAGCGTGAAGTGGGTGGTGGTCTTGAAGGGCTCATAGTTGCGCAGGAACGCGAGAGCCATTCCGAGCGCCGACCATTTCGTTCCGTGTCCCGCGTCGGTAACCAGGGAGACGTCCTTGGCCATCTGATAGACGTCAATGAACTGAGACATTGGGGCAGCTTCCTTGGTCTCCTTGTCGACCATGATGGCGAACCCGACACCGCAGTTGGGATGGCAGCCGCACGAGAGCTGACCCCAGTCCGCCTGCGGACCATGCACCAGGTCGGCCCAGTCGGTAAACGTCGACATGAAAGAAATGGGGAACCAGTCGCGCGTCGGCTCGCCCAGCCCGGTCTGCTTCTTGGTGTCGTGGGCCAGATGGCTCAAGGTGTAGCGCTGGGCAGCGCGGCGCTCGTCGGTAACCTCCTCGTCCCGTCCTGTGAAGCTCACCGGCTGGAAGGAAATTAAGGAAATCACGCGCGGATTATCCAGTGCGAACTGGATGATGCGTCCAACCTGCTCGTTGTTGATGCCGTTCACGATCGTAACCACGGGCACAATGTCCACGCCCGCCTTGTAAAGGTTCTCGATGGCGCGCAGCTTCACGTCGAACAGGTTGCCGACTTTGCGGTGGGAATTGGCGGTATTGCCGATCCCGTCAAACTGAAGGTAGACGTAGCGAAGTCCAGCCTCAGCGGCCTGCTGGCAGAACTCAACGCTCTTGGCAAACTCGATGCCGTTGGTGGCCGCCTGCACGCTGGTGTAGCCCACCTTGCGGGCATAGCGCACCGCATCCAGGAAATACGGCGAGAGCGTGGGCTCGCCGCCGGAGAACTGCACCGACATCTGGCGCTTGGGCTTGATGGTGATGGCGTTGTCCAACAGCGTCTTGATCTCTTCCCAGCTCAACTCATGCACGAAGCCGACCTGGTTGGCGTCCATGAAGCAGGGATCGCACATCATGTTGCAGCGGTTGGTGAGGTCGATGGTGAGCACCGAGCCGCGGCCGTGCTTCACGGTGGAAGTCCCGTGATGGTGCAGCTTCTCGTCATTGTGGGCGCGAATGTCGCGTCCGGGAAATACTTCCTCCAGGTGGCGGGAGAAGGCGGGATCCACCGACATTACGTCTTCGAAGTGTCCGTGCTTGGGACAATCCTTGACCATCCAGATCTTGCCGTCGTGCTCCAAGATGGTTGCCTTCACCTCTCCCACCTTGGCGTTGCACAGGATTTCCTGCGGCAGCTTGCCGTCGAGAATCTGCTTGCGAATCTCAGGCACGCACTTGGGACAAAGCGAATCAGTGGTGCGCGGCCAGCCCAACGGCGGCTTGGTCTTCTGATACGACTTCAGCATCGGCTTGTCAGACCACTTGGGGGTGAACGCGGGATTCTCCTTCATGCGGGTGATCCCGGCATAGGCGACCCATGCCCCCTTCGCCGCGTAGGTGATCGCCTTCTCTACGTACTTGATGGGCTTATGCATTCGTTAGTGTCTCCGTTGGGCAAGAAACCATTCCTCGACTCCGGGGATCGACCCGCCCCGGAACCGAACCAGCAAAAAGAATTCGCCTACCTCGCACAAAACAGACGAGTTTGGGCTTTCCACCGGTGTCATGCTAACTGCTTGGCCCACAAGGCCCAACCAACTGTCTCCGAAGGGAGGGTTTTTCGCCCTCAGTGGCGTGCAGGTGCAGCGAACGGTTTAGCTATCTGCTTGAAAAGTAAGGAGCACACGCGCAACCGGAACGGTATTTTGCGAGCCTCCGCCAGGCGCCCTGAATTTCCTCAAGGAACTGGTGTTTTCCCCATAATCCTCGGAATTCACAGGACCCTGGGCTCGCCAGCCCAGATTACAATCCCACCCTCCTTGCCAGCGATGAGGAAGTTGGTTCCGCGGGTTCCGGGCAAGCGCCTGCCGCGCGCCAATGGGCTCATGGTTTCGCGAGGCAGCGGGAAAGGGGCAATGCAGCACGCGCGACTCGATCTTCGGAAGATTTCCTACACCGTGGTTCAAAGCGCCGCGAGCGACGACGCCGCCGTCCTGGCCTGGCCGATGGTCTGCGGCGCGAGCGTAGCCAACCGCACTCGCGTCCTCGGCCTGCGATGTGGAGTTCTGCGAATCGAGGTTCCGGGAGCGGACTGGCGCTGCCAACTCGACGAACTGGCTGAGCAATACGTATGCGCCATCAACCATGTGGTCGCTCGCAAGGTGAATCGCATAGAATTTGTGCTGCCCGGCGAGTCGGCCGCGCGCCATCGTCCCGGGCTTCTACCACCACGATCACGATGAAAGTGACCGAAAAGGACGTCCTCTACGTCGCCGATCTGGCGAACCTGGAGCTGACCGCCGAAGAGCAGCAACGGATGGTCAAGGACCTGAATTCCATTCTTGATCACATCGATCGCCTGAACCAGCTCGATACGACCGACGTTCCGCCCATGGCGCAGACTTCCGACCGCTTCGGCATCGATCCCGCCAAGCAAGGCGCCGCGCGTTTCGCCTATGCCATGCGGGACGACAAGACCGGGCCTTGCCTCGATCGCGCCACCGTGATGAAGAACGCTCCCGATTCCGATGGCGCGTTCTTCAAAGTGCCCAAAGTGATCGAGAGATGAAGCCAGGCAGACTTGCTGATAGGCATTTGGTCCTGATTCGCTCATGGACTTGAGTTCGCTCACCGTCGCCGCCGCCCGCACCGCTATTGCGGAGCGCAGCCTCGCGCCGGTTCCCCTGGTGGAAGCGTTCTACGAGAAGATCGCAAGCGACGATCCCAAAATCGGCGCCTATCTCACGCTCTGCAAAGAGCGGGCGCTGGGCAAGGCGCGGCAGATCCAGACCCTGGCGGATCGCGGGGATGCACTGCCTCCGCTGGCCGGCGTCCCTATCGCCGTCAAAGACGTGATGGTGATGCAGGGGATTCAGGCGACCGCAGGCTCGAAGATACTGAAGGGCTTCATCTCACCCTACGACTGCACGGCCGTCAAACGTCTGGAGGACGCCGGCGCCATCGTGCTGGGCAAGACGAACTGCGATGAGTTCGCCATGGGTTCCTCCAACGAGAACTCCGGGTATTTCCCGGTGCACAATCCGCGTGACCTGTCGCGCGTGCCCGGGGGCTCGTCAGGAGGCTCGGCGGCGGCGGTGGCAGCAAACATGGCGGTGGCAGCTCTGGGCTCCGATACAGGGGGATCGATTCGCCAGCCGGCAGCCTTTTGCGGCGTCGTAGGCCTGCTTCCAACTTACGGCCGCGTCTCGCGCTACGGCCTGATCGCCTTTGCCTCTTCCCTCGATCACATCGGCCCCATCACCAAGACGGTCAAGGATGCCGCCATCCTCCTGCGTCACATCGCAGGCCGCGATCGCGCAGACTCGACTTCTGCCGATGTCCCGGTTCCAGACTACGAAGTGGAGATCGGCAAGCCCGTGAAAGGCCTGAAGCTGGGCGTACCGAAGGAATACTTCGGCGAAGGGCTGGAAGGCGAGACTCGCAGCGCGGTGGAGGGGGCGATCCAGACCATGTCGAAGCTCGGTTGCGAAATTGTGCCGATCTCGCTGCCGCACACCGAGTATGCCATTCCTACTTATTACGTCATCGCCACGGCGGAAGCGTCCTCCAACCTGGCGCGCTTCGATGGCGTTCGCTACGGCTACCGCTCGCCGCGGGCCCGCACCCTGGCGGAGATGTACCGGCGCAGCCGCGACGAGGGCTTCGGCGCGGAAGTGAAGCGGCGGATCATGCTGGGGACGTACGTGCTCAGCGCCGGTTACTACGACGCCTATTATCTGAAGGCGCAGCGGGTTCGCACCTTGCTCACCCGCGATTTCGAGGAAGCATTCTGCAAGGTGGACGCCATCGTCACGCCCACCGCACCAACGCCTGCGTTCAAGTTGGGGGAGAAGGTTGACGATCCGGTTGCGATGTATCTGGCCGATATCTATACGGTCACGGCCGACCTGGTAGGCGTACCGGGGATCAGCGTACCCTGCGGAAATTCGCGCACGGGGCTGCCAATCGGCGTGCAGATCCTCGGCCGTCACTTCGACGAGGCCACTCTGCTCCGCCTGGCGCACGCCTACGAGCACGAGCGAACTGCTGTCTAGTTCGCACGCCTATACCGTCCGGACTAGCCCGTCGGGTTAAGCGTTTTCGCTAGTATTCATGCGGGTTCCGCTTACATCCGCTACCGTGACTTTGCCGGCGCTCTCCAGTGATTTTTTTTAAATAATCTGTGCAAGGGAGGGGGCGCGCAGCGTTCTCCCAATGAGGTCATCGATGAACGAGCGCGCCCTCTGCATGATGATCACCGTGTTGAGTCTGATCCAGCTGCATGGCGGCTGCTCGGACGACGCTCCACGGCCTCGGCTGGCGCGGCGGCGGCGTACCACTTCCAAGGCTGCGAAGCAACCCGCGGTCAAGCGTCCGCGCAAAGCGCCGAATGCCCGCCTGAAGACTTCAACTCCCTCCCCCACGCAGCGCCAGCCCAGGCCCCGCAGTCTGGCATTGCCTGTTCCCCGCGTCCGCCAGGAGTAGTTCCTTCAAGTCGTATCTTGCTTCAGGGTCCGTCCGCAGCTTTCCCAATCATGTAAGAAGTGCGCGGTTACTTTAGTGTGACCAGCCTTCTAACTCGTTGATGCTGAATCGTATCTCCAGGGTATTCTGCTTGCACTCCGAACCCATGGGAGCAGAGGTCATGAAGCGGTACTGGATTAGCGTGCTGTTAGCACTTCTCACGATGCTGGTTCTGGCGGTTGGCGTTGCCGCGGCCAGCGATAAGGATAAGGGGCAGGCCACAGATCGTGTAGACCTGCAGCAGTGGCGAGACAGCGATGAGCGCCACTGGTATGTGCGCCAGGTCAGCGATCATCCGGATGGCGACGACCAGCAGCACGGGAACCCTCATCGCGATGTCGCTCAGCGCGACCAGGATGGCGACGCCTGGGCGCGCCATGGCTATCGGGAAGGAACTCCTCCGGGCTGGGGTCATGGCCAGAAGAAGGGATGGGGCAATTGCGGCATGCCTCCGGGTCAGGCCAAGAAGTACGGCTGCGATACCTATGTGTACAAGGGCAAGCAATACGACTACTTCCACGACGAGGCGGGTCACTGGCGCTGGCGCCCGCATGTGAGTGCTCACGGCAGCGTGGACGTCCGCTACTAGCGTATCGGGCCGGTGCACTCGAATTGCAAGCGATCCGGCAGATACCCGTCGGCATCCCGAGTGCCGATGCTATGTTTGGACAACTGTGTAGTAGCTATCTCCGGCGCAGGCGCGGCAGAGGATCCTGCCGTCGCGACGCACCTCACGTTTGAAGTTGATTCCTTCGCCGCAGGCAGCGCAGACCACGCGCTCGCCCTTGAAGCCGGGAAACTCCTCCGGCGGCAGTTCGACCTTCACCCACTGCACATCGAACAAGTCCTCAGAGGCCATCTCGCGATACGCCAGCATCTGCTGCTGGTTCTTGTCGTCGAGTTCCGGATGCATGCTCCTGGCCAGTGCCTTGGACGATTCTTTAGCGGCGATTCGCACAGCGCGGCCTGAGTTCACGTCGATAAACGTCGCCGCCACCTTTCCCCAGTCGCGAAACTTGAGAGCGCGCTTTCCCAGCCGGCAACCTGTGACAACGGCCACTGCGTCGGTGGCGCAGCGATCGATCTCCACAAACGTCACCAGGCGTTTGCGATCCCTGCCCCGCGGATCCTCGACTCCCAGTTTCTCCAGTCCCAGCATCGCCATGCGCACCCCCAGCACCTGTCCCGCGCACAGATGGCCGTGCGCCTGAGCAGCGTCCGCCAGGTAATCATCCAGCGTTTTCATGGAATGATCTTATCTGGAAATGAGACCTATAGCTCGTTTCCGGGCGTGCGGACAGCCCGTGGGCTATTCGTCGGCTTCCGCCTCGTTGGCCAGATCCACCGAGCGGCCCCAAACCTCGAACGTCAGCTTGGCCTTGCCGGCGGGCGAGAAGGTTACACGCGTGGGCCTGCGCTGCCAACCCGGCAATGTGCACTCCGATTCCGGCGTATCGCCCCCCTGGGCCTGGCCGAGCGCTTTCTTCAGCAGCGGCTTGCGTCGCCCCAGTTGCGCAACCATGGCATACAGCTTTTCGCCATCGTCAGAGACGCCGCAGTAAGCCACGTAGTCGCGGTACCAACTGGCTTCGGAGTAGAACGGATCGAACTCCGGGAGGTTCAGTTGCGAGACCTTGCCAGTGACGCGATCCACCAGCACCCATCCCCCGCGCTGCCATCGCCAGCGGTTGGCCGCATTAGGAGGGTCGGCGGGCAAGGTGTCATTCAAGCGATAAGCTCGGCGAACGACGAAAGTGCGGTCAGTGACGTCGTGGAAATCGCCGGTCGTGAACTCGCGAGTCTTTCCGTCCACGATCAGAGGCCGTATCCGGATGTTGACGGTCGTGTCCTCCTCCGAACCGAGGAAAAACGTCGCCGTAGTCCACTTCCCGAGAGCAACTACATGCGGTTTGGAAGCCGCGGCGGAGAAGACAGAACAGAGGCCCATGAAGATGAGGATCAGGCACTTCCGGGTCATCAACCTCAGGCTATCCGACCTGCGGCAATGCGGTAAACCGCGCGCTTCGTGCGAGCGCGCGACACAGTTCCCTTTTTGGACGCTATAGCACTGATGCTGCCATGCCAAGCGCGAGCCGGGCGCTCCTCGATTCCCAATTTTCGAACATTCCGGCTTCGGCCAGCGATTAGAATCCTGTCCGTCAAAGTGCTCGCATGGAGCAGCCCTGCTATAGCATCGTGGTACCCGCTTACAACGAAGGCCAGCGCATTGCGGGATCGCTGGAGAAGATCCTCGCCTTCGTGGCACAGCAGCAGTGGGAGGCCGAAGTCATCGTAGTGAACGACGGCTCCCGCGACAACACCGCCGCAATTGTGGGCGAGTTTAGTCGCGGGCATGCGTCGGTGCGCCTGCTGGAAAACCCCGGCAACCGCGGAAAGGGCTACACCGTCCGCCACGGGATGCTGGAGGCGGCCGGCGACCTGCTGCTGTTCACAGATGCCGATCTGTCCTCGCCGATCGAGGAGGCGCCGAAGCTTTTTGAGGCAATCGCCGGAGGGGCGGATATCGCCATCGGCTCACGCTGGTTGCAAGCGGAGTTGCAGAAGGAACGCCAGCCGCTCTACCGACAGCTTTTCGGACGGATCTTCAACCTGCTGCTACGCCTGATTCTGGGGCTCCGTTTCAAGGACACGCAGTGCGGCTTCAAGGCGTTCACCCGCCCGGCAGCCCAGGCCATCTTCGCGCGGCAGCTCATCAATCGCTGGGGATTCGATCCTGAAGTCCTGTTCCTGGCCCCTAAGCTGGGCTTCCGCGTGCACGAGATCGGCGTGCAGTGGTCGCATGATGAGCGCTCGAAGATCAATCCCGTCACCGATGGCTTCAAGATGTTTCTCGAGCTGCTTAAAATCCGCTGGAATGATTTGACGGGGAGGTACGAGAAGCGGGACCCGGGCCATGCGGCCAAGTGATCGCGGAAACGGGAAAGAACTAAGCCGCGGCGTCCCCACCGGCCTTGGAGCGAAGCGGAACGATCACCACCCCCCGGTCGCGATCGATGGTGACCGTCATCTCCGCCATGCACTTGCCGCAGAGCCAGAAGTATTCCACTCTCCCCTTCCGCTTCGCAGCTATCACGCCTGATATCGCTGCCGCCGAAAGGGTGCTGGCGTCAAACTCAAATAGCTTTCCCTCCCGCAAGTAGCGGAACGTGGTGTTGCACGCCGGATTTGCGCACTTTGACAACATTTACAGCCCTCCCCTGCGCATAATTCCTTCCTTAACACTCAGGCTGGAGACTGAAGCCTTCGGGCATGCAGTCAACTCGAAACCCCTGATGGCTTTATTCTCCACCCGCACCGCATGTGGAAAAGAAAAAAATTGCACAGTGCGGGGAAGTTACGAAGACCGAGAATGGAACCTAAGCAAGAGTGCAGCCAAACAGCAAAACGGCGAAGCCAATTGAGCTTCGCCGCGTCTCAATCCCAACTTGTGAACTTCGACTATCGCAGCTTCCAGCTTAGGCCGCCATCACTGGTCAACCACTTCTCTCCGGCGGCCGTAAACACAGTTCCGTGCTGCGCGTCCTCAAACTCCAGGTTAATGATATCCGCCTTCAGCGACACGTCATTAACGACAGGCCGCACACGGGTCCAAGTCTCACCCCGGTTGCTGGAGTGATAGAGCGCCCCAGCATCCCCCCCCGTCCAGACATCGGAATCAAATGCCCAAAATACCTTCAACACCGCACGGCTATCGACGGGGACAGGCTCCCAGTTGGCGCGGCCATCAAGCGAGCGCAGGAGGCGTCCCTGGCTGATCGACCAGGCGGCGCCGCGCATCACATCCGCGGCCGCGGCCAGATTGGGCTTCATCTGCTCGATTCGAGACTGAACCTCGTTGCTGCCCATCTCACCACTGGCAGCAATCTCGGGCGCCTGGAGCTTCTTTGCGGATTCGGACGAAATGGCATCCGCGTTTACCGCTGCCGCCAAGGTCTTCTGCTCCTGCTCCGAAGGACGGCTGGTCGTGGCGTCCTGGCGATACACCGATCTCAAATCCAGGTCTTGCGACGGAGCAGCCTTGGAATCGGCCAGCATCACGCCCTGATTGATGCTGTTCTTGTCCTTGGACTCCCTGCGCTGCTTGGCCAGGATCGATGCCGGAGCCGAGGGTCTGGCTTCGGCGAGGCGGCCAGATGCGGCCGCGGGAACCTCTTGTTTAAGGCTCGGCGCAGGATTCTGCTGGATCTGGGCAGGACTTGCTACGTGGGCTACCTGCAATTGTGGCGCGGGAGGCCGCATCATGACGGCCGCAACCACCACAGTGGCGGTCGCTGCCACGGCGCTCCAACGAATGGCCGCCCGATTCCACCAGGGGACGGGACTCGCCACCGCGCCCACCGTCTGCATCTCGGGCTGCTGCTCTGGGAGTGCGAGAGATACGACTTCCCGGCAGGTCCAGCATTGCGCCAGGTGAGTCATCACCGACGCGCGCTCGTTCTCCAAAAGGGACTGTTCCGCAAAAGCTGCAAGGAGATTGGGGTCCACATGTGGCGGCTGACCGGCGTCCGCCACTCCCTTCAACCTTGCCCTCACCGCGCTGGGAACCTGAATCATCCGCAGCCGCCTCCAAGCCTTCTCATCCCTAGAACGTTGAATCTGATCCTTCTTGCGACAATCTTTTCCTCACGTTGACGCGCAGGTCACGGACATCGGTCTCCATGGCCTCGTCCGCCTGGCGGCGGCTCATGCCCCGCCGGGTGAGGCCGTCACGAACCGCTTTCCTCAATGTTTTCGCCAACTTATCGAGCTTGCGGCTGGCGGTGGCCTCGTGGAAACCCATCATTCGCCCGATTTCTGCCAGCGTCCTGCCATCCAGAAAATAGGCTGCCAGCAGGGCGCGGTCCTCTGGCGAAAGGCTCCCCAGCGCTTCATCGACAGCAGCGTCGAGGCGGGCATCCCCCGAACCGCCTTCTGGAGCCACAGGGGGAGCGGGCGCCAAGGTCTGGTGAAACTCCTCCTCCTGTTCTTCCAGGCTGACCAGGCGACGCTGCCCGCGATAACGATTGATGAATTCCTGGGCCAGCACGGTTCGCAGCCAGCCCTCCAGCGAGCCCCGGCCGGTGTAGGAGTTCAATTTAGAGGGGCGCTCGCCCTCGCGCGTCGTCAGGCCGTAAAGATCGGCGTAGATGGAATCGGCCAATTCCCGCGCCTGGGATTCCTCATGGGTGATGGCGCGAGCCGAGTCATAGAGCTTTTCTCGGAAGCGAGTCAGGAAGTGCTCCCAGGCCGCTTCCCTGCCGCCAGCACAGGCCCGCGCCAGAGCCAGATCCTCGACCCGCAAGGAGGTCAGCAGTTCCTGGGCGTCTTTCCGGCTGGCATCCGGGGGAAGGGACTTCGCTGAGACTTCCCCTAGAATCACCGTAAACTCTTCAATCGTAAGGCCGAACCTGGTTCCCCCACTGCGCTCGAACAGCTCCTGGATCAGCTCCTCGAGGCCAACAAGGAAGGCTCCCGGAGAGACTTGGGACCGGCCGCTCATAAAATATTTTCGGATGGTATCAATTTTCGATGCAAGGAACTGAACTTTCGACGTTCTTCATCCAGAGAGAGAAAGCCGGAAACGGCAAAAGATCAAAAGGGCCGGGTAACTCTCCTCCTTGAGTCATCCGGTCCGGCCATGCGACAGCTCAGCAAGAGCCCCTGGGAATGCGGCCCAGGGGCTCTTGCTTTATGGAGCGCCCAAGCCCGAGGTCAAGCCCGACACGACACTTGTTGCGTCGGCCTCTAGTTTGCTGCTGCTTTGCAGGTATCGTTGGCCAAGCCGGTGAGCTGAACCGCCATGATGGCTACTTTCACCGCGCGGGTCCGCATCTGTGCCATGTTGGTCTTGATTTCCGGAGAGCCTATGGGAAGGCTGACGGTATCGCGGCGCATCTCCAGCAGATCGTGGCGCTCGCGTTCCACCTTGTACTGCAGTTCCTGAAGCAGGGACTTGCTGGCCTCCGCATCGACCTTACCGGAGTGCTTCTCCTGGCAATTCTCCGCCTTGACGCGCGCGAACAGGTCCTGCCACTCGGCATCGTCGGTGACGGCATCCACCGCTCCGTGGAAAGTGTCGCTCCAGCCGGCATCGCCGTTGGCAACACCCAGTCCCGCCTTGACCTTTTCTTCGCAGGCCCTGTCGCAGCCCGCCAGGTGGCCCTCGGCGGCAGAGGCACGCGTCTTATCGCGCAGGTCGCTCATGTCTTCATCGGTAAAGACCCGGTGCGAGCCCGACACTTTCGCTTTGCTCTCGGCAGCCACGTCTCCCAACGACTGCGCCCTACAATTCGTGCTCATACCCGAGCCGGCGGCACACAACAGACCTGCGAACAGCACGCGGCTACTGACCGAGAAAAACCTGCGCCTCATTACCCACCTCACTTTTGATTGCTGGCCGAAGTAGAGCATTGGTGCGCCCGAAAGCCTAGTTACCGACGTACCTCGTGCTCACCCTCTGATTGATCGCGATCTGCCACGTCTTGCAGCCGCAGGAACCACCATCATTTGAGAAGTCCTTCAACGGCGCGGCCGAAGCCTGCCTTTTCTGGCTTTCACCGCTCAAGCAGCACTGGCTCCGTTACTGAAGGCGCAGACCGCGGGTAATTATCGGCGGCCTGCGGTCCCCCCTATGATGCGATCAGAAAAACGACGCTTTCTGGAGTCACTGGGACCATGCGCGCGCCGGGCACGTTTCTTGCTTTTATCCTGCTAACCCTGATCACCATTGCCAGCCAGGCCCAGACCGGGCAGTTGGATGGCTCGAACGACAACCGCAGTCTGGGCGATATCGCGCGCGAGCGGCGGGCGGCGCATAAGGTGGAAATCAAGGTCACCCAGGAGGACTCAAAGAAGCTGTTCTCCTCGATCGGCGAGGTCGTGGACTTCGCCAGCGATGACACCGGCTTTCCCAAGCGCCGGGAGGTAAAGCATCAACTGGTAAGCCAGGAGGACGTAAAGCGCCACATGTCCGAGGCGATGAACGAAAGCGCGGCGGCGCAGCGTCTGGCACGGTCGGAGCTGGTGCTCAAGAAATTCGGTTTTTTGCCCCGCGACTTCGATTTGAAGACGTTCCTGGTCGGCGCCAGCGGGCAGAGCATCGCCGGGTATTACGACTTCAAGACCAAGACCATGTGTTTGCTGAACTGGATCGCGCTCGATCAGCAGATGCCGATCATGGCACACGAATTGACCCACGCGCTGCAGGACCAGAATTACGATTTGCAGGTCTGGCACCATCAGGACAAGCAGTCCAAATCCAGGCAGGCGCAGGCCAAATTGGCGGTAGATGCGGAAGATGAACAGGAGGACGAAGCACGGACTGCCGTGGTCGAAGGCCAGGCGATGGTGGTGTACGTGGATTACACCTTAAAGCCGCTGGGCCGGCGCCTGACCAACTCGCCCGACCTGGTGCAGGTACTGAAGGGCCGGCTCGAGGGAAGCTATGACACCGCCGTAGTGGTTCACAATGCTCCCTTCATGCTGAAGGAGAGCGCCCTCTTTCCTTATCGGGAAGGGTTGAATTTTGAATTGGAACTGCTGAAGAAGGGCGGCACGCAGCTGGCGTTTGCCGGAGCCTTTGCGCGCCCACCGCGGGATACGCACGAAATCCTGCAGCCGGAAGTCTACCTCGAACATGAGAAGCAGGCCCCGGTGCTTATCCCCGACCTGAGGACAGCGCTTCCGGCGGAATTCGAGGCCTACGACAGCGGCACCATTGGCGAGTTGGACGTCCGCATCTTTGCGCGACAGTTCGGGCGCGATAACGACGTCTATGTTCTTGGGCAAAACTGGCGGGGGGGATCCTACGTTGCGGTGAAGCGGGCAGCAAATCCGCCGGAGGCAAAGGCATCGACCTCCGACCTGGGCCTGTTGTACGTTTCGCGCTGGAAAACCAGGGAATCGGCCGAACGCTTCATTCAGCTCTACAAGGCTTCCCTCGCCAAGCGAACTACGGTGCAGGGCGAAAAGACGTTTGAGCCAACCACTTGCGCAGGCCCCGGCCAGGATTGCGGACCGCGCTGGTCGGCGCGGGTGAATACTGACGAAGGACCGGTCTTCATCGAGCTGTGGCCGGGCAATCTGGTTTTCATCTCCCACACCTTTGACGAGCAGACGGTCGGCCGGCTGCGGCAAACCGTATTGAAACCCGGCAGCAGGCCGGCAGCATCCAGCACGGCGGAGTTGAGCCTCCGGCTGTACGATCTGCCGGCGTTTCGTGCCTTCCAGGATGAAGTGTGGCGTGAGATGAGCCGGAACATCGCTCAGCTCTCCCGCCGGTGAACCGCGAGTCTGCATATTTCTCCGCGAGTCACTAGAATGAGCAGCCTAGGAGGGCGGGTGCCATGTCCGAATTGGCTGCCAAGAATTGCGTTCCCTGTCGCGGTGGAGTGCCTCCGCTGGCGGGGGAGGAACTGAAGAATTTTCATCAACAGGTGCCCGGATGGCAGGTGGTGAACGCTCACCATCTGAAACGCACCTTCACTTTTCCCGACTTTCGCCAGGCACTGGAGTTCACCAACCGGGTTGGTGAGATCGCGGAGCGAGAGGGCCATCATCCGGACATCTTTCTGGCCTGGGGCAAGGTGGAGATCACCGTCTGGACTCACAAGATCGATGGGCTGACAGAGAGCGACTTCATCCTGGCGGCGAAGATCGACCAGATCCGATAGAAAAGATGGTGCGCGTCGAAGCTGGACCTCATTGCCCCGTCAGACGTGGCCGTTGCCGCGGGCCTTCTCGCGGACTTTCAGGGTGCGCCGCACCTGCGGCACCAGCGCGGTGTAGTACTCGATCAGCGCCGTCACCCGCTGCGGCTCGGAACGCATGCCCAGCAGCGTCTGTTTGAAGTCCAGATCCAGGGGCAGGACCCCGGCGATATGGAAGGAGATCTGGGGGTCGTCGGCCTCCGGCGTCTCGGCTGATTCGGCTCCCGCCAAACCCAGCAACTCCTGGTGGAGCTTGAGCAGCTTCTCCACGTCAGAAGGAGGGGTGCTTCCGGGGTCGTCGTCAAAATAGCGCACCTCGGCCTGGAGAAAGGTGCGCTCCTCATTGACTTGCACGATCTCGAACCGTTGCCGCCCCTCGGCCACGATGTCCATGCGGCCATCATCGTACTTCTTGGTGACTTCGATGATCTCCGCCGAGCAGCCCAGCTCTGCGATGGTGTTCTCCTTGGCGCGCACCAGGCCAAAGGGCTTGCTGGCCGCCAGGGCCTCGCCAATCATCTCCTTATAGCGCGGTTCGAAGACATGCAGGGGAAGAGGAGCCCCAGGCAGCATCACGACGTCCAGGGGAAACAGAGGCAGCAGCGCACTCACGAACCGATTGTACGCCACAGCCCCATCGCAGTCCCGGAGTGCCCCACGTTTGCGATAGCATAGAACCGTGAAAGCGGTGCTGATCTCGACTTACGAGTTGGGACACCAGCCCTTCGGCCTGGCCTCACCCGCAGCATGGCTGCGCCGCGAAGGAGCCAGTGTCGCGTGCCTCGACCTGTCGCAGCAGGCTCTCAAGGACCATGAGCAGATTCTTCGAGAGGCCGACCTGATCGCCTTCTACCTGCCCATGCACACGGCCAGCCGCATCGCGATGTATGCCATCCGTCGGGCACTCGGCTTGAACCCGAGAGCGCATTTCTGCGCTTATGGCCTGTACGCGCCGATGAATGCGGCGGAGTTACGCAAGCTTGGGGTGCACAGCATTATCGGCGGGGAGTTCGAGGCGGGCCTGGCGAAGCTGGCTTGCTGGATCATGGGCGGAGACGGGGGTGGCCACAGTCCAGTGCAAGAGAAGCTGATTTCCCTGGAGCGGCAAGAATTTCTCCTGCCGGACCGCTCCGGCTTCCCGCGGCTGAGCAAGTACGCGCGGCTGGTAATGCCCGATGGACGACAGAAGATTGTGGGCTACACCGAAGCCAGCCGCGGCTGCAAGCATCTTTGCCGACATTGCCCCATCGTCCCGATTTATAACGGAAAGTTGCGCATCGTACAGGGGGACGTGGTGCTGGCGGACATCCGCCAGCAGGTCCAGGCAGGCGCGGAACACATCACCTTCGGCGATCCGGATTTCTTCAACGGCATCGGTCACTCGCTCGGCATCGTGAGAGCAATGCACCGCGAGTTTCCCGGACTGAGCTACGACGCCACCATCAAGATCGAGCACTTGCGCAAGCACGCGGCGCATCTGCCAGTCCTTCGCGAGACGGGATGCGCGTTCGTGGTCAGCGCGGCGGAGTCGTTCGACGATAATGTGCTGCGCCTTCTCGACAAGGGGCACACGCGTGCTGATTTTGTGGACGTAGTGAGGCTAATGCGCGACATCGGGGTTCCGCTTGCGCCCACGTTTGTTGCTTTCACGCCCTGGATATCGCTGGCCGGATTTGAGGACTTCTTGCTGACGCTGGTGGACCTCAACCTGATGGAGAGCGTACAGCCGGTGCAGCTGGCGATCCGTTTGTTGATCCCGGCCGGATCGCGCCTGCTGGAGCTGCAGGAAGTGCGCAGCCTGATCGGCCCCTTCGACTCTGGGGCACTGTGCTACCCGTGGCGCCACAGCGATCCTCGAGTGGATCGACTGCAACAGCAGTTGGAGGCGTTCGTGCAGCAGGCCGCGAAGTGGGGAATGCCGCGCCGCGCCGTAGTCGAACAGGCTTGGAGCTTGGTGCAGGAGTCCCTCAGGAATGATCGCGGGACGGACGCACCTGAGCCCGCGCTGCCGCCGATGGTGTCTCGGGCATCCCTGCCTTACCTGACCGAGCCCTGGTACTGTTGAGCCGAGCCCACCACGGGGCAGTTAGCCCCGTACTGACAATCTGAAAAAATGGCACGCAAGCAAATCATCTGCGTCACTCGGCGCATGAGGGATGAGGATGCGCACCGTCACATTTCGCACGTCGGGATTGGCGACGAGGGCGGCTGGTCAGAAGTGCTGATGGTGGAAGAGGTGATTTGGCAACTCAAGTCAGAGTCTGGCGACCGCTATTTCCTGCGCGGCCGTGATGGCTGGGAGGCGGAGGTGAAGCTGGGGAGGTGTCCGTTCTGCCCCGAGGGACACGAATTTCTGTGTTCTGCGCCGGACCTGACCGCAAGGGATAAGCTGCTTACGCTGCCGATGTGCGGGTGACCGTCTGGCGACGATTTGCGCACGCCCGAAACAAGGGGCCTGACTCGGTGAGTCAGGCCCCGCCCTGGCATGGGGTTCCGAGTCTATTCCTCATCCTGGCGCAGCTTGGCAATTACGCCAAAGTCTTCCAGCGTGGTGGTATCGCCCTTGACGTCACCGCTTGTGGCCAGCTCGCGCAGCAACCGACGCATGATTTTGCCGCTACGCGTCTTAGGAAGCACATCGGTGAAGCGGATGTCGTCCGGCCGCGCCAGCGCGCCAATCTCCTTTACCACCCACTGCTTCAGCTCCTCCTTCAACTGGGGAGAGGGCTGCTGGCCGCCCTCCAGGGTGACAAACGCGGCGATGGCTTGCCCTTTGAGCTCATCCGGACGGCCCACGCAGGCGGCTTCCGCCACCATGGGATGCGCCACCAGCGCCGACTCCACTTCCATGGTGCTGAGGCGGTGGCCGGAGACGTTGATGACATCGTCTACGCGGCCCATGATCCAGAAGTAGCCGTCCTTGTCGCGCCGCGCGCCATCGCCCGTGAAGTAGGTGCCGGGAATCTGCGACCAGTACTGGCGCACGTAGCGGTCGGGATCGCCCCAAACGGTGCGCAGCATGGCCGGCCAGGGCTTGCGGATCACCAGGTATCCGCCCGAGCCGGGAGGCACGGGCTTGCCGTCCAGAGTAACGACCTCGGGAACCACGCCGGGGAAAGGCTTGGTGGCGGAGCCGGGCTTGGTGGCAATTGCCCCGGGAAGCGGCGTGATCAGGATCATGCCGGTTTCGGTCTGCCACCAGGTATCGACGATCGGGCAGCGGTTGTGACCGATGACTTCGCGGTACCACATCCATGCTTCCGGATTGATGGGCTCGCCCACCGTTCCCAGCAAGCGCAAGCTGTCCATCTTGTGCTTGGCCGGCCAGGAGTCGCCCCACTTGATGAAGGTACGGATGGCCGTGGGAGCGGTATAGAAGACATTCACCTTGTGGCGGTCAATGATGCTCCAGAAGCGGTCAGGCCCAGGAAAGTTGGGAGCACCCTCGTACATTACAGAGGTTGTGCCGTTCTGCAGCGGGCCGTAAACGATGTAGCTGTGGCCAGTCACCCATCCGATGTCGGCGGTGCACCAGAAGACATCCTCTTCCTTGAGGTCGAAAACCCACTTGCAGGTGAGGTAGGTGCCGACAGAATACCCGCCGGTGGTGTGCACTACGCCTTTGGGCTTGCCGGTGGTGCCGGAGGTGTAAAGGATGTAGAGGGGATGCTCGGCATCGACCGGGGTGGCGTCACACTGGTCGCTGGCCTCGGCCATCAACTCGTGCCACCAGTGATCGCGCCCGGGCTTCATGGTGACCGGAGTCTTGGTCCGCTGGTAGACGACCACGTGTTTCACCGAGGGACAGGAATCCAGGGCCTCGTCGACCGCGGGCTTGAGCTTCACCTCGTTGCCGCGGCGGTAGGAGCCATCCTGGGTGATGACCGCGACCGCCGTGGCGTCGTTAATGCGGTCCACCAGCGCGTTGGACGAGAAGCCGCCAAACACGACGGAGTGAATGGCGCCGACACGGGCGCAGGCCAGCATGGCAATGGGGAGTTCCGGCGTCATGCCCATGTAGATGGCCACGCGATCGCCCTTCTGGACCCCCAAGGACTTCAGAACATTGGCAAACTTGGAAACCTCGGTCAGCAATTGCGCATAGGTGAGGGTGCGGATCTCGCCCGGTTCCCCTTCCCACAGCAGCGCGGTCTTGCTGGCGCGTCCGCCCTTGACGTTGCGGTCCAGACAGTTGTACGAGAGATTGATTTCGCCCCCGACAAACCACTTGGCCCAGGGAGCATTCCATTCCAGAACCCGCGTCCAGGGCTTGAACCAGTGCAGCTCGCGGGCCACGTTGCCCCAGAATTTTTCGGGGTCTTCCGCGGCCTCCTTGTACAAGCGCTCATAATCCTCCAGGCTGCGTATGTGCGCTTTCTGCCGGAATTCCGCCGGCGCTTCGAAGGTACGGGTCTCCTGCAGAACGGAAGTGATGCTCTGCTGCGGTGAGGTAACGGTGTCTTGTGCCATTCTGACTCCTGCCTTGAGCTGAGTAATATCGTATTACGACTTACTGTTCCATGGTGGAAACGTCGCCCGGATCCTGGCCGCTCTCCTTGGCCTTCAGGAAGCGGCGCAGAATCTTACCAGACCGCGTCTTGGGAAGGGCAACCACGAATTCGATGGCCGCGGGAGCGGCGATGGGGCCCAACTCCCGCCGCACATGCTCGATCAGATTCGCGGCCAGGGCATCGGAAGCGGTATGGCCGGCGCGGCAAGTGACAAAGGCTTTGATGACCTCGCTTTTGAGAGAGTCTGGAATGCCGATAGCAGCCGCCTCCGCCACCGCCGGATGCGAAACCAGGGCGCTCTCAACCTCCGCCGTCCCGATCCGGTGTCCGGCTACGTTAAGCACCTCGTCCACGCGGCCCAGCACGGTGATGTACCCGTCCGCATCCTTGACCGCAACATCCCCGGTGGCGTAACAGCCGGGAATCTTCTTCCACTCGCGATCGTAGCGGTCGGCGTCTCCCCACACCGTGCGCATCATGTGCGGGAAGGGCCTCTTCAGCACCAAGCGGCCGCCCGCGCCGGGCTGGGTAGGCTCTCCATCTTCGTCCACCACATCGGCGATGGAGCCGGGAAGGGAGATTCCGCACTTGCCCGGACGCGTCGCCATGCAGGCTGGAGTCCCGATGGCGGGGCCGCCTAACTCAGTCTGCCACCAGTTGTCGACCACGTAGCCCCACTTGCCGTCACCGGCCAGGTGGGTCTGCGCCCATCGCCAGGCTTCGGGATTCAGCGGCTCTCCCGCGCACGCCACAAAGCGCAGGCTGGTGAGATTGTGCTTCGCGGGCAGCGCCTCGCCGTACTTCATGAACATGCGCAGGGCGGTGGGCGCAGTGAACATCTTGCTGACACCGTAGCGCTCGACGATATCCCAAGCCACGTCCGGGGCGGGATAGTCGATTGCGCCTTCACGGAACAGAGTGGTCATGCCCGCACAAAGGGGCGCGTAAACGATATAGGAGTGGCCCACGATCCAGCCGATATCCGAGGTACACCAGAAGATATCCTGCTCGCCAACGTCGTAGTAGTTCTCCAGGTGGTAAGTAGTTCCCACCATGTAGCCGCCATGCACATGAACCACGCCCTTGGGTTTGCCGGTGCTGCCGGAGGTATAAAGGATGAAGAGCGGATCTTCGGCGTCCATATCTTCAGCTGGACAATCGTCGGGGAACTTCATCAAGTCTGCGAAGCTGACCTCCCGGCCGCTCAGCTCGACGTTCTCGCGCGAGAAGACCACGACTTTCTGCACAAACTCGAGGGAGTCCACGGCTTCATCGGTGATGGCTTTGAGTTGCACCTTCTTGCCGCGGCGATAGCCGACGTCGCCAGTGATCACGATGCGGGCCTGGGCGTCGACAATGCGCTCACGCAGGGCGGTGTGCCCCAACCCGGCATAGACCACGGAGTGAATCGCGCCAATGCGGGCGCAGGCGAGCATCGAGATCACACCTTCGATGGTAAGAGGCATGTAGATAATGACGCGATCGCCCTTCTTCACTCCCAGCGACTTCAGTCCGTTGGCGAAGCGGCAGGTGAGCTTATGCAACTGACCGTAGGTGACGATGCGCTCGCTGCCATCCTCGCCCAGCCAGATGTAGGCCACGCGGTTGCGGCGATCGGAGGCGGCGTGGCGATCGAGAGCGTTCAGAGTGATGTTGGTGCGGGCGCCCAGAAACC
>DATHDM010000006.1:0-8878 GCA_035319065.1 Terriglobales bacterium
GGGTTGTTCTTTTCCTTCGCGGGAGCCACTGGAGTCTCCGGATCGCATGGGAGTCCGACTCACGGGGATAGGGGGCGGGCCTTCCAGAGTCCAGAATCCAGCCCCTCGAAGGCAAGCGCCGTGATTACTCGTAGTACGCGCACTCCCGTAACTGCCTCGGACCGATTCCCTTTTGTTATCAGCTCAGAGTGGGGGAGACTCTAGTGGCCCGCCCGGCGTGTGGCATGGTGGGTTGCGGGACTGCTCGCATGAAACGTGCTCTCTATCTTTGTCTTTGCATTGTGCTCTTCTGCCTTTGCGCTCAGCCAGTTCGAGCGCAGATGGTTCCAGGAGGAGAACGCATACTCTCGTACGACAGCGAAATCACGCTGATAGAGGATGGCTCGATCCACGTGACCGAAGCCATCCGCGTGCGCGCGCTGGGCATACAGATTCGCCACGGAATTTATCGCGACTTCCCTACCCGCTACACCGACAAGCTGGGCAACCGCTACAGCGTGCCCTTCGACATTGTTGAGGTGCGGCGGGACAATCAGCCGGAGGACTATCACACCGAACGGCTGCTGAACGGCATGCGGGTCTATCTGGGCAGCCGCTGGAAGACGTTGACCCCGAGCGAATACACCTACACCATCAGCTACGTGACCTCGCGGCAGATGGGCTTCTACCGCGATCGCGAGGAGCTGTATTGGAACGTCACGGGAAACGGCTGGGGGTTTCCCATCGATCACGCCACGGCGACCGTGATTCTGCCGATCCAGATTCCGCGGAATTTTGTCGAGACCTACGGCTATACCGGGCCGCAGGGATACACCGGGCGCGACTTCTACGCGCTGAAGGACGGCCTGGGGCGGCTGCACTACGAGACCAAGGTGCCACTAGGCGTGCACGAGGGCTTCACCGTGGTGGCGTGGTGGCCACGGGGCTACGTCCAGCCGCCCACGGATAAGATGGAGTACTTCTTCGCCGACAATGCACCGGCAGTGGCCGGCCTGGCAGGCCTGGTGGTGCTGCTGCTTTATCAGCTGATCACGTGGGTGATGGTGGGGCGCGATCCTGCGGCCGGCACCATCGTGCCGCAGTACATCCCGCCGGATGGATTTTCGGCGGCGGCGGTGCGCGAGATGGTGAAGATGGGCTTCGACAACCGCGCCTTCGCGGCCGCTATCCTGGGCATGGCAGCCAAGAAATATCTTTCGATCGAGCAGGACGAAGCCGGACAGTACACGCTGATTAAGAGCGGCAGCCCGGCGGCCGCGGCGTCGCTCACCGCCGATGAGCGGCTGATCGCAGAGCGGCTGTTTACGACGAACGACCGCCTGCTGCTTTCGCCGCTGAACCGCGAGAATCTGTCGGAGGCAATCAACGCGCTGAAGGCCGCGCTGGCTACGCGCATGGAGAAGATCTACTTCGTGCGCAATGCGGGGTACATGGCGCCCAGCGTGCTGCTCACGCTGCTGACCTTCTTCGGCATCGGCTATTACGCCGATTCGCAGTTGAAGCCGGTAGCGCTGTTCATGATGGTGTGGCTCGGCTTCTGGAGCCTGGGGGTGGTCGCGCTGGCGGTGCGGGTGGTGGGGGTGTGGCGCACAGCGCTTCACGGTGGCGGCAAGCAGGCGCTGAAATTTGGCGGCGCCATTTTTCTGACGCTGTTTGCCCTGCCCTTCCTGGCAGGAGAGCTGTTCGGGATCGGCATGCTGGTGCACTCGACGTCGGTGCTATGCGCCAGCGTGTTCGCCATTCTGATCGCGGCCAACTTCATTTATCACGAGCTGCTGAAAGCGCCTACCCACATGGGGCGCGAGCTGCTGGACAAGATCCAGGGCTTCAAGATGTTCCTGGCGGCCACCGAAGGCGACCAGATGAAGCGCATGGGGACGGTGAACTGGAACCTGGACACCTTCAACCGCTACCTGCCCTACGCCGTGGCGCTGGATGTTGAGCAGCAGTGGTCAGCCAAGTTCGCTAACGTGCTGTCGGCTACCCTGGTTCCGGTGGGGGCCGGGGGCGGGGGAAGCGACGTTGCCGTGGCCACAGCCCTTGCCGGCAACGCGGCAGCCGCCGACGTAGGATTTGCCACCGGCATCGGCGATGCCCTGACGGCTGCCATCAGCAGCGCCTCGGCCCCTCCGGGATCGAGCTCAGGTTCGGACGGAAGAGGGTCCTCCGGCGGTGGGGGCGGCGGCGGTGGCGGAGGCGGCTGGTAGAAGCCCAGCCTCAATAGCGCCGACGTTCAGAGGCCGGTTGCTACAATCTGGTGGTGAGCGATTTTTCCTGCCTTGGTGTCCTGTTTGATCTGGATGGCGTGCTGGTGGATTCGATTGCGGCGGTGGAGCGGCAATGGCGAATCTGGGCGGAACGCCACGGGCTCGACCCGAAATACGTGGTCCACACTGCCCACGGGCATCGCACCATCGAGACGGTGCGGCTTCTCATGCCCGACGCCGACGCGGCCTACGAGGCTTCGACGGTGGAGCGCGCCGAGTTGGCAGACACGGCGGGACTGGTCCGCAAGCAGTGCACCTCGGAGCTGATTGGGCGGCTGCCTGAGGACCGCTGGGCGATCGTCACTTCGGGCACGCGGCTGCTGGCCACGACGCGACTGCGCAGCGTGGATGTCAGCGTGGCAAAGGGCGGGGATGGAGCGGCTGCGATGCGATTCAGAGTTTTGGTGGGGCAGGCAACCAGGTAACCTGCAATCGCGTAATTTGAACTTGGAAGGGGAGCAGCCTCGGCGGGAGGTAAGGGCTACCCGAGTTTCTCGGCGGATTCGCTGGCGTCTTCCTCTTCGGCGCGCATCAGGCCGTACTTCTTGAGCTTGTAGCGCAGGGCGTCGCGGCTGATATCGAGCAGCCTGGCGGCGTGGGTCTGGTTGCCATTGGCCTGGCGCATGGCCATTTCCACCAGCGCGCGTTCCACGCCTTCCAGCGAAGTGCCGCCTTCGGGAATGGCCAGCGCAGGCAGGCTACGGCCGTCGGCGAGATGGGCGCCGTCGTCGGAGCCGCCGGAGACGTGCTCAAAGGCGGTGATGTTGCTGCGGGCGTGCCCAACGGAGAAGGGCATGTAGGTAGGGCGAAGGAATTCCTCCTCCTCGAGAATCATGGCCCGCTCGATGGCGTTCTTGAGCTCGCGCACGTTGCCCGGCCACTCGTGATTGAGCAGCAGGCGGCGGGTGTCCTCGGTGAGCCCGCGCACGTTCTTGCGGAACTTCTTGTTGTAGCGCTCCAGGAAAAACTCGACCATGGGCAGGATGTCTTCCCGGCGTTCGCGCAGAGGCGGCAGAAAGATGGAAATGATGGCCAGCCGGTAGTAGAGATCCTGGCGAAAGCTGCC
This sequence comes from Terriglobales bacterium, assembly GCA_035319065.1. Taxonomy (GTDB): domain Bacteria; phylum Acidobacteriota; class Terriglobia; order Terriglobales; family Acidobacteriaceae; genus DASPRM01. Next base: position 3,334 of record DATHDM010000006.1, read on the forward strand.
ATCGCGCACGGCGCGTTCGAGATCGCGGTTGGAAGCGGCGATCACGCGGACATCGACCTGCATGTCGCGCACGCCGCCCACGCGGCGGATCACCTGGTCTTCGAGCACGCGCAGCAGTTTGGCCTGCAGCAGGGGGGATAGCTCGCCGATTTCGTCCAGGAAGAGGGTGCCGCCGTCGGCGACTTCGAACAGGCCCTTCTTCATGGCCTTGGCGTCGGTGAAGGCGCCGCGCTCGTGGCCGAAGAGTTCCGCCTCCATGAGGGTTTCGGGAATGGCGGAGCAGTTTACGGCGACAAAGGGCTTCTCCTGGCGGGAGCTGCCGTAGTGGATGGCCTTGGCGATGAGGTCCTTGCCGGTGCCGCTCTCGCCCTGGATGAGGATAGTGCCGGCCTCGCTGGATGCCACCTTGCGGACGAAGCTGAGGACGTCCTTCATCTTGCGGGATTCGGCGACCACCTCATGGTAGCCGGTGCGACGCTTCATTTCCCCACGCAGCGACTCCACCTCGGTCTTCAGGCGGGTGTTCTCGAATGCGTTCTTAATGGTGACGGCAAGCTCGTCGAAGTCCAGGGGCTTGCCTACGAAATCGAAGGCGCCCAGCTTGAGGGCGGCTTTGACGTCATCCAGCTGGGGATCGGCGGTGATCATGATGACGGCGCGGGCGACTTTGTTGCGGGAGAGATCCTGCAGGACCTCCAATCCGCCGAGGTCGGGAAGGCGGACGTCCAGCAGGACCAGGTCAGGCAGCTCGGTGTGGGCGATCCGCACACCGGTGGCGCCGTCGGCTGCTTCCAGGACCTGATAACCCCACTCCTGGCACTTCTGCCGCAGGGACCAGCGGACGAGTTTTTCATCGTCCACAATCAGGACTTTTTCCTGAGGCATATACCTGTAATTTACTACATTTGGCGCGGGCAGCCGGGTTACGCCGGGAAATTACCCGGCTTGGGGGCAGGCCGATCCGGACCGCGTAAATTCAGGGGCCACTTGCCCTTACGAGCCTGCCGATGCGGGCCGGTGCCGGAGAATGAAGGAGGCGCGGAGGATGTAACTGGACCTACGCGCCTCCGGCAGGTTGAAGGCTCAGCCCTTGCGGCTCCAGTCGCGAATGGAGCGAATTTCATTGCCGTCGATGTGCAGGAATTCGAGGAACTCCTGGTGCTCCTGGGGCGCATCGCGTTCGAACTGCTTGTGCCAGCGGTGCATGTCGTCCTCGGTGAAGCCGGCGGCGCGCATGATGGAAACCCATTTGTCCTTGGTGATCACTTCCGTCCTCCATAGGGATTCGTCGGTTTGAAGAAGCCGAAGAATTGCCCGTTGATGTTCTCGCAGTGCTTCGATCTCCGCATCCAGCTCAAGCAGGCGACGCCGCAGGATAGAAGTGGCGTCGCTGTTTCCGCGGTCCAGAAGGCTGCGGATGTCGGACAGCTTCAGGCCGGCCTCACGATAGGCACAGATCTGCCGCAGGCGCTCCAGGTCATGCTCGGAGTAGGTGCGGTAATTGCTGCCGGATCGCAGGGCGGGCGCAAGCAGTCCGATGGACTCGTAGTAGAGCACCGTAGTCCGGCTGAGGCCGCATCGCTGAGCAAGTTTGGAAACCGTAAGCATTGGAGGACACCTACTTTGAACCCTGAAGTTGTAGACAGGTCAAGAGAAATCGGGGGTCAGCGGTCAGCAATCAGCCGTAATCAGCCGTCAGCGATCAGGGGTCAGCGGCGGTAGTTCGGAAGGCCTCGACATTAGCGTCCGGGTGAGTGCCGTGGTTAGCGATTCCTACCTGCTAGAATCGAAATACCGCCGATGGACCGCGCTTTTATCCGGAATTTCGCGATTATCGCCCATATCGACCATGGGAAGAGCACGCTCTCCGACCGCCTGCTGGAGCTGACGGGAGCGCTCTCAGCGCGCGAGATGCAGGAGCAGGTGCTGGACGCGATGGACCTGGAGCGGGAGCGCGGCATCACCATCAAGGCGCACTGCGTGCGCATGAACTACACCGCGCAAAACGGCAGCGCCTACCAACTCAATCTGATCGACACCCCGGGGCACGTGGATTTTTCCTACGAGGTTTCCCGCTCGCTGGCTTCCTGCGAAGGAGCGCTGCTGGTGGTGGACGCCTCGCAGGGAGTGGAAGCGCAGACCCTGGCTAATGCGTACCTGGCAATTAATCATGGGCTGGAGATCATTCCGCTGATCAACAAGATCGATCTGCCGAGCGCCGACATCGAGCGCACGAAGGAGATGATTGAAGGAGCGGTGGGACTGGATGCGAGCCAGGCGATTCCCGTCAGCGCCAAGACCGGGCAGGGAGTGCCGGAGGTGCTGGAGGCCATCGTCAAACGGATTCCGCCGCCCAAGGGGTCGCCGCAGGCGCACTTGCAGGCGCTGATCTTCGATTCCTGGTTCGACTCCTACCGCGGGGTTATCGTGCTTACGCGCGTATTCCAGGGAACGCTGCGGGTGGGACAGAAGATCCGGCTGTGGTCGAACGGGAACGTATTCGAGGTGGAGACGCTGGGGGTGCTGACGCCGAAACCGGTTCCGGTGGAGGAGTTGGTGGCGGGGGAGGTGGGCTTCCTGGTGGCGAACATCAAGAACGTCTCCGACACCAAGATCGGCGACACCATTACCGACGACAACCGGCCGGCGATCGAGCCGCTGCCCGGCTTCGAGGACATCAAGCCGATGGTGTTCGCGGGGCTGTACACGGTGGACGCGCACGAGCACACCATCCTGCGGGAGGCGCTGGAGAAACTGCGGCTGAACGACGCGTCGTTTTTCTTCGAGCCGGAGAGTTCAGCGGCACTGGGATTCGGCTTTCGCTGCGGGTTTCTAGGGCTGCTGCACATGGAGATCATCCAGGAGCGGCTGGAGCGCGAGTACAAGCTGGACCTGATCACCACCGCGCCCAGCGTGCGCTACAAGATCACGCAGACGGACGGGGAGATAGTGGAGATCGACAATCCCTCGAAGTGGCCACCGCAGGGAGAGATCGCGAAGATCGAGGAGCCGGTGATCATGGCCACCATCCTGAGCAATGAAGAATTCGTGGGCGGGATCCTGAAGCTGGTGGAGGAGAAGCGGGGCAAGCAGAAGAGCTTTGAGTACGTGAGCGCCACGCGGGTGATGCTGAATTACGAACTGCCGCTGAACGAGGTGGTGCTGGACTTCTATGACCGGCTGAAGTCGGTGTCGCGGGGATACGCGTCGCTGGACTACCACATGTCGGGCTTCTGGGATTCGCCCATGGTGAAGATGGACATCCTGGTGGCGGGAGAGCCGGTGGATGCGCTGTCGCTGATCGTGCATCGCGATTTCGCCTACGAACGGGGGCGGGCCCTGGCCGCCAAGATGAAGGAGCTGATCCCGCGGCAGATGTTCGAGGTGGCGATCCAGGCGGCGATCGGGGCCAAGGTGATTGCGCGCGAGACGGTGCCGGCGATGCGCAAGAACGTGCTGGCGAAGTGCTATGGAGGCGACATCACGCGCAAGCGCAAGCTGCTGGAAAAGCAGAAGGAAGGCAAGAAACGGATGAAGCGCATCGGGCGGGTGGACATCCCGCAGGAGGCGTTTCTGGCGCTGCTGAAGGTGGGGGAAGAGGAGTAGAACAGAGGGGAAAATGCAGAGTGAGAAGGGCGCAGTAAGAAGCCATCACCTCAACGTTTGAGACGTTTTCGATATGACAAGCATCGATATGTTCCCGTAGAATAAAGGTTTGCAGAAAGGGTTCAGAAGCGACATGAAGGCAGCCATTCATCCCAATTATCACGAAGTGCGCGTACACTGCGCGTGCGGCAACACGTTTATGACCCGGTCCACGCATCATGGGGATATCAGCGTAGAGATCTGTTCGGCGTGCCATCCCTTTTTCACCGGCAGGCAGAAGCTGGTGGATACGGCCGGCCGCGTCGAGCGCTTCCGCCGGAAGTACGCCAAGGCGGGAGAGAAGAAGTAGGAAGTTGGAGCTGCGAAGGTCGGAGCAAGAGTCAGGCCTTCGGAAGGCGAGTTCGAGAGCCCCCGTTGCGGCGGGGGCTCTTGTTTTGATCTGGCCACTACAATGGTGGAGATGCGAAAGTACTGGGAGAGTCCGGAGCTACGGCCCAAGATGGCGGGCGGGGGGGCCTGGGTGCCAGAGTGTTTCCACGTGGGCAAGGTGCGGATCGCACCGGCCACGGTGCTGGCGCCGATGGCCGGGGTGACGGACACGGTCTTCCGCAGGTTCATCCGCAACGTCAATCTGAAGCCGGGGGCGGACCGATTGCTTGCGGGGCGGGAATCGGGCTGCGGGCTCATCATGACCGAGTTCACCTCCGCCGATGGTGTCCTGCGCTCCCGGGACAAGAAGGCGCAGCGCTATCTGCACTTTTATGAGGATGAGCACCCGATTTCCGCACAGCTTTTCGGCAGCAATCCCGAGGTGCTGGCGGAGGCGGCGCGAATGGTGGAGGGGCTGGGATTCGACATCGTGGATCTGAACCTGGGATGCCCGGCGAAGAAGGTAGTGAAGTGCAACGGCGGCTCGGGTCTGCTGCGGGACCTGCCGCTGATCGGCAAGATCTTTGAGACGGTGCGGGCGGCGGTTACGATCCCGTTCACGGGGAAGTTCCGCGCCGGCTGGAAGGATGACGAGATCGTGTGTGTGGAGCTGGCGCGGCTGGCGGAGGACTGCGGGCTGAGTGCGGTGGCCCTGCATGCCCGCACGCGCGAGCAGGGCTACTCGGGGGAAGCGCGCTGGGAGTGGATTGCGGCGGTGCGCAAGGCGGTGAAGATTCCGGTAGTCGGCAACGGCGACATCCGCTGCCCGGAAGATGCGGCGGCGATGGTGGCCCAGACGGGCTGTGACGCGGTGATGATCGGACGGACAGCAGCGTCGAATCCCTGGATCTTCCGCCAGATTGCGCAGTATGGAGAGCGCGGCAGCTACGATCAGCCCACGGAGGCGGACCGCTACGAGATGATCCGCACCTACTTCCAGATGCTGGTGGATGAGGGGATGCCGGGCGCGGCCGGCAAGATGAAGCAGTTCGCGTCGTGGTTCACACATGGAGTGCGCAACGGCAGCGCGCTGCGCAAGGCGGTGTACGAGGCGCGCGAGGAGGAGGCGATCCTGGCGGCGGTGGATGGATTCTTCGCGGGGGTGCTGGGGCCGGTGGGGGCTTAGGTCCCCATCCCGGGCAATCATTTTCTAGTTCTTCTTGCCGCTCACCTGCATTACTATCCCACGTCACTCATACGGCGATGAAATACTGTCACTTTCTACACGCAGGACAGCCCACGTACGGGCTGATTGAGCCCGTAGGCGGGCGCGAAGTGATCACCCGCGTCTTTACGCAGCGCACCGCGGAGTCGGGACCGCCGGACGAGGACGCACCCACAACCAAGGTCCAGCCCGTCCCGCTGCTGGAGGTGAAGCTGCTGGCGCCGGTGCGGCCGTCGAAGATCGTGTGCGTGGGGCGGAACTACGCGGCGCATGCCCAGGAGCTGGGGAACGAGGTTCCCACCGAGATTCTGATCTTCCTGAAGCCGCCTTCGGCGCTGCTCGGAC
>DATHDM010000007.1:0-19072 GCA_035319065.1 Terriglobales bacterium
GGCATGGTAACGGCGTGGTCACACTGTCCTGCCGGGCGATGCAGATGGCAGGAATTCGAGGTCGAGCCGGCTGCACCAAGGGGAGGAGAAAATCCCAGCGGCCCGACATAGACTCCTCCCATCTGCTATGCGAATTGCAACCTTTACCGATCGAATCTTTGCCAGCACGGGAAGGCGTCTCAACCGGCACGAACATCTGGCCCTGGAATTTTCCGGGGGCAATTACCTGATTCACACGTACGACTCGCCACAGGCGGGGACGGCATTCATCGAGGTGCGGGTACGGCTGCACGCGCGGTGGAGCGATCAGACGGCAACGGAGCTGCGCAGCCGAAGCCTGCTGCTGCACCACGGCCAGATGATGGACGGCTATCCGCCGTACCTGTTCGAGTTCGAAGCCGGCGACGCATCGCCTCGAGCCAATGCCGCGGCCGCGCAGATGGCAGCCGGAGGAGACTGCCGCCTGGTGCTGGTGGCGCGCAAGTATTACCCGCAAGGCATTCCAGCGGCCTATCTCAACAACCTTCCGCTCCGCATCCGGGCAGTGTTCCGAACGTCCTGCGGGGAAACGGCCGAGGTGCGCGGAGGGATCGGCTCCAGCGGAAAAGCGGTGATCCGCACGGAAGCCAAAGCCGCCGGATAGCGGCGGTCAGCGGGATTTGGCCTCAGATCTTCTGACGCTTCCAGCGTCCCCGCCTGAACAGCAAAACACTTGTGCCGGCAATCGCAGCTTCCGCAATCACAATGGCGAAGAACACTCCTCTGGACTGCATGCCAGCGGGAATAGCCAGCCAATAGGCCAGAGGGATCTCCAGAAACCAGAAGCCGAACAGGTTCACGATGGTAGGCGTAATTGTGTCGCCGGCGCCGTTGAAGGCCTGGAGCATCACCATGCCGTAGGCATATCCGATGTTGCCGTAGCTCAGAATTCGCAGGCAGGAGGCAGCCAGGGGCACGACCAGGGGATCGTGGGTGAACAGGCGAACCACAGGTTCGGCGAATAGGACAAAGAATACGCCCACACCACCCAGGAAGAGCATGTTGTAGAAGCCGGTGCGCCAGACGGAAGTCTCGGCACGCTCCGGCTGATCGGCGCCGAGATTCTGTCCGACCAGGGTGGCCGCGGCGTTGCTCATCCCCCAGGAGGGCAGGATCACGAAGATGATGATGCGGATGGCGATGGTGTAGCCGGCCAGGGCGGCTGCGCCAAACATGCTTACAATGCGCACCAGCCCGATCCAACTGGTGTGGGCGATGGCAAACTGCAGGATCCCGGTGAGGGAGACGCGCAGCAGGCGTAAGAGGATGCGGAGGTTAAGGCGAATCTGCCGGCGCCACACCCAAATCCTCTCCGTACCCTTCAACAGGCGATAAAACTGGTAGGCCACTCCCACGCTTCTGCCGGTCAAGGTGGCGAGGGCTGCTCCGGTCACGCCCAGGCGGGGAAAGGGGCCCAAGCCGAAGATGAGGCAGGGATCGAGGGCCAGGTTGATGATGTTGGACACCCAGAGGAGGCGCATGGCGATGGCCGCATCGCCTGCGCCGCGGAAGATGGCGTTGTTCAGGAAGAGCAGAAGCACCACACCGCTGCCGCCCAGCGCTATGCGCGCGTAGCCGGTCCCCATCCTGACCACCTCCGCCGACGCGCCCATCAAGCGCAGCAGATGGGGCGCCAGGAAGAGGCAGGGAAGGCCGAGAATCACCGCGGCTGCCAAACCGAGGATGATGGCCTGTACTGCGGCGACTGCGGCCTCGTCGGGATTCTCCTCTCCGATGCGCCTGGCCACCATGGCGGTGGTGGACATGCTTAAGCCAATGGCGACCGCGAAGATCAGGGTGAGCATCGATTCGGTGAGCCCGACAGTGGCGACGGCCTCAGCGCCCAGGCGGCTGACCCAAAAGACATCCACCACGGCAAACAGCGACTCCAAGACCATCTCCAGCACCATGGGGATGGCCAGCAGCAGGATGGCGCGATTCAGGCTGCCGGTGGTGTAGTCCTGATGCGAGCCGCGGATGGCTTCGCGAATGGACGCCCACAGGCCGCCAGACGGAGGCGTGACGACGCTGACTGCTTCCATGAAAACCTCACATGCTGTGCCGTCAGCTACGCAGCTGAATGCAAGCGAGAAACGAACGAGAGAATGCGATTGAACCTGCCGGTGCAGCAGATCAGCAAACGGGCGAGATGTTAGCGGGTGTACATGGCTTCAGTAGCGTTGCGGATTCCTGGCGAATCGCACCCCACGTGCGATGTTTTCCATTCTACGTCGAGACTGAAAGCGGAGACAAGAAAAACCGGAGCCAGCGGCTTCTACCCTGGGCTAACCCCAAGATCGCGGTGGAATTGGCGTTCAGGCCCCACGGGGATGGGGGATTTGTCGGCGAATTGGAGGGAAATTCCGAGAGTCTGGCTAGTGATTTCTCTTGTTCAGTGTACTGACGTGCTCTGTCACGCCGGTGCGCGGAGAAGATACTCTCAGCCCTGGGAGTGGGGGGAGCCGCTGGTGAGACGGACAGCTTTACTACTGGGGCTGCTGAGCATTCTGGTCTCCGGCTGCCGGGCGCAAACGGCCCATGTGGCAGCCGCACCCGCGCTGCATGCGGCGGGGCTGGAGGCGGAGCACGAGCGCACCGCTGCGGACGCCTCCGACGACTCCGAGCCAGTGGCCGTCTTCCATTCCACCGTGCAAGAAGTGAACGTCGTCTTCACGGCCACCAACCGGCACGGCAAGTTCAAACGAGACCTGCGGGTGTCCGACCTGAGGGTTCTGGACGACGGCAAGCCGCCGGCGGCGGTGCGCAGCTTCGAGAGTGAGACCAACCTGCCGCTGCGGGTGGGGCTGGTGATGGACGTCAGCGGCTCCATTCGCGGACGTTTCAACTTCGAGCAAGAGTCGGCGGTCAGCTTCTTTCGCCAGATGCTGCATCCCAGGGTCGACCAGGCCTTTGTCGTCACCTTCAATTCTCTTCCGGTGCTGACCCAGGACTTCAGTGACAGCGCGGCGCTGCTGGAGCAGGGAGTCAGGACCGTGACAGCCGGCGGGGGCTCGGCGGTGTATGACGCGGTGAAGTTTGCCGCCACGGCGAAGCTGGCGCACTGCAAGGCGGATCAGCCGGTGCGGCGAGTGATCATTCTGCTGAGCGATGGAGAGGACAACCAGAGCCGCGCAACGCCGCAGGAAGTGATTGAAGCCGCCAGCCGGGCGGAGGTTACCGTCTTCGCCATCAGCTCAAATTTCAGCAATATCAAGAGCCGGGGCGACATGATCATGGAGAGGCTGGCGGAAGAGACCGGCGGCCGGGTTTTCTATCCCGCCAAGATCGAAGATGTGGGCCACGCCTTCAAGCTGATTGAAGAAGAGCTTCGCAGCCAGTACGCCCTTTCTTACAAGCCCGCGGACTTTGTGGCCAACGGACGCTACCGCCCGATTCAGATCAGCACCCGCAGCGACAAGAACGTGATCGTGCGGGTGCGCAAGGGCTACTACGTCCCCGCAGACTAGCTGCCATCAAGCAAAGACTGGCCAGTGTTTCGCCAATTCCTGAAAAAAGTTGCCGGGCGCTCCCCGCGTTACAAACGCACCTTTCGTCACCCAGTGCCTGCACTTGGTCCCACGCTGCATGGACTAGCGCAAAAGCGCGCTAAGTTGTTTGCTACACTCGGCGCGGGCCGGGGCGGAGGAAGCAATGAGGGTGGCAAAATGGAGGAATTTGGCGTTTCTGACGGTGCTGATTTGTGCCCAGGCACTGCCGGGCCAGTCGTCGCAGGACGAGACGCTTACCCTCAAGGCGCGGACAGACATCGTGCTGGTGCCGGTAGTGGTTCGCGACTCGTCCGGCGCCTCGGTGAGGGGGCTGCAGAAGGGGGACTTCACAGTCCTGGAGAGCGGAAAGCCGCAGGAGATTGCGGTGGCAGAGGAGATAAGAACAGCCAGCAGCGCCAAGCCGGCCACGCCACCGCAAAACATCTTCAGCAACCAGTTCAACGACGCTGCGCACCCCCAGCGGCTCAGCATCATCGCCCTGGATATGGTGAGCACATCGTTCTCCGACCAAGCTTATGCCCGCTATCAGCTGATCAAGTTTCTGTCCCAGACCGTCGATAGCCATCAGCCGACCGCATTGGTAACCATCACGCGGAACGGGCTGCACATGGTGCACGACTTCACCACCGACACCTCCACCCTGACCGCTTCCCTGAAAGGGGTGACCGGTGGGCTGGCACCCGGTATGGCGGTAAGCAACAGCGGCAAAGTTGACCGCGGGGTGCGCTCCGATGTCATCAAGCAAGCCCTAACCGCGAGCAATATGCAGGCGGATGCGGCAGATCCTTCGGTCAGAATCGTGGCCGACGAGGTGGAACGATTGCTTGCTTTTCAATCGGGTCAGGACAACGAGTTCAATGCCATCCAACGTCCCTCGCTGGAAACCTCGTTGGAATCTTTGCAGCATCTCGCGCAAGCGTATGCCGGCGTCCCGGGAAAGAAGTCGCTGATCTGGGTCACGGGAGGCTTCCCGTTCGACATCAGCAAGTCCGGAGAGATCACTTCCCCCACGGTTTTCGCCGAAGGCACAACGACGCGCACGGCGGAGGAGATACGAAGCGGTTACCTGGGCCACCTTCCGGAAGCGACCAATACGGTGCAGAACCAGGAACTGAAGGCGCTGAAGCCACTCTATTGCCAAACCATGCAGATGCTGGCATCGGCGAACCTGGCGGTTTATCCGGTGGATGCCTCGGCGCTGGTGGCGTATTTTCCGGGAGCGGAGTCCAAGAACATCAACCTCACGGTCGCGCGCGAAGATCAGACGCGACGCGGACAGGTTGCGAGCACACTGGAGAGCTTCGCTGCGATGACGGGAGGCACGGCCTGCTACAGCAAGAACGATCTGCAGGGATGCTTCGCCACAGCCACCCGCGACACCGAGAGCTATTACCTGCTGGGATACTACCGCAACCAGAAGAACAACAAGGAAGGCTGGAGGCCGCTGGAGGTTAAGGTCGTGCGGCCGGGCGTGCAGGTACGTGCGCGGAGCGGCTACTTCTATTCCAGCCAGGGTTCGTCAGCGGCCAACGCCCGGAAAATGGATGTGGCGCTGGCGCTGGCCTCGCCTGTGGAATACACGGCGCTGCCGATTCTGGTGAAGCTGGAGAAATCTTCCGGATCCGCTAAGAAGGGCAAGCAGCCGTACGATTTTATTGTGCACATTCCGGGCAGGGAGATTCTTTTCGATGAAAAGAACGGCAACGCGGTGAACATGGACTTTGTGGCCGCGGCCAATGGACCCAAGGGGGAGCGCGCAGACTCGGTGTCGCAGCAGGTCTCCATGCAGTTGAAGTCCGATGACCTGACCAAGTTGCGCAGCGACGGCCTCAACTACAACAATTCGCTATTGCTGCCGTCCGGGCAGTACACGGTTCGCTTCGTGGTGCGCGACAATCTGACGGGGCGAGTGGGAAGCATTGTGGCGCCGCTTGCGGTCGAGTAGCCACAGAACCAGGACGAGTTCGCCGAGGCTTGGATTACCGCCATCTTGAAAAACGTACCGGGAGGGATAGTGAAAGAAACCCCGCAACAATACGTGACGCGGATACTGGGTCACTTGCAGATAAGCGATCCGCTTGCCGTGCTAGAGGCGACGCCTGCAAGACTGCGGAAGGCGGTAGAGGGGCGAAGCGCAGAGAGTCTTCGCCGCCGTCCGCAACCCGAGCGCTGGTCAGTCACCGAGATCGTGATGCATTTGGCAGAAGGGGAACTGGTGATCGGCTATCGAGTCCGAACCATCCTGGAGCAAAATGGGGTGGCAATTGCAGCCTTCGATCAGGATGCATGGGCGCAGCGTTATGGCGGCGTGCAACTCGAGCCGGCATTAGAGATGCACCGGGCGCTGAGGCAGGCTAATCTGGCGCTGTATCGATCGCTCTCCGCCGAGCAGTGGGAGCGGTATGGGATGCACTCCGAACGCGGCAAGGAGACGATCCGGCAAATTGCCACCCTGGCGGCGGGGCACGATCTGAACCATTTGAAGCAGATTGACGAGATGCTGGCAGCGTGACCTGGAGATGATGGATACGGATCTTTTGGGCTCCGTCGCAACCCAGATGATGAGCGGCGCGACGGTGGAAATCGAAGGCAAGAGCGTTCCCGTGCGCCGCACCAGCGCCCAGCGGCTGCGCATGCTGGCATTCCACATGGATGGACGCGAGTATCGTGCGATTGAGCAGAATCCGGAAAAGCCAAGCCGCTGGGGACAGCTGGCGCGTCAGGGTCACCAGGTGGTGCAATTCAAGGACGTCGAGAGCAATCGGTTCGTGGCCGTGGCGGTTGATGGGAAGGTGAAAGAGTACGGACGTCTGAGCTAGGCGCGAGTGAGGTGCCCGCTCTGGGCTATTCCAGCGCTTTATTCGTTGCCCCCGGCCATGCAGGTGGCCAAGCGTTGGCCGCTCCTCAAGCCGCATTTTCTGCGTGATATCCTGAAAATCGAGCCCCAAAGCAGTGCCCTGAAAAGCCAGGTTCAGCAGCATTGGCGAATCCAAAACATCCGGGAGCAGCGAGCGCGCAGTTGAGCGCGGGGTTGCTGAAGAATGTCCTCCGCGACCCCGAACGGGCGCAGCAGAACCTGGTGCTGATTGCGCAGCGCGTGCCGCCGGCGGTGAGCCAAGCGATCCCGCTGCTGCTGGCGGATTCACCGGATCCCGACTCCGCGCTTAACCTTTTTGAGCGGCTTGCGCAGTCGGAGAACCGCGAACTTTTCCGGCTCATGGAGAAGCATCAGCAACTGATTCACTACGCCCTGGCCATCTTTGGCTATAGCCAGTTTCTGGGCGAGACGTTGATCCGGAACCAGGATCTCTTTTCCGCCTGCCTACGCGAAAGAAATCTTGACCGCTCGCATTCGCCGGAGGAGTTCCGAGAAAGCTTTGCCCGCTACCGGTCGCGCTCCTTCGAGACCGATATATCGGTGCTGCTTGCGCGCTTCAAACGCCGGGAATACGTGCGGATCGTGCTGCGCGATGTGCTGGGAATCGCCACTTTAGCGGAGACCACGGCGGAAATTTCCGCGCTGGCCGAGGTTCTGCTGGAAGAGGCGCTGCGGGATTGCGAGTCGCAGCTAAGCAAGCGCTTCGGCAAGCCGCAGCGGCTGGACGCCAATGGACGGCTGATCGACACTCCTTTTTCTATCCTGGCGCTGGGCAAGCTGGGAGGGAACGAGCTCAACTACTCGTCCGACATCGATCTGCTGTTTCTCTACGGGGATGGAGAACGTGGGGAAGAGAGCGCCATATCCAATCGCGAGTATTTCATCCGCCTGGCGCAACAGGTCACGGCGGTGCTGTCGCGAGTGACGGGGGAAGGGGCGGTATTTCGCATCGACCTGAGGTTGCGGCCGCGGGGACGGGAGGGTGAGCCGGCGGTCTCCTTCAGCGAGGCCATGCGCTACTACTCGGAGGTGGCGCATGACTGGGAGTTGCAGGCGCTGATCAAGATTCGTCATGCCGCCGGCGACGTGCCCCTGGCGCGGCGTTTCATACGCGGTGTGCAGCCGTTCGTTTACTCCGAGCAGATCAACTTCGAGGCCGTGGAGACGGCACTGGAAGCGCGCGACCGCATCCGCAGCCGGCGTCTGCGGGCTATGGCGAGGGGGGAGGGCAGCATCGACGTGAAGCTGGATCGCGGGGGGATTCGCGATATCGAGTTCCTGGTGCAGTGCCTGCAGCGCGTCTATGGCGGGCCGGAGCGATGGCTGCGCTCGGGGGGCACGCTGTTTTCGCTGCAGAAGCTGCACGACAAGCGTCACATCAGCGGCAGCGACTTTCATCACCTGACCACCGCCTATGAATTTCTGCGGCGGGTAGAACACCGACTGCAACTGCGACACGGACAACAACTGCATCGCCTGCCGGTTGACCAGGACGGTCTGGGGTTTCTGACGCGCTCGCTGGGCAGCGACCCGATACAGTCCGGGGAGCACGTGGTCATGGCGCTGCGTGAGCGCATGGGCCGAGTGACGCAGATCTATGACCGCATCATCCACCATCAGCAGCGGCACCGCAGGGAGGAGCACGGGGTCGCGGAATTCAGCCTACGCGATACCTTGTTTGAAATTGGGCAGGATCACTCCGAGCGCCAGATCCTGGAGCGTTTGGCGGCCGATTCGCCGCAGCTATACGAAATCGCGCGCCGCACCGACCTATCGCCACAGGTCCGACGCAGCCTGTTCCACCTGCTGGATTCGGCCTTTACCAGCTCCGAGCGTTACGCCGCGGTGGCATCGCATCCATTGGCGCTGGAGCGAGCGTTGTGCGTGCTCGGGCTCAGCGAACTTCTTACCGACGTGATGATCCGTCACCCGGAGGAGATGGCTGCGCTGGGGGACATTGCGCCGGTGCTGCAGCCGCGGGCGAACGGCAGTGAGATCAAGTTTCCCGATTTCATGAACACAGCTTCGCCGGGCACAGCTTCCGCGTTCCCCGAATTTCTGGCGTCGGAAGCAGTTCCGGACACTCAGCGGCTGGCGTTGCTGCGGCGGCGCTACCGGCACCGGACTTTTGTGTCAGGTGCGCGAGACGTGATCGAAGGCCGGAATGTCTATGAGTCGCTGGCCGCCACCAGCGCTGCCGCGGATGAAGCGATCGCAGCGGCGGTCGCGCTTGCCGGTAACCCGCGGGGACTTGCCGTGCTGGCGCTGGGCCGGCTGGGCACCAACGAATTTGACGTGCTCTCGGATGCCGACCTGCTGTTTGTGCGCGACTCCAAGTTGAGCTTGCGCAGCGCAAACCGTGCGGCTGAGGCGATCATGGAGGCGCTTTCCGCATACACCCAGGAGGGCACGGCGTTTGCAGTGGACGCACGGCTGCGGCCGCGGGGAGCCGAGGGGGAGCTGACCACCACACCTGAGCAGTTGACGGCCTACTTCGAGGCAGAGGCCCAGGCGTGGGAAGCGCTGAGCTACGGCAAGCTGCGCCTGGTGACGGGGCCGGAAAAGATTGCAGCCCGGGTTCTGACGGCAGTAGAGAATCTGCAGAAACGATTTGCCGGCGAAAAGAAGTTTCTTCCCGAGCTCAGGGATATGCGGGTGCGCCTGGAGCAGTCGGAGCTTGTCCCGGGCCAGTTAAACCTGAAGATCGGCCCCGGCGGGATGTATGACATCGAATTCATTCTGGGGGACTGCCAGGTCCGGCACGGGCTTCAGGGGCTGGCGGGCAATCTGCGCGAGCGCATCGATCGCGTGGCCAGAGCCGGTCTGCCCGCCTCGGCAGACTGCGCAATGCTGGCGAGTTCAGCGGAGTTAATCCGCACGGTGAAGCACGTGGTGCGGCTGGTCACGGGGCGGGCGCTGAAGGGCCTGCCGGTCGCGGAGACCGCTCTGGAAAACACCCAGACGCTAACATCGCGGATTCTGCGGCGAAATTTTCCTGCCGGACTTGAAGCGGAACTGAGAAAGAGACTGGCCGAGGTCAGGGAAGCTTATGACCGGCTGCTACGCTGATCGGCGTCGGCCCTTCGCCGAGTTGAGCAGGCATAAGCGGCAAAGGCCAAGGTGCCCGACAAGACCAGGACCGTATCCAGGGGATGACTGCGAGGCCGCTCGCACTGGAGACCGGCAAGCGGCGGGTTTGCGCTGCCGACAGGGGGCACCACCAGCGCTGCTGCCGGGCTCGCCGACACAGCGATGGCAAGCAGGAAAGCAGCAGCCAGCGCGAGCGCCATCGATGTCGCCTTGATGTTGCGGCACATTTCGAGCCCAGTATAGCCGCACGCGGTGCCCGCGCCAATCTCGCTGCGCCGGCATGAGTTATTATTGTGAGCCGCGACCGCTGCTGCAAGTTCTGTGGAGACTTGCGGTTAGAGGTCCGGCTGGCAGCGAGTTCCCCGCGGACGCAGGCGGCAAGCGCCGTTCGATCGTCACAAAGCCTTGTGACAGGAGTCATCAGGGGTTGTGCCCAGGTTCCGTATAATTTCCCGTCCTTTCAATATTTTCTGGAGGTGGTAGATGCCGGCTTCTTTCAATGGAGTTCCGGTGCCGGCCGATGGCGCCCGGATCAGCTACGCCAACGGCAAGTACAAGATTCCCGACAACCCCATCATTCCGTTCATCGAAGGCGACGGAACGGGGCGGGATATCTGGAAGGCCTCGGTGCGCGTGTTCGACGCCGCGGTCGAGAAGGCGTACCAGGGGAAGCGCAGGATTGTGTGGTACGAGATCTTTGCCGGCGAAAAGGCCATGGCCAGGTTCAACAGCTGGCTTCCCAACGACAGCATTGAAGCGATGAAGGAGTTTCGCATCGGCATCAAGGGACCGTTGACCACGCCGGTGGGGGGAGGAATCCGCTCGCTGAACGTGGCCCTGCGCCAGATCCTGGATCTCTACGCCTGCTGGCGGCCGGTGAAGTGGTACGGCGCGCCGTCTCCGGTGAAGCACCCGGAGCGCATGGACGTAGTCATCTTCCGCGAGAACACGGAAGACGTTTATGCCGGCATCGAATGGAAACAGGGCACCGCGGAAGTGAAGAAGCTGATCGATTTTCTCAACAACGAGATGCTGAAGGGCACGGGCAAAAAGATCCGCGAGGATTCGGGAATCGGCATCAAGCCGATCTCGATCACCGGCACGAAGCGGCTGGTGCGCAAGGCGATCCTCTACGCGCTGGAAAACAGGCGCAAGACGGTCACGCTGGTGCACAAGGGCAACATCCAGAAATTTACCGAAGGCGCCTTCCGCGAGTGGGGCTATGAACTGGCAACGCAGGAGTTCCGCGACCAGGTGGTGACGGAGCGCGAAAGCTGGATCATCGACAACAAGGACCGCAACCCCAACTTGACGGTCGAGCAGAATGCGAACCTGGTGGAGCCGGGGCTGGAGTTCGCGACGCCGGACTTCCGGGAAGCGGTTTATGCCGAAGTCAGGGGGGTGCTGGACTCGATCTATCCGACGCATGGCCGAGGAGTGTGGAAGACCAAGCTGATGATCAACGACCGCATCGCCGATTCCATCTTCCAGCAGGTGGTGACGCGTGCCGATGAGTACAGTGTGCTGGCCACACCGAATCTCAACGGCGACTACATATCCGACGCCTGCGCGGCCCAGATCGGCGGCCTCGGCATTGCCCCGGGCGCCAACATTGGCGACGGCTTTGCCATGTTCGAGGCCACGCACGGGACAGCGCCCAAGTATGCGGATACCGACGTGATCAACCCGGGTTCGGTGATGCTGTCGGGCGCGATGATGTTCGAGTTCCTGGATTGGAAAGAGGCGGCCCGGCTGGTCGAAGACGGGATCCGCAAGACCATCGAGCAGAAGCGGGTGACCTACGACTTCCACCGCCTGATGGAGGGGGCCACCAAGGTGAAGACCAGCGAGTTTGCTGACTTCATCATCAAGAACATGGAAGCCGCCAGCCTGGTTGCCGCAGACTGAAGACTTGCCCTTGCCGGGAGCGCTGCCAGGCGGCGCTCCTGGCTTGCGCGCCAGGGGAATTATCGTTTATTAAGTCGAAGCGCTCTCGCCTTCACACCGAGAAAGGACTCAGCTATGCGCAAAAAAGTGACCATCGTGGGATCGGGAAACGTGGGCGCCACGGGCGCTCACTGGATCGCGGCTAAGGAACTGGCAGACGTGGTGCTGGTGGATATCCTGGATGGCATTCCACAGGGGAAAGGACTTGACCTGCTGGAAGCGATGCCGATCGAGAAGCGCGATTCCCGCGTGCTGGGAACGCAGGATTATGCGGACACTGCCGGCTCGGACGTGGTGGTGATCACGGCGGGGGTGCCGCGCAAGCCTGGGATGAGCCGCGACGACCTGCTGAACATCAATCACAAGATCATGCAAGATGTGGTGTCGAAGGTGGTGAAGTACTCACCGAATTCGATCCTGATCGTGGTTTCGAATCCGCTGGACGCGATGGCGCAGGCGGCCTACCGGATGAGCGGTTTTCCGCGGCACCGGGTGATCGGGATGGCAGGGGTGCTGGATTCGGCGCGCTTTCGCACCTTCATCGCGCAGGAGCTGGAGGTGAGCGTGGAAAACGTGACGGCATTTGTGCTCGGGGGCCATGGCGACACCATGGTTCCCCTGCCGCGCTATTCCACGGTGGCCGGGATTCCGATTACCGAGCTGATGGACGCGGCCACCATCGAGCGGCTGGTGCAGCGCACACGCGATGGCGGGGCGGAGATCGTGAAGTACCTGAAGACGGGAAGCGCGTATTACGCTCCCTCGGCGGCGTTTACCGAAATGGTGGAGGCGATCCTCAAGGACAAGAAGAAGATTTTGCCTTGCGCCGTGCACCTGGACGGCGAATATGGGATCCGGGGGCTGTTCGTGGGCGTACCGGTGAAGCTGGGCGAACAGGGAGTGGAGCAGATCATCGAGATCAAGCTGACGGCCGCCGAATCGGCGGCGCTGAAGAAGAGCGCGGACGCGGTGCAGGAGCTGGTGGCGGTGATCGGAGTCTAGCAAGGAAGCAGTCAGCAGTCAGCACACTTCTAATTGTCATCGCGAGCGGCGCGCCCGCTTTGTTTTACCCGCCTGCGCTTGTTGGCGGGCCGCGGGCGCAGAGTCGAGGGACCAGCTTCTGCTTCTATCTGAGTGCTGATGGCTGATTGCTAGGTGCTCCCAAGCCATCCTCACAACAGCGCGTCCTGATTGTTCTCCTGTCGTGGCATTTCCCGCATTCCGGCGAGGTGGTCTACCACTGCGCGCCGCAATTCATGCAGATCGTAATGGTCAAACACAAACACCGAATCGGCATACGCATAGGTCCAGCTTTTTTCTTCCAGTAATTGTTCCAGGCCCTTGGGGCTGGCCACATAGAACGATTGCGTCCATTTGTAACCTGTCATTGTGTCGTACAAATCGACGAACAGCTCGTCGTTGAAGCTCTCCGGATCGGGCGGCCCAGGCAACAGATCGTACTTAGTGAAATACATGTTGGTGATCTGCCAGGAGCCCAGGCTGGATTCGGCGGGAAAGGCAGGGAAGTAATGATCGCGCCGCGAATTAATGGGTACAACAGTCGCCAGCAGAGGATCCGGCGGAACTTCGGCCGCGCTCGACTCGCCCAGCCGCGATGCCCAGCGGGCCAGCGCAAACAAGAGAGCGACACAACCGGCAAGAATTCCGACTTTTCCCAGGTCGGTGGTGGCCAGGTCAGACGTGATTCGCGTAAAGGCATTAAGGCTCACGGCGAATCCTCACGCGCGCTTGGAGTCAATTTCCTGCCGATGTACTCATTTTGTGGTCCAACAGCTTTTCCATTTCATCCATCACCCGATTCATTTTCTTCATCGTCAGATCAAGCGGCTCGTCCGTGGTCATGTCAACCCCAGCATCCTTGAGCAGCTCGATGGGATACTTTGACTTTCCCGAAGAGATGAATTTCAGATAACGCTCCACCGCACCAGGATCATGCGCAAGCACTTTTTCCGACAACGCCGAGGATGCAGTAAACGAGGTGGCATACTGGTACACATAGTAGTCGTTGTAGAAATGAGGAATGTACGCCCACTCGTTGGCCATGTAGTCATCGACGATGCAAATGCCCTGATCATGACCGTAGTATTTCTTCACGATCTCGCTGTAGAGTTTGGAAAGGGCATCTCCGGTGAGGGGTTGACCTTTTTCGACCATCTCGTGCATGCGCAATTCGAACTCAGCAAACTGTGTCTGGCGGAAGACGGTTCCCTTGATACTCTCCAGGTACCTGCCAAGCAAAGACAGCTTGCCGTCGTCATTGTTCATTGTCTGGATCATGTGATCAACGAGAAGGGCCTCATTGAACGTAGAAGCGACTTCGGCCACGAACAAAACGTATGAGGCCAGCGGATAGGGTTGCGTCTTATTAGAGAAGTAGCTGTGCATAGCATGGCCCAGTTCGTGGGCCAACGTGCTCATGTCGGTGTACTTGCCGTTGTAGTTGAGCAGGATGTAAGGATGAACGTCGTACGCCAGTCCGTTCATATAGCCGCCGGAAGACTTCCCCTCACTGGGATAAACATCGATCCAACGTTCGGAAAAAGCGCGCTTCGCAGCCGCGGCATACTCGGGCCCCAGTGGGGCAAGAGCCTCGAAAATATTGCGCTGAGCTACTTCGACCGGATAATCCGTGTCTACCGATTTCACCAGGGGCGCATACAAATCGTAGTAGTGTAGCTCAGAAAGACCAAGCATGCGTTTGCGGAGGTTCAGGTAGCGATGGAACGCGGGCAAATTGCGGTTAACTCCCTCGATCAGGCGCGCATAAACCGACGTCGGAATATTCGGACCATCTAATGACCCTTGGAGAGCAGTGTCGTATTTACGGGCACGAGCGTAGAAAGTCGCTGCCTCGACATTGCTGTTCATCATCGAGCCGAAGGTCCCGCGGTAACTGCCGAGCGCGTTGAAAAATGCTCCCATGACCTTCTGCCGCTCCTCCCGCGACGGCGAAGCGCGGTGCAATTCGAATGTTGCTTTGTCCAGCTTCACGGTCTTGGCATCGCTCAAAGCGAGCGAGGGATAGGGAAAGTCCGCATCGGAGAATATGCTGTAGACGCTCCCAGGACCGCTCGCCATCACCCTCGAACCTGCCAACAGTTTCTCTTCCGCACTACTGAGAGTATGCGCGCGTCGTCGCGAAATATCGTCGAGATAGTGGCGGTAGACTTGCAGCCGAGGCTCTTGCATGACGAACCGGTCCAGGGTGGCCTTCTCTATCTTCAGGATCTCTGGCTCGATGTAGGCCGTCTCCGTACCAAGCGCGGCCTGAAGCTGTACTACCTCTTGTTGCATCTGCTGATAAGCACTGACCCGCGTGTCCTGATCCGACGTCATGCTGGCATAGGCGGAGAGGCGCTCGAGTTGTTTGTCCAGGCGGCTCTGCAACTCGAGAGCATCTGCCAGACGTTGTGCGGACGAGCCAAGACTGCCCTGGTATTCACGGATCTTGGGTAGTTCCGCGAGCAGTTTTTCTTGCTGGCTTCTCCAGGCCTGATCCGAGGGATAAATCGCAGTCAAATCCCACTTGTATTGGTCTGGAATCTTGCTCCGGTCGCGCTGCTCCGCCGGCAAAGCGAGTGTTGAAGTAGCAAGCAAAGCGAGCGCGCCCAGCAGATAGCAAGAGAGTGCAGCCGAATCAATGTGCATGTAGGCTCCGTTCCCGGATTCTAACGTAACCTGTGAGTTTTGGAGCGGCGCAGCTTTTCTTGTTGCCAGCGTTGACTTCACCTTCTCCTCATCCCTAACATGGCTGGCACATGACCGATCCCTCCAATCTGGCCGGGCAAGTCATCTCCCATTACCGCATTCTCGAGCAGCTAGGCGGCGGCGGTATGGGTGTTGTCTATAAGGCCGAGGACCTCGAGTTGGGCCGCTTTGTGGCGCTGAAGTTCCTGCCCGAGGACGTGGCCCACGATCCGCAGGCGCTGGAGCGCTTTCGCCGGGAGGCGCGCGCTGCGTCTGCCCTGAGCCATCCCAACATCTGCACCATCTACGAGATCGGCAAGCACGACGGTTATTCGTTCATCGCCATGGAGTTTCTGGATGGCATGACGCTGAAACACCGCATCTCGGGTGAAGCGCTGGACATGGAGGGGTTGCTGCCACTGGCGATCGAGATTGCGGATGCGCTGGATGCTGCGCACACCGCCGGCATCGTGCATCGCGACATCAAGCCGGCCAACATTTTCGTCACCAAACGCGGGCACGCCAAGATTCTGGACTTCGGGCTGGCAAAACTGACGCGCACCAGTGCCCGGATAGCCGAAGCAGCGGCGGTGGTGAGCGAGGTTACAGCGGGAGTAAGCGGGGAACACCTGACAAGTCCGGGAACGGCGCTGGGTACGGTCGCCTACATGTCGCCGGAGCAGGTACGCGCCCGAGACCTGGACGCGCGCACCGACCTGTTCTCCTTCGGATCTGTGCTCTACGAGATGGCGACGGGTTCGTTGCCCTTCCGCGGCGAAAGTTCGGGAGTGATTTGCGAGGCGATCCTGAACCGTGCGCCTACTGCTCCAGTGCGTCTGAATCCGGAGGTTTCGCCCGAGCTGGAGCGGATCATCGGCAAGGCGATGGAAAAAAATCGCGAGGTCCGGTACCAGCATGCGTCCGACATCCGAGCCGATCTGCGGCGGCTGAAGCGGGATACCGATTCGGCGACGTCGCTGGTGCCGGCGGAGAAGTCCCGGATGCGGGGAAAGCTGGCGGCGATTGTGGTTGCGCTGCTGCTGATCCTGGCCTCGGCCGGCGCGATTGCCTGGTGGAGACGCAGCAGCGGGCATCCCCTGAGCCACACGCCGAGCCGAGTCACGGTGGCGGTGCTGCCGTTCGGGAACATGGGAGCGGATAAGGACGTTGATTTTCTGCGCCTGGCGCTGCCCGACGAGATCGCAACCACGCTGAGCCACGTGCGCTCGCTGTCGATCCGTCCGTTTGCGACGACCAGCAAGTACCTTGGGCCGGATACCGACCTGCAGAAGGCGGGTCGGGAGATGCAGGTGAACAACATCGTCACCGGGCACTTTCTGAAGGCAGGGAACCAACTCCAGGTGACGCTGGAAGCCATCGATGTGGATACCAACCAGACGGTGTGGCGGGACACGCTGAGCGTCGCCGGACAGGACATGATTGCGATGCGCGAGCAGGTGCTGGCCCGGATCGGCAATGGCCTGGTTCCGGCGCTGCGGCCGGCGGCGGGCAGTTCGGAGTCTGGATCGCGGCCCAAGAGCGAAGAGGCGTATGACCTGTTCCTGCGGAGCACGGCCGTGCCCCACGAGCCGGTTCCGAACAAGGAGGGCATCCGCATGCTGGAGCGAGCCGTGGGGCTCGATCCGACTTATGCGCCGGCATGGGACGCGCTCGGCCAGCGCTACTATTACGACGCCCGCTATTCCGACGGCGGCGAGGCTGCCTTTGAGCGCTCCAATGTTGCCGAGGAGCGGGCAAGAACGCTCGATCCGGACCTGATCTCAGCGGCGGTGAACCTATCGCTCAATCACGTGGAACAGGGCGAGCTGGAAAAGTCGTACACGGAGGCGTTGGAGCTGGTGAAGCGCCGGCCGGACAGCGGCATTGCCCATTTTTCGTTGGCCTATCTGCTGCGCTATGCCGGCCTGTTGAAGGAAGCGCAGCGAGAATGCAACACCGCATTGACCCTCGACCCCGGCAACTACGAGCTGCGTTCGTGCGCACGGGCATTTGCCATGGACGGGAACGACCAGCGGGCCATGGAATACCTTGCTCTAGACACCGGCTCCAACTATTCCACGCGCAATGAAGTGGTAATGCTCATACGCCAGGGCAAGAAGGCGGAGGCCTTGCAGAAGCTGCACCCGCCCGAGGACGACTTCGAAATGCGCCTGGTGCAGGCTTGCCTGGCGGGGCGGCCGGGGTCGGAGATCGATGCGCTCTCCAAGAAGGTGCACAGCGTGAATGTTTCCGATCCGGAGATCCTTTACTTCCGGGCCGGGATCGAGGTGTTTTGCGGCAGAAACGAGAGTGCGCTGAGCTACCTGAGGGCGGCCATCGACGGCAGATTCTGCTCTTATCCGGCGATGGACAACGATGTGCTGTTTGCATCGTTGCGGCACATGCCCGAGTTCCAGGGAGTCCGCACGGCGGGCATCGATTGCCAGAAGAAGTTCCTGGCATACCGGGAAAAGCATCCGGATTAAGTGGCCGGCCAGCGCCCCAGGCTCGTCCTCCGGGCTGCGAGCCGCTGGAGGCAAGGAGCTCGCTGCACGCACAGCCATCAGCGATTCATCACGCAACCCGGTCAATCTTCACCAACTTCAACAACACGTCCTGCCGGGGCTTGTCCTGTGAGTTACGCGGCAGCTTCGAGATCTTATCGGCAACCTCCTGGCCCTCCACCACCTCGCCAAAAATGGTGTGATTGCCCGTGAGCCAGGGCGTCGGGGCCACGGTGATGAAAAACTGCGAGCCGTTGGTGTTGGGGCCGGCATTGGCCATCGCCAGCTTGCCGGGCTTGTCGAATTTGTGGGGCGAACCTTTGGTTTCGTCCTCAAACTGATAACCCGGGCCACCGAAGCCAGTCCCCAGGGGGTCGCCACCCTGAATCATAAAGTCGGGAATCACGCGGTGGAGAATCGTGCCCGAGTACAAGGGCTCGGTAGTCTTCTGGTGGGTCTTGGGATTCGTCCACTGGCGCTTGCCCTCCGCCAGTTCCACGAAGTTAGCCACGGTCTTGGGAGCCTCCTTCTCAAACAGCCGGCACACGATCGTACCCTCGCTGGTCTCCAGGAGAGCGTAGGTTCCTGCGGCTCTTGGCATGATGAAGTCCTTTCGGGGGAAGGCAGTGATTAGCAATGAGCAATTAGTACTTCCCAGTTAGCGATGAGCAATGGGCGGCCGGCTGCTACTTGGGGGCCGCAGCAGTTGGAGTTGCGCCTTTCCTGCTTCCGGTCGCCGCGGAGGCGCCGGCTTTCACGATTTCAATATGAGTGATCTTGACCGGATGGAAGGGTTTGTCGTTGGGATCGCGGGGCGTGCGCGCGATCTTGGCTACAACGGAGATGGGCTCGCATTGTCCAAAGATGGTGTGGTGGCCGTTCAAGTGAGGCGTCGGTACTTCGGTGATGAAGAACTGCGAGCCATTGGTGTTGGGGCCGGAATTGGCCATGGCGAGGCGGCCGGGGCGATCGAAGCGCAGATCGCTGATCTCGTCTTTGAAGCTGTAACCCGGATCGCCGGTGCCGTTGCCCATGGGATCTCCACCCTGGATCATGAACTGCGGAATCACGCGATGAAAGATGGTGCCGTCATAGAGCGGCACACCGTGTTTCTTCACGTGGCCGATGGGGCTGAACCAGTCCTTGGAGCCATCGGAGAGGCCAATGAAGTTGGCGACGGTCATGGGCGCCTTGTCGGGAAACAGCTCGCAGGTGATGTCGCCGTCGGCAGTATGGATGATTGCCTTGGGATTGGCCTTTGCCGGCGTCTGGGCAAGGGCAGCGGCAGATGCCATTGCCAGGAGCAGAAACCCGGTAACCAGTGTACGCATAGCGGTTGGTTCTCCTTCGAAGTGTGAATAGGGAAGCTGAGGGCGTTCTTGGAACTCAAGAGTTTA
>DATHDM010000008.1:0-9379 GCA_035319065.1 Terriglobales bacterium
CGCCCCTCACTCTCCGCGCGTGCGAAGCGCGCGTGAGTGCGCGAGCGCGCGGGGGGGGCGCGTTTTGGGGGTCCCTTTCCCTCTTCCCACCCCCCGCTTGACGGCCCCTTCCGCGGAGCGGTAGTATAGGCGAAGAAAAGACGAATCTGGGGGGGGATCGCGGTGGCTTCGCTTCCGGTTCTTGTCCCATCTGCAAAGCAATCGCCCAGTGCGGACGCCAGCCCTTCCGAACAGAAGCGTCGAGCGGCTCGTCCCGGCGCGGGCCCTGGGCTGTTCTCCATCCAACCCGGAATTCAGCCGCCGCCCTCGGGCGGGCTGGTGGGGATTGCGCGGCTGGCGGCGGAGGGCGAGCCCATCCGCGAGGGGCACAACGTCGAGTATTTCACCATCGCGACCCGCTCCATCCTGAACCGCTGCAGCGCGCCCTATATGCCGTTCCAGTGGACCATCAATCCTTATCGTGGCTGCGAGTTTGCCTGCAAGTATTGCTATGCGCGCTACACCCACGAGTTCATGGAGATGCGCAACGGTGCGGACTTCGAGCGCCGCATCTACGTCAAGCAGAACGTGGCCGAGCAGCTGCGCCACGACCTGAAGCAAGCCCGGCCCGGGGAAATGATTGCCATCGGCACGGCCACAGATCCCTACCAGCCAGCGGAGCGGCGCTACCAGGTCACGCGGGCGATCCTGCAGGAATTCACCCACCACCTGGGGCTGGAAATTGCCATCGTCACCAAGTCCAACCTGGTGCTCAGGGACGTGGACCTGCTGCGGCGAATCGCGCAGCACAACCGGCTGACGGTGAACCTGACCATCACCACCCTGGACCGGCAACTGGCGCGGGTGCTGGAGCCACGGGCGCCGCGTCCTGACCTCCGCCTGGAGGCGGTGAGAACGCTCACCCGCTATGGCCTGGACACCGGGATCAGCTGCGCGCCGGTAATTCCGGGGATCACCGACAGCATGCGGAATCTGGATGCCTTGGTGGCGGCGGCGAAAGAGGCAGGGGCGAGGCACATCTTCGCCAATCCCCTGTTCCTGAAGCCGTGCTCGGCGGCGATCTTTCTGCCCTTTCTGGAGCGCGAGTTCCCAGCCCTGGTGGAGAGCTACCGCCGGCGCTACCAGGAGCGCGCCTTTGTGCCCGCGGCCTATCGCAAGCGGATTTCGCAGATGATGTCGGCGCTGCGCAGGAAGCACGGTATGCTCTCGCGGGAAGAGCGGCGCAACGCGAAACCTCCCGCGCCGGCGGAGGCGCAAGCGCCGGAGCAGATGTGGATGTTCGGCTAGGACGGCAGTCCAGCAGCGCTCGCTTACTCCCAGCGCCAGAGTTCCAGAGTCTGGTCTTGGGCAGTGGCCAGCCAGATCCGGTCCTTGGCAATACCGCAGCCGATCACGGAGCGCCCGTCCGACACCACCTGCGATTTGCCCGTAGCCAGGTCCAACAGCAGGATGGGCATGGGTTTGGTGAGGCCGGTGGCATCGAAGTAGGTGGCGAGGATGTGCTTGCCATCGGGCGCGGCCGCCAGCGAGCCGATCACGCCGGGCTGAGCCCCGAGTCGGCGCGTCGTCTGTCCGCTGGCGGGATCGACGAACAGGATGGCGTAGTCGGCCCCTCCCACCAGGGCCTGCTTTCCATCGCGGGTGAAGACCGTGCCAAACGATTCCAGCAGCAAATCGTGATTGCTTGCCTGCTCTTTGCCGGTGCTGACGTCGTAGATGCGGACGATGGTGTCCTCATCGGCGCTGAGCAGCCAGCGGTCGTCGGGGCTGAAGGCGGCCGAGCTGAGTCCGGCAAACTGCGCATGAGTCGTAAAACGGAGCCTGGGCTCGCCGCTCACTTCCCACAGTTGTCCCGGGCGATCGCTCATCCCCACCACCAGCTTCCGGCCATCGTGCGAGAAGAGCAGCGTTTCCACTTCCCTGTCGCCGGCGGACCACTGCTTGAGCGCCGAGCCGGTGGAGGCATCGACGAGGATGACTGCCCCGGCCCCCTTACCCAGTGCGATCCAGCGGCCGTCGGGAGAATAAGCAAGCGCGCTCGTGCCCTGGATGTCCTGCGCCTCAAAGACGTGCTCGATCTCTCCCGAGGGTAGTTTGACGAGACGCAGCCTGTGATCGGCTCCCGCCACCGCGATCTGCTCGCCGGAGGGCGAAAACTGCAGCCTGGTGGAAGCCGAAGGCAGATTGATGCGCGCGGCGGAATGAAGGCTCTGCGCCGCGGCGGCCACGGAGAAGGCAAGCACAACCGCCAGCACGCTGCGAGTGGTCACGCTACGCCTTCTCCAGAACAAGCTCAAAGCGAACGGCGGCGTGCATCGCCTGGGGATCGCCCTCCAGCATCACCGGCCGGACCAGTTCGCGGCTGGTGATCAAGGGATCGCGGGTGTAGTTTTTGGCGGGATCGCCGGCAAACACGGGATCGGTGCCAAAGTACAGCTGCGTGATCAGCGGCTTGTGTCCCGGAGCCGTCACCAGGTAGTGCACGTGCTGGCAGACGCGGTCGGGATAGTGTCCGGGAACCACGGATTCGAAGCCGTAGGCTCCCTTGACGTCGGAACGCAACAGCGTGCGGTAGCGGTAGCCTTTCAGGTCGTAGTGACCGAGATGATCGGTCTGCCAGACTTCCACCGTGGCATCGGGAAGAGCCTCGCCGCCGACGTTGTAAACCACGCCCGAGACCGAGAGCGGCATCCCCGGATCGCCGGGATGGCGCATGTTGACGGCGTTGGGCGCGAGCCGCTTGTAGAAGGGTCCCAGCTCGCAAGAGGGCGTCGGAGCCATGCTGCGCTCGTGCTGCTCCCAGACTGCGGCGGCGAGCGACGGTGAAAGTGATCCGGCGAGAGTGACGGCGCCAAAGGCCAGACAGCGCTCAAGCAGCTCGCGGCGGCTGAGCAAGGATTTGGAGATCATCTCCCACCCCCGGAAGGCAGGGGCATTCTAGATGATCCGGACCCTGGTATCCAGCGCAATGCCTCAGCCGCGGCGGCGCCGCCAGCCGAGAATGCCCCCCAGCACCATCCCCACAGCAGCCGCCATCGCCAGCTTCCGCCGGCTGGAGATGGACACGAAGCGCGTGCCCTGAGTCGAGATCTCAAACACGCCCACGGGCATCGCCGCGATGCTGCCGCCGCCCCCGCCTCCCTGGCCCAGGCGCTGTTGCTCGCCCTCGGTTTGGCCGCGCAGCGTGGGCCCGTGGCCGAAGCCGCTGCCGAATGCGTAAGCCACCCGCGCCACCGGCACGATCGTGCGGCCTTCGGCGGAGATCGGCTCGCCGTAGATGGTCTTGACCTGGGCGGATGAGCGCAGAGAATCGAGCATCGATTGGAAGTACAACTGGAGTTCCATGGCTGGCTCCTGAAAGTTGTGAAGATACCCGGATCAGGGTTGCAGACTTGGGGGAGAATTTGCACCTTCGAGTTCCGCCGCCCACACACGCTCGCGCATCGCCAGGTGCTTCTGGCGGAAGTGGCCGGCGGCGCGCTCTCCCCAGGCGCGGACAAAGTAGTAGTTCAGCCCCGCCCCGATGACGGAACTGGCAAGCGGGATCACCCGTCCCGACCACTTCTCGACCACCTCCGTGCTGGCGCGGGCGGCGATGCGCTGAATCACGCGCGGCACGAAGCGGCTGACCACCTGTCGCTCGAGCACTTCACGGCTGATGTCCACCCCGGCGGCGCTGGCGGCTGCGATCCACAGTTCCGCCACCTCTTCGTCGGTGTTGTACTGAAAGCCGTAGGTGAGGCTCAGTTTCTCGATCATGCGCAGCGTGATCACCGCCAGGATGCCGAGATCGGGGACGAGGGTCAGAATTCCGCCCAACCCGAAGCCGGCGCCCTCCACCGCGGCAATCTTCATGCTGGCCCGAATGGTCCCCTCCGAGATGCGGTCCAGTTGATCGATGGGAACGGTGAACAGTCCCTGGAAGCTGGTGACGGGAACGCCGTGCGCAGCCTGCAGGTGCCAGAGATAATGCTGGGGATCGACCTTGACGGTCTCATAGGCCTGCTGAAAGCCGCGCTTGAGCGCCGCTTCGATCCGCGAGGTGAGCCAGGAGTGCTTCTCTTGTTGGGCCATGCGACCCTCCCAGTTTACCCCGGGGGAAGGGACTGGCGAGCGGGAACGTGGGATATTGCCGCCTTCTCACTAACGGTGACACTCTGCGGCAGTTACCGGCGTTTCTGCCCCGATCGCTCAGGCATGGCGCGGAAAACCTGAGCCAGGCGTCTAGCACCTTCCTGGATCTGCGCAGGGGTGGCAATTCCGTAGCCCAGAATCAGACCCGGCCGCGGAGCCCTCCGCAGGTAGCAAAACGATAGCGGCATCACCGAGAGATTTTCCTGGGCCGCCGCCTCCGCGACCGCCGTGTCCTCCAGCCCCGGCGGCAGCATGGCCACCAGGTGCATGCCGGCCTCCGGCTTCAGGATTTCCAGCACATCGCCAAGCTCAGCGCGCAGGGCTTCCACCAGAAGATTGCGGCGCTCCACATAGAGCATGCGCATCTTGCGGATATGGCGCGCGAAATGGCCCTCGCTGATGAAATCGGCGAGCACGGACTGGTAGAGGGTGGAGGTGAAGATGTCGATGGCCTCGCGCGCGGCCACGAAGGCGCCCACCAGATCCTTCGGGATCACGATGTACCCGAGGCGCAGCGCCGGAAACAACACCTTGCTGAAGGTACCTATATAGATGACGCGCTGCCCCGTATCCATCCCCTGCAGCGCCGCGATCGGGCGGCTGGAGAAGCGAAATTCGCTGTCGTAGTCGTCCTCCAGAATCCAGGCGCCGCTGCGCGCCGCCCAGTCAAGCAAACGCAGGCGGCGGGCCGCGCTCAGGGTTACGCCGGTGGGATACTGATGCGAGGGCGTCACATAGATCGCCCGCGGACTCCGGCAGCAGCGGATGCCGGCTGCGACGTTCAAGCCTTCGTCATCAACCGGCACGGGAACTAGCCGGGCGCCCGCCATGTTCAGAGCCTGCTGAGCGCCGCGATAGCCGGGCTCTTCGATCCATACCGGACTACCGGTATCGAGCAGCACGCGGGCGGAAAGTTGCAGCCCCTGCTGCGAGCCGGTGACCACCATGATCTGGCGAGGATCGCAGCGCACGCCGCGGGAGGTCCCGAGGTATTCGGCGATGGCCTTGCGGAACGGCAGATAGCCCATCGGACTGCTGTAGTCCATGAGACCAGCTGCAGGCTTGCGCGCATGCCGCATCACCAGACGCCCCCAGACCTCGAAGGGAAACTGCTGCAGGTCGGGAACGCTGGCACGGAAGGCGCCGCGAATGCGGGCCCACGGTTGCGGAGCACAGCACAACAGCGCCTGCATCTTTCGCGAGATTCTGCGCGTGTCGCGGCCGGAGGTAGATGCGGCCGCAACCAGCCGCCGCGGCCGCGATAGCTCATCGGGAATCGCGTTGGCCACGAACGTTCCCGCTCCCACCCGGCTGTCCACGTAGCCTTCGGCGAGCAGCTGCTCGAAGGCATTGAGGATGGGAATGCGCGAGATGTGGAGTTCCGCGGCCAGGCTTCGGGTGGAGGGCAGGCGCATCCCCGGCCGCAGTTGCCGGCTCAGGATCGCCTCGCGGTACCACTCGTAAAGCTGGCGGTGGAGCGGCGCCGGTGAGTTCTGATCGAGTGCGCCCGGGGCAAACACCACGGAGGCAGGGCCTTTCATCGCGCGATCATAATGGTAAGGTCGAAATTGGTCAAAGTGGATATTGAGACAGTCCATTCTGAGGCGTATCTGTAGTCTAGGGGCGTACTCACGGGCGCGGCAGGCACGTGGGGTAGGCGGCCGCGTCCGGGGTCCTGGGAGGAAGCGCTGTGATGGGACTGAAGTGGGCCTGCGCAGGATGCATATGGGTCATGCTGTCTCTCAGCCTGCCCCATCCCGCCCTCGGGCCTGCGACGAAACTGCCTGGCGCACTGCACCTTCCGGCCGCCAATCGCGCAGGTGGGGTCAGGGCCGATTTCCTCGCCGATCCCGACCCCGGCTTTGCCGGCTTGCTGCGCGTCCGCTTGTAGCGCGAAGAGGAGAAACGAGCCGCCCGATCTGCGGCTCCCGCCGATCCACCCTGTGGCCGAGCCAGCCATAGCAATCCTCACAATTCAGCGATTTGCGGTAAATTGAGCCGCTATGGCACAAACCCCGATTACAACCCGCAGCCAGGACTTTGCCGCCTGGTATCAGGATGTGGTTCTGGCCGGAGACATGGCGGAGCCTGCGGAAATCGTCAAAGGCTGCATGGTGATCAAGGCCAACGGCTACGCGGTGTGGGAAGCCCTGCAGCGAGAGCTGGATCAGCGCTTCAAAGCCGCGGGACACGAGAACCTCTATTTTCCCCTGCTGATTCCGCAGAGCTTCCTGAAGAAAGAGGCCGAGCACGTGGAGGGCTTCGCCCCCGAGCTCGCGGTCGTGACCATCGCCGGCGGCAAGGAGCTGGAGGAGCCGTACGTGATCCGGCCGACCTCGGAGACCATCATCGGCCATTTCTTCGCCAAGTGGATCCGAAGCTGGCGCGACCTGCCGGTGCTGGTCAACCAGTGGGCCAACGTGATGCGCTGGGAATTGCGCACACGCATGTTCCTGCGCACCACGGAATTTCTCTGGCAGGAAGGCCACACCGCCCACGCTACCCACGAGGAGGCGATGGAAGAGGTGTTGCGCATCCTGGACATCTACGCGGAGGTGGCCGAGCGGGTAGCGGCCATCCCGGTGATCAAGGGGATCAAAACATCGGCCGAGAAATTCGCGGGCGCCCTGCGCAGCTACTCCATCGAAGCCATGATGCAGAACGGCCTGGCCCTGCAGGCCGGCACCAGCCACGACCTGGGACAGAATTTTGGCAAAGCCTTCAACGTGCAGTTTCAAAACCAGGCGGGGCAACTGGACTATGTCTGGCAGACCAGTTGGGGCGTGAGCACGCGCATGGTGGGAGGGCTGATCATGACCCACTCCGACGACAAGGGGCTGGTGCTGCCTCCTCAGGTTGCGCCGCTGAAAACCGTTCTGGTGCCCATTTACCGAACGGAGGAAGAGCGGGCGCGGGTGCTGGAGGCTGCCCGCCAGATCGCCGCCGATGTTGGCGCCAAGGTAGACGGGCGTGAGGAACATTCTCCAGGAGCAAAATTCTTTCACTGGGAGCGGCGCGGCGTGCCGCTGGTGCTGGAGCTCGGGCCACGCGATCTGGCGGCGGGCAACGTGGTCCTGAAGCGCCGCGATACGGGAGAGAAGGAGACAGTGGCCCAGTCTGCCCTAAAGGCAAGGGTTGCCGCCGCGCTGGAGGAGATGCAACGGTCCCTCCTTGACCGGGCGCGCGAACGGATGAAGCAGAATACGGTCCTGGCCAACTCCATCGAGGAGGTCGAAGCGATCTTGAATCCCGTCACCGCCGAAAAAGGCGGGGGAAAGTTTGTGATGGTCCACCTGAAGGACGATCCTGCCTGCGATGCGCGGCTGAAGGAGTTCAAGGCAACGGTGCGCTGCATCCCGTTGATCGATGAGTACGACGGTGCCGGCAAGTGCGTAGTCACGGGTGAGAGGGTGGAGCGGAGAGTGGTGATAGCGAAAGCGTACTAGTAGGCAAGAAGGTAGAAGTACGAAGCGAGGAGTGAGACTGAGGGACAGGATCGACGCCCACGCTTCGCTGGGCTCAGGATGGGGCACCCACAGTGTGGTTGCGCAAGCAGAGGATGAGCCACCCGGCAGGTGGGAGAGCGTCCTCCCTCTAAGGCCCAACTTCAGACTTCTTACTTCTAACTTCCCACTTGCCCTCGTGTTAGCATCGGGACTACATGCCAGCAGCCAAGCTACATGTAGTGCCCCTGGGCGGCCTGGGCGAGTTCGGCATGAACTGCATGGCCGTGCGCTGGGGCGACGACATCATGGTCATCGACGCCGGTCTGATGTTTCCCGAGGCCGAGTTGCTGGGCGTGGATATCGTTGTCCCTGACATCACCTATCTGGTCGAGAACCGGCAACACGTGCGCGCCATCGTGCTGACTCACGGGCACGAGGACCACATCGGCGGGCTGCCCTCCATGCTGCAGGAGCTGGACGTTCCGGTGTACGGCACCGAGTTCACGCTGGCCTACGTGGAAGGCAAGCTCGAGGAGCACGGGCTGCTGGAGAACGCGCGGCTGATCGAGATCCGCGCCGGCGAGCGTTTCAAGATCGGGCCCTTTACCCTGCATCCCATCGGCGTGACGCACAGTCTGGTGGATTGCGTGGCGCTCGCCATTCACACCCCGCTGGGAGTCATCATCCATACCGGCGATTTCAAAGTGGATCCCACGCCCACCGACAACCGCCTGTTCGATCTGCACAGCTTCGCCGAGTACGGCAAGGAAGGCGTGCTGGCGCTCTTCCAGGACTCCACCAACGTGGAGCGAGCGGGATACACGCCCAGCGAGCGGGCGGTCCGGCGCAAGTTCGACGAAGTGTTTGCCCGTGCCGGCCGGCGGCTCTTCATCTCCTGCTTCTCCTCCTCGATTCATCGCATCAAGCTGGCCCTGGAGCTCGCCGTGGAATACAACCGCAAGGTGGCGCTGGTTGGGCGCTCCATGGTCGAGTCCACTGAGATCGCTCAGGATCTGGGCTACGTTGACGTTGCCGATGGGGTGCTGATTCATCCCGGAGACATCAAGAAGTACCCTGCGGAGCGGGTGTGCGTGCTGATCAGCGGCACCCAGGGCGAGCCCATGTCGGCGCTGTCGCGGGCGGCGGTGGACAACCACAAGCATGCCAAGATCGAGCCGGATGATACCGTGTTGCTCTCCTCCCGCATCATTCCCGGCAACGAGAAATCCATCTACCGCATGATCGACCACCTGTTCCGGCGCAATGCGCAGGTCGTCTATGAGGACGGCTCCAGCCCGCCCGTGCACGTCAGCGGCCATGCCAGCCAGGAAGAGTTGAAGCTCGTCATCAATCTGGTGAAGCCGCGCTATTTCATTCCCATCCACGGCGAGTACCGGCAATTGAAGCGGCATGCCGAGCTGGCGCGCGGCATGCACGGCGCGGTGGGCCAGGTGATGATGATCGAGAGCGGCGATGTCCTGGAATTTGACGAGCTGGGCGCGCGCAAGACGGGCCGCGTGCCGGTGGGCCGGGTGTGCATCGATTCCAACTCCATGGGGGATGTGGTGGAGGAGCTGGTGATCCGCGACCGCCGCCACCTGAGCGAGGATGGCATCGTGCTGCCCATCATTGCCATCAACAAACTGACGGGACGGGTAGAGACGCAGCCCGAGATCGTCACCCGCGGCTTTGCCGCCATCGGCGAGAATGGCTTCATGAACGAAGCCAAAAGCGTGGTGGTGAACACGCTGGAGGCCTCCAGCGACGAGGAAAAGGCGGATTATGGCGTGATCAAGGAG
>DATHDM010000009.1:0-4336 GCA_035319065.1 Terriglobales bacterium
GCGCAGGATGGAACGTAGCCCGCGGGCGAAGGTCAAGCCCTTTTTCTCATTCACCGGGATCTGCGTAACCCCGCGGATCTGGTACTCCACCGGGTCCTCGATGGTGATGATCTTGTCCTCGTCGGTCTTGATCTCGTTCAGCGCGGCATACAAGGTAGTGGTCTTTCCGGAACCGGTGGGTCCGGTGACCAGCACCATGCCATAGGGCTCGGCGATGTAGCGGCGGAACTTGCGAATATCCTCATCGCTGAACCCGACCACATCGAGGGTGAGCTTGTGGAATTTCTCGCTCATCGACTCCTTGTCCAGCACCCGGAGCACGGCATCCTCGCCGTGGATCGAGGGCATGATGGAGACGCGGAAGTCGATGGAACGGCTGTTGTAGCGCACGCGGAAACGGCCGTCCTGGGGAACGCGGCGCTCGGCGATGTCCAGTTCGCTCATCACCTTGATGCGCGAGATGATGGTGGAATGATGCTCCTTGGCGATGGGCGACATGGCGGGCTGAAGCACGCCGTCGATGCGGTACTTGATGACCACCGAATCATCCTGGCTTTCGATGTGGATGTCGCTGGCTCGCCGCTGCAGGGCAGTAAAAATGGTGGTATCCACCAGGCGGATGATGGGGCTGATGTCACCTTCCGCCGTGAGCTTTTCGATGGAGATGGTCTCATCGCTGCTCTCATCCTCGCGAATCACATCCAGGGTGAAGCCCTCGCTGGCCTCTTCCAGCACGCGCTGCGACTGCTCGGTCTTCTTGAGGATGTCGTTGATCTGCGACAGCGTGGCCACGCGGGTCTGGAGGCGGCGGCCCAGCAGGATGCTGATCTCGTCGATGGACATCAGCTGGCTGGGATCGGCGATGGCGATGGCCAGCCTTCCATCCGGGGTCTCTTCCAGGGGCACGAAGTTGTAACGGAACATCATGTCCACGGGAATTTTCTTGAACAGATCCGGCTGCAGATGCTTCTGCCGCAGGTCGAGGAACTCGCAGCGGTAGCGGTGAGCGAGCTCGCGGGCTCGCGCTTCTTCGTCCACCGCGTTGGCGCCGTTCATAACGACGCCGTTGCCGCCATTTACGAATATCGGCTTACGATCAATTGAGGCCATAAAAGGGTCCTGGTACCTACCGTATTCCACCTGCGCCCAACGTGAAGATGGGCAAGTACAGTGAGAGCAGGACGAAAGCTACAATCCCGCCCATGATCACAAGAATAATCGGTTCAATCAGAGACATGGCAGCGGTCAGGGCGGTCTGCACGTCTTCTTCGTAAAATTCCGCCACCGAGGTGAGCATGGCCGGCAAAGCGCCGGTGGACTCTCCGACCTCGATCATCTCCACC
Organism: Terriglobales bacterium; assembly: GCA_035319065.1. Classification (GTDB taxonomy): domain Bacteria; phylum Acidobacteriota; class Terriglobia; order Terriglobales; family Acidobacteriaceae; genus DASPRM01. The sequence continues at coordinate 1,344 of DATHDM010000009.1, forward strand.
GCCAGTTCAGGAAACTTGCCTGTCTCCTCCAGGCTGCGTGACAGCGCCCGCCCTTCGCGCACCCGCTGCGCGGCGGTAATGATGCTGTCCGCCACCGTCTGGCTCTGCATGGAAGTGCCGGCGGTTTCCAGCGCCGGGACCAGCGGCAAGCCGCCTGACAGCAGCGTCCCCAACATACGGCTGAAAACTGCCACCTGGTACTTCAACCATATGTCGCCCAGAACGGGGATCCGCAGGCGAAGGCTGTCAATCCGGCGTGAGCCGGAAGCGCTCTGGCTCCAGCGCCACAACAATGCCAACGAGATGGCAGCCAGGGGAAGAATGATGAGCACGTATTTTTGGGCAATCTCGCCCACCCGCAGCATAAAAACGGTCAGCGCGGGCAGGGATCTCTCCTGGCTGATCTGCTCGTACAGCTTTCCGAACTGCGGGATCACGTAGGTGATCAGGAAGGTCAGCATGCAGATGATCAGCACGAAGAGCAACGCCGGATAGACCAGGGAAGCCTGCAGCTTCTTGCGGAAGCTAAGGGCCATTCGCTGGAATCCGATGTAGCGGTTCAAAACCTCTTCCAGGTTGCCGCTCTTCTCGCCCGCCAGAACCGTGGTGGTGTAAAGCTTGGGAAAAACACCCTGCTCGGCGAACGCCGAGGACAACAATTCCCCGCCCTTCACGCGGTCGCGCACGTCCTCCAGCAGGGAGCGGAAGTAGGCGTTGCGCTGGCGTTTGAGCAGCAGCTCCAGGGCGTTCAGAATGGGCAGGCCGGCACGAATCAGCGTAAGGAACTGCGAATTGAAGATCACAAACTGGTCGACCTTCACCCGCCGCCGCTGCGGCATGCGCAGCTCGCCGCCCGCGAGGATGCCGCGTGGCTTGACCGAGTAGATCAGAAAGCCTTGTTGCGCAAAGCGCTCGCGGACCTCGGTGGCGGAGTATCCCACCTCCACCTGCTCGAGGACTCGGCCCCGCTCGTCAGCCATCTTGATTACAAATTCAGCCATGGATTCGTTTCGCGAGGACGGCGGGGGGAGGCCGTAAAGCCTTTCGTGTGTCCTTTGCCGAAAGCTTAGTGTACCACCGCTAAGTCAATGCTTTGACGATGAAATCTCTGTCAAAGGCAGGATTTTACCCCCTACTCTCCCAACTCCGTGGCTTCCACCACTCCCACCCCCTCCGGCGGAGAGAAGCGGAACTGCTGGTCGGCCACGGCAATATTCTCTTTCTCCTGCGAAAAACGGAACTCGGTGCTTGCTCCGTCAACCTCTTCCAACACCAGCCTGACAATCTGGTACTGCGGTGTGACCTCCAGTAATACCCTTGAAATTCGGTCCTCCATCCCCTTGGGGAGCCCGCTAAGGACGACATTTCCCGCCTGAGCGCCGGGCTGGATCTGGAGGTTGCGAAGCTCTTTGCTAAGTTTGGCCTTTCCCAGAAGGAACCGCAGCGGGGACCTCAGGTCATCGACCTTGTTCACGGGCGCGCGTTGTGCCTGGGGTTCTCCCGGGACGTAGAACCAAGCCGTCTTGCCATCGCTGACGAACAGCTTCGGGCGCGGATCGCGATACTCCCAGCGCATCTTACCTGGCCGCTTCAGCCACAGGGTGCCGGCTTCGGTCCGCGAAGCGCCGGCACCGCGGTAGCTTTCAGAGAACTCGGCTTGCATGGACTTCAACTCGTTATAGTGCGCATCCACGGCGGCGGCCAGCTTGCCCGCCGAGCCTTGCTCAACCGTTTGCCTGGCCTCCCCTGGGACGGGTGAGACCTGCGCCATGCTTAAGGCCGCAGAACCGGCAAGCGTCAGGAGGGCGAGGAACAACCTTCTTTGGGCAGTGGTCACCATGAGCCAGTCTACATTCTTCACGGCAAGGTCTTCAGGGCAGGCTGGTAGTCCGGGGGCAGCCCCTGCTTGATGAACGGCAACTCCTTGGGATCTTGCACCACAACCTTGCCATCCCGAAGTAACCGGTAGGGATGACCAGCGGGGTCGGCAGGTAACCCTCTCAGCCATCCCGCAGCCACCAGTTCGTCGAAACCAGTTGGGAGATGGCCGGTTTTTTCCTGGTAGGCGCGAACAAGAGCTTCCAGGCGCGGCACGTCTTCATCCACCCGCAACGCCTGCAGGTGTTTAAAGGCGTTGTAGCGGATACTGGGGTCGTCAGAGCTGTCCAGGGCGGTCTGCCACATCAGCCGTGCAGTCTCGAGGTCGCCGCCATGCTGCGCCATCGAGGCCGCCAGAACCTTGAGGAAGGGATGTGCGTTGGGCAGCTTCGATCCCCGCTCGAAGGATCGCGCGGCCGCCACGTAGTCCTGCAACTCCATCGCCTGCACGAACCCCAACTCGTAGTAGAGATGCCAATCGTTGGGATTGGACTGGATGCCGCGTTCCACCAGTTCGACCGCCTTATCCGCCATACCGGCACCGTTGGGTGGAGCCGAGGCCAGGAACGCTACGCCGAAACTGTAAGCGGGCAGAAGGTGAGGGTCGAGAGTGGTAGCGATGTCCAGCAGGGAATAGAGCAAGGGATAGCTGCCGGCATACTCGTGGTGCTTGCGGCCGAAATACTGCACGGCACGGGTCCAGTACAGATCCGCCGCCAAGCCCGTGTAACCCAGGCTGAGCCTGCGGGCCGCTGCAGCCGAGGGCACGTACAACGCCTCGGGAGTGGAGCTGGATGAACGAATCCGGTCAATCGCTCGCAAGGTCACAACCGCGGCGCTCAGGCAAGACACCAGCAGAACAACCAGGGTTGCCGTGGTCCGCCATTGCCGAAGGGGTTTCATTTCATATTCCGGTGCTGGAAGATCAGGCTGGCGGCCGATATCAGCGCTCCCGCATAGACCAAAGCGTAGAGAGTGTTGTAGAGGATCAGCGAGCCCGCCACCGGCTGATCATGAGCTACGGACGCGATCACGTTCAACGCGGAGAAGTTTGGCACCAGGTACGACAGGCCAGTCGCCAGCCAGCGCGCGGGTCCATGGGTAAGGCTGGCAAA
>DATHDM010000010.1:0-4431 GCA_035319065.1 Terriglobales bacterium
GAGACACCACTTCCAGTTGGAGCACGGTTCCGCGAAATTGTCCCTTGAAGATTTGTTCGTGCCGGTCGCGAAAGGCTTTGTATCCCGTAAAGAACATGCCCTGCACATTCGTGAACGTTCCGTCCGCCGCAAAGTTCCGAGAATATCCATCGGCATCGCCGCGGTTCCACGTGGTCACTTCCTCTTCCAGAATCTTCCGAATTGCCGCTTCATCCGTATTGGTCTGAGCATTCACCAGAGTTGCAACCAACGACAGCAAGACGATCGACGCGATTTTCACTTCTAACGCTTTCACAGAGCCTCCGTTTCTGGAACAAGCAACTCCGAGTGGCTGATGTCGCGACAACGTGAGGCGTCCCACTCGCCGCCGCCGCGGATTATAGACCTCAACTGTCGCTAACAGGCGATTGCACAAGCGTGCGCCGTCTGTTCGCCTGTTGGGGGTTGACAAGGAATCGGCAATCAGCCGCTGAGTGCTGACTGCGGCGTTCTGTCTTCGCTACACCAGGGGCAGATCGGCGGAGATCTTGAAGCGCAGTTCGCTGTGGGCGCGGCGCAGCGTGCCCTCCACCACCTCCGGGGAGGCGCCGCGGGCGAAGATGAATCCCAGGTAGCTGGAGCCCTCCGGCAGGGGAACCAGTTTCTGGCGCAGCTTGGCGGTAATCTCGATGCCCTCCACGCCCAGGATGCGGCGCGCCTTGTCCTGGTTCTCCACACCTTCGTAGAAGCCGGGTTGCGGGAGAGGGATCATCATGACGCCGGCGGCCTGGGCCTCGCGCGGGAGGTGTTCGACGTGCTCACCCAGGGCGTGGCGCATGATGAGCTCCTCCAGCGGCATCCAGTTCTCAAAACGCAGGGCGCGCGAGCACAATCCCCCGATGGGACGGGCGGCGGCTTCCAGGATCCACAAGCCCTCGTCGTTGATGCGCAATTCCGCGTGCAGCGGTCCGTGGGTGAGGCCGAGCGCGGAAACCGCGCGCTGCATGCAGTCGTAGAGGCCGTTCTGCGTGGCCCGCGGCAGGCGCGACGGGGTGACGTAGATGGTCTCTTCGAAGTAGGGGCCCTCCAGCGGATCGGGCTTGTCGAAGATGGCCAGCACCCGCAGGCGGCCCTCGGTGATCAGCCCCTCGACTGCGACTTCGCGTCCGGGAATGTAGCTCTCCACCTGGATCCAGGAGGACGTGGTATCGCGGAGGGCGCGCACCTCCGGGGTCTCGAGCAGAGTGTGGATGCGGCGAAAAGCGGCCAGGAACTGCTGGGTATCGTTGGCGCGAATGACGCCGCGGCTGCCGGAGAGTCCCAGGGGCTTGAGCACGCAGGGAAAGGGGATGGATTCGGCGGCGAGTTCCGGCTTCTGGTTTGCCGGGAAGCGCTTGTAGGCCGGAACCAGCAGGCCGGCAGCCCGGCAGTGCTCGCGGGCCAGCCACTTGTCGTGGCAGGCGGCCACGGCGGCAACCGGATGATAGAGCAGTCCCAGGGCTTCGGCGGCGTGGGCGGCGGCGATGGTGGGAGCGTCGCCGATGGCGGCGATTCCGTCCACCGGGTTGTGGCGCGCAAAGTCCAGAATCCGCCGCGCCGATTCCTCCGGCTCCTGGAAACGCACCGCGATGGCGCCATCCTGCCAGGGGTCCTCCAGAACGTGACAGCGGTCGGTGGCGAGAGCAAGCGAGACGCCCATCTTCTGGGCGGCGTCACGGAAGGCCTTGGCCTGGTATCCGGTGGTATTGGAGAGGAGCAGAAGACGGCTCATGATCCGTGAGTCATTTTAGCAGCGGGAGAAGCCGGCGATCAGCGCTCCCGCGTTATCCCCAACCGGGATGGATGGGCGGCGATTGGGCTATCGCGTGATGCCCGCCTGCCACAGCATGAAAGCGTACTCGAAGGCGGTCTCGTGCAGCAGATCGTAGCGGCCCGAGGCCCCGCCGTGCCCGGCGGCCATGTTGGTTTTGAGCAGCAGCGGATGGCTGTCGGTCTTCAGGGTGCGCAGCCGGGCAACGTACTTGGCCGGCTCCCAGTACATCACCTGGCTGTCGTTGAAGGAGGTCTTCACCAGGATCGCCGGGTAGGGCTTGCGGGCCAGTTGATCGTAGGGGCTGTAGGAGAGCATGTAGTCGTAGTCGGCCTTGACCTTGGGGTTGCCCCACTCCTCGAACTCGGGAACGGTGAGGGGCAGCGACTCGTCGAGCATGGTGTTGATGACATCCACGAAGGGCACGCGCAGAACCGCTGCATGGAAGAGATCGGGACGCAGGTTGACGACCGCGCCGATGAGCAGGCCGCCGGCGCTGGTGCCGCTGATGATGAGGCGCTGCGGCGAAGTGTAGTTGCGGGCGACGAGGTATTCGGCGCAGGCGATGAAGTCGGTGAAGGTGTTCTTCTTGTTCATCATGCGGCCCTGGTCGTGCCACGCCTTGCCCATGTCGCCGCCCCCGCGCACGTGCGCCATGGCATAGACGAAGCCGCGATCCAGCAGGCTGAGCACGTTGGCGTTGAAATTCACCGGCAGGGTGAAGCCATACGCGCCGTAGGCGGTCAGCAGCATGGGATGGGCGCCATCGGCGGCGAAGCCGCGGCGATAGACGAGTGAGATGGGAACGCGGGTGCCGTCGCCGGCGGTGGCGTAGATGCGCTCCGCCCGGTAGGCGGCGGGATCGTAGCCGGGGACCTCGAAGCGCTTGAGCAGAGTGGAGGCGTGGGAGACCACGTCGTAGTCATAGACCGAGCTGGGCGTGACCATAGATTGGTAGCCGTAGCGGAAGCGCGTGGTCTGATACTCGCGATTCTGCGCCGGAGAGGCGGCGTAGGCCGGCTCGGGGAAGGCCACGCTGGTGGTCTGGCCGCTCTTGAAGTCCACCACGCGGAAGTGCGGCAGGCCGTCTTCCCGCTCCAGGCGAACGTAGAAGCCGTCAAACATCTCCATGCCGGTGAGCATGATGTTGGGGCGGTGCGGCACCAGCTCCTTCCAGTTTTCCGAGCCCGGGTGGGCAACGGGCGCGGTCACCAGGCGGAAGTTGCGTCCCGTGTCGTTGACGCGGATGTAGAACTCATCGCCGTGGTGGGCCACTTCGTACTCGCGATCCTGCAGGCGGGGAGCGATGAGCTGCCACTCCGCCGCCGGCTGGTCGGCGCGCAGGTAGCGCCACTCCGAAGTGGTGTGGCTGCCGGATTCCAGCAGCAGAAAGGTCCGGCTGCGGGTGCGCTCCACGTTGAGGTTGAAGCGCTCGTCGGGATCCTCGTAGATGAGGACGTCGCGCGCGGGATCCTGGCCGAGCGGGTGACGATAGAGACGGTACTGACGCTTGGTCTTGTCTTCCTCAACCGTGTAGAAGAGGGTTTTGTTGTCGGCGGCCCAGGCCAGGGAGCCGACTCGCTCCACGCGCTCGGGATAGAGCTCGCCGGTGGCGAGATTCTTGAGGTGCAGCGTGTACTGGCGGAAGCCGGTGTTGTCGGTGATGTAGGCGAGCAGGTTGCCGTCGTCGCTGACCTGCCAGGCGCCCACCGACATGAACTTCTCGCCGACGGCAAGCTGGTTCACGTCGAGAAAGATCTGCTCGGCGGCCTCCAGCGAGCCGCGCTTGCGGCAGTAGATGGGATACTGCTTGCCCTGCTCGGTGCGGGAGTAATAGAACCAGGCGCCGTCGCGGTAGGGCACGCCCATGTCAGTCTCTTTGATGTGGCCCACCATCTCCTGGTAGAGCGTCTGCTGGAGCGCCTGGGTGGGCGTCATGAGGGCGTCGGTGTAGGCGTTCTCGGCGTCGAGGTAGGTCTTGACCTCGGGATTCTGCTTGTCGCGCAGCCAGAAGTAGTTGTCCAGGCGGGCGTCGCCGTGGACGGTCTCGGTCCTGGGGACGCGGCCGGCAACCGGCGGCTGAGCCGCAGCGGCGGAATCGGCGCGAGCGGAGTCGGTGGATGCGGAGTCGGTGATGGTCATAGCCACGGCGAGGAGCAGGAAACCCAGTTCGACGGTCATGCAGTTGGGTGAATCGAGTCAGTTGGTGAAAAAGAGAAAGAATAACAGAAGGCGGCGGAGGGGAGCGCGCGCAGCGGAAGGCGAAGAGGAGTGTCTTAATTCAAAGTCTTTGGTGAGCGTGTACATCGGTAGCCGAAGGGAGTTACTGGTTTTATCGTGGAGCGCAAAATCTCCAGATCAGTTGAACAGCACAAAGACGAGAGCCCGGGTAATCGGGGCATTTTGGGAGGGGATTGAGCGCGGCCCGGCGTCTTTACGCTGAGGGGAAGTGCCTTTAGAATCGAGACAGGGCCGACGTAGCTCAGTTGGTAGAGCAGTCGATTCGTAATCGACAGGTCATCGGTTCAAGTCCGATCGTCGGCTCCATTCTCTGTAGGTGCAATAGTTTCCGTGTGAAGCACCTCTGGCGCTTTCTGTTGTCGATCGTTCTCGCGTCTATGGTGGGGGGGATTTAAGGGATG
>DATHDM010000011.1:0-7981 GCA_035319065.1 Terriglobales bacterium
GTCGAAAATCATCTCACGCCGCGGGCGCTCAAACGATTGCTGCGTGAACGGTTTCAAATACTCAAGTTTTCCTGCTTTCTCTGGGGCTTTGCCCGGCGTCCGTTGAACTCCTACAAGCTGAACTACGCGTTAGACGCCATAGGGGTAGGGACGTTTTTCCGTCAAAGCACGTGGGCGGGACTGCACCTGCTCGCCGTTGCCAGACGAGCAGAGTAAGCTGGGCTGAGCCGGGAGGCCTTCTGAATCGTCAATCGACTGGATGTCTTGCCCCCAGATTCTATTGCCCCTAGGATTCCTTGTGCCCGCTTACCGTTTCCTGAGAACCGGGCTGAGGGGAATGTTATGCGCGTAGCTGTGGGGGAAGAACGTTACTCCAGTCTCCCCTGACTTGCCGGTGATGGTGAAGTCATAGGCCCGATCATCGTAAACGTAGGCCCTGGTTCCCAGGCTCTCGTACACCGCCACACTTACCAGGTAACGTCCGGGCTGCAGCGGCAGGGGATCGTACTTGATCTCGAACTCGTGCTCGCCTTCCAGGTCCTCGATCTCCCAGCCGTCGGTTCGGGTGTTGTGCCCGTAAACGCAAGTGCCATTCTCGTGATAGATGGCGATGCCCAGCACGGGGGAGGGAATCCGCTCCTTGGCGTGCACGGTGATCTGAAAACTCACGGTCTCGCCGCGCTCGAAGGTATAGCGCGACTCTCCCTCGCCATTCTTGAAGCTGACCTTGCGGATGACCACCGGCAGGTGTTCGTGCTCGGGATGCGCCACCTCCGAGCGGAAGCCGCGATGGTATTCCCGCACCACCTCCGGCGCCGGCCCTATGGCGCGCACGATGGAGCGATCCAGATGCACCACCGTGTCGCAGATGCTCAAGACCGAGTCCATGTTGTGCGAGACGAACACGATCGTCGTTCCCCGGCGCTGCAGGTCGCGGATCCGGTCCATGCATTTCATCTGAAAGCCGACGTCGCCCACCGAGAGCACTTCGTCCACCAGCAGAATGTCGCTCTCCAGGTGCGCCGCCACGGAAAATCCCAGCCTGGCAAACATCCCCGACGAATAGCGTTTCACCGGGGTGTCGATGAAATCGGCCAGCTCGGAGAACTCCACGATCCGGTCGAAGTGCCGTTCGATGTGCTTGTGGGTCATGCCCAGGATGGCGCCGTTGAGATAGATGTTCTCCCGCCCGGTTAAATCGGGGTGGAATCCGGCGCCGATTTCGATCAGTGCGCTGATCTTGCCATTCACCCGGAGCATCCCGCGGGTGGGCTTCAGGATGTTGCTCAGCAATTTGAGGGTCGTGCTCTTGCCCGATCCGTTGCGCCCGATGATGCCGATGGTCTGGCCCTTGACCACCTCGAAGGAAACATCCTGCAGAGCCCAGAATTCCCGCTTTCCCAGCTGGCTGCGCACCTGCTTCGAGAACAGGCTGTGCGCCAGCGTGGGTACCAGGTCGCGCAGCGAGTCGAACTGCTCCCCTCGCTTGAACTTCTTCCACACGTTCTCGAAATGAATGACGGTTTCCGCCATGGGCTAGATCGACTCCGCGAAGGCTGCCTCCGAGCGCTCAAATATCCTGGTGGAAACGAAAAACATCATCACCGACATCACCGCCGCGTATCCCAGCCAGCTCAGATCCGGAGACCGGTGATGAATAACCACGTCGGCGAAGCCCTCGATGATGGTGCTGAGCGGGTTCAGCATCAGCAGCGGCGCCCACCTCCCCAGCATTCGCGCCTCGTAGAAAACCGGCGTGAAGAAGATGCCGAAGGTCAGCAGCACCTCCACAATGTATTTGACGTCGCGGAAAAACAGATTCGCGCACGACAGCAGCAGGGCCAGGGACGAGGTAAACAGCACCAGCAGCACCACCAGCACCGGCAGCCAGAGCAGGTAGACGCTGGCGCCCACGCGCGCCACCAGCAGCAGCACAGTCAGCGCGCTGGAGGCAATCAGGAAATCGAAGAAATTGGCAAACACCGCCGCGATGGGCAGGATCTCCCGCGGAAAGTAGATCTTGCTCACCAAGTTGCTGTTCGCCAGCAGGCTGGCGGTGCCGAACCTCACCGCACCCACGAAGAAGGCCCAGGGCAGCGCTCTCACGCACACTCCCAGGACTTCATGCAGGTCGAGCCTCTGACCACGCACCACCGCAAAAGCTTCCTTCACCATCACTCCCGAGAGCACGATCAGCAGCGGCATGAGCAGGGCCCACAGAAAGCCCATCACCGACTGCTTGTACCGCACCCGAATTTCCTTCAGGGTGAGGGCAAATAAAAGCTCTCGATAGGTGACCAGTTCCCTAAACATAGCCGGATAAGCTTTGTGATTTCATGCTCGGGACATCAGCAATCAGGTAACCATCCAAGCCTAGTATGGATTCCACTTCCCGCGCCAGCAGTTCCCACGCCACACCCGCTTACGAACCGTGATTACCGGGGTAATCCGATTGATTCTCAACGAGTTGGGCCAACCCGAATATTCTAAGAGACTCCCGCGCGAGGTCGCCAAAGGATTCTGACCTAGGAAGTTATTTTAGTAACTGGCGGACTCAGTTCGATCCCGGCCGCCTGGGCCGCGAAATAACAGATGCAGACGCTGCCTTCCAGGCTGTTTCGGTCAGACGCTTTGCTCCACGCTGCTCAGCGCACCTTTTGCGATGTGTTCCCACTGGAGTTCGCTGAAGTCGGAGCCACCCTCGGCGCCGGCCGGGCTGGCGCCGCTGCGCACCTGTCGAATGGCTGCCTTCAGCGCTGCCACGATGTCCTCTACTGACGCGCTGGCCGCCAGGGTCGCGCGAGGGTAGCGCTCCAGGTATTCCTCCACTCCCCCGGTTGCGGTCGCGAGCACATGTACGCCAAGGGTCATTCCCAGAAGAAGCATCCCGCTTCCGTAATGCTTCTGGTAGGCCAGCAGCAGTACGTCAGAGGCCTGGCAAAGCGCTGCCATATCCTGGAAGCTCAGAAATCCAGGCAGGAGCCGCGTTTGTTCGGCTAGTCCCAGCTCTTCAATCAGGCGGCGCGTCCTGCCCAGGGGATCGTCGGGAACAAGATCGGCATAGCCTGACTCCTGCCCCGATATGACCGCTACCAAGTCGCTGGACCAGACTTCTCGTATCGCTTGCAACACGGCATCGAGATTCTTGTAGGGGCGGATGGCGCCGCAAAACAACAGCACAGTCTGGTCGTCTCGGATGTTCAAACGGGCGCGCAGCTCTTTCCGGGCACCCGGTTCCTTAGAGAAGATGGTGTACACCCCAAACCTCATCATTGCGATCTTGGAAGCGTACTGAGGGAAGTGTTGGACGAATTCATCGCGGGCCTGGAACGAATGCACGAAAAGGAGATCGGAAAGACGGTAGATTTCGCGGCACATTTCCTTGGCGCCACCCGATTCTTCATGCGGAAGTACGTTGTGGACGGTGTGGACGATGGGCAGTCTGACAGCTTTGGCCGCCGTCCAGAACCACGTACCATAGATGTCGGGCCAGTGGGTCCACACAAAATCGTATTTCTTTCGCTTCAGGAAGATGGCCAGTTCAAAAGCCAGTACGAAATCCCGAAAGCGGAGAAAAAGCCGGCTCCGCTTCCGCTGGCTTGCCGGCTTGGACTCCACCTGTTGAGATACCGGATTGGATGGAGCGCGAGTGCCATTTCTCGCTCCATTGTCTTCGGTATTCAACCTGCGACGCCGCTTGAAAAGTGCGCTTCCAAACACAGGAAATATTCGGTGGTGTTTGGGGAAGTCAAAGGCCGCTAGCCTGGGGCCATCACCGGTGTAGATATCGACGTCGACACCATTCGCCGCCAATCCTTCTGCCAGTTCGTAGCAATAGGTACTGATTCCGTAGTCGCCAAGCGGGTTTAGGATGGCAATAGACTTAATCCTAGGGCTCTTCCCCATACCAAGCCTTCCTGGATGCGAACGATGTCATCATAGCAACCTGCCGGAGCGCCCAAATCTGAGTCGAGGGGAGCAGTTGGTTACTTCGGTGTACACGGGCTCCGATGCTGTTTGGGATAATGACGGCCGATACTCCATTGAAGCAACTCTTCATACTCTCGCTTGCGCTGATCGGCTCTGCCTGGGGATCGGGTCCTGATCTCTGTGGCAGCGGCGGGACCGTCACTAGCTACGCCTCGCCGCAGACCACGGTTTCGGCCTCCGTCGCATTAGCAGGCTTTCAGTGGACCAGCGGGAGCCTGACCGCGCCCACCTTCACCGTAAGTGGATGGAATGGAAACGTTCCGACCGCCATCGTCGTTGCAAAGTCGGACTACATCACTACCGCCGCCAGCTTGAAGGTCCTGAATCAGGATTTCACCGTTGCCAAGACCGATCCGACCACTCTCTCTGTAGCCACTTCCTTCCTTGTGCCTGCTAGGACACCTGTCACCTTCTGCAACACCTATGGCGGGGGTTCGCTTTTGCGCGGCGCGACTCCCAACCACTACACCACCCCCAGCGGCTGGACGCTCATCAAGAAAGAGGATTTCGAACGTGCAAGTCTGGGAGCGGGCGAGTACTCCTCAAGCTCGAACTCGACTTTCACTTCCGTCCAATTTCACAACGATGGCAATCCCGCCCGCAACCGTTCTTACCGCGTTGGCGATTGGAGTTGGACTCTCCCCAGCGGGACAGCGGAAGTTTACGTCTCTTTCTACCAGTACCTCGACTCCTCATTTCGGCAGAACGACGAAATCTTCCTCTATCACATCTATCGCCATCCTTCGACGGGCGCCCCCACCTTCGTGGAAAACATTTTGGACTACTTCCAGAACTCTAATGGCCAGTACAACTCCTCAGATGGCCAGTTCCTCTGGAACATTCAGGGTAGCGTGGTCGACCCCAACACTGGCCGCTACTACCAGCAGGACGTTATTGCGCACTCCGCCGCCATGGGGACGATCAACTGGCCGATTCCCACCGGCCGCTGGGTGCAGTGGGAAATCCGCCAGAAGTTCAATACCGTTCACAAATTCCCGACCATCGCCGGGACAGTGATAGTCAATGCGGCCGCTAAAACCTTTACACGCTCGCAGGGCAGTTGGATCGCGGACGGCGTGACCGTCAACATGGTCCTGGGTTTTACGGGATTCGCAAATCGCTCTTTCTGCTGCGGGAACAACAATTCCTTCAAGGTTATTGCGGTCGGCGACGACGGCAAGACCATCACCGTGGCTGATCCCGGCAGCAATCTGGCCAGCGAGACCAGCACACCCGGTGCGATCAACTACGGCTATTCCAACCAGGATGGGACTTATGAGATCTCCCGCGATGGCGTCAAGCTCGGTCAAGGGTCAGGGATGAATTTCAGCGGTGCGCCCTCTTCCTTCGCTGATAGCAACACGCAGTTGCAGCTGTTTGGAGCCTATACGAAGGTCATCTGGCGCTTGCCAATTAAAGGCAATTCCTGCCAGGAGCAGGATACCCATGCTCCCTGGATCGGAGCCTGCGCCATCAAGATCGGCGGCAATTGCGGGTATCAAACCATCTCCGGCGGTTGGGGAGCCAACTGCAAGGACGACGGCGGCAGGGGAAGCTATATCGGTTGCACCGGCAATGGCGCGGGGACCCCGATGCCGTGTCCGCCAGTTTTCAATCAGTACGTCGATGACATCATTGTTCTCGCCAGAATGAATTCTGCCGCCGACGATCCACCCACGGTCGGCAAGACCGGCCTATCGGAAGGACCCGGCCTGAGGCCATCCGTCTCCCACGGGGAAGGGGTTTCAATAGGCGGTGAGACGGCAACCGCCGATGCCTGCGACTCCCCCGCTAATTGCGTGCCGTCCGGTGCCAGAACTGCTACCGTTAGCAACGTGAGAGCGGCGATTGCACCCGCTTCCTATTGCGGCACCTCCAACACCTCCGTCTGCGGAAAGGAAAACGGGCTGAGCGACTACTGGGACGCCGCCTTCCCCGGCTATGTGAAATTCCGCTACGGTCGTGGGGCCCCCAACTGTGGTGCGGCAGGCGCAGGTTGCCAGGGAATTTACAACTTCTGGGACATGAAGAACGATCCCAACCTCCTATACAACATGTGGACCGTGGATAATGGCCTGTTTCAGCACCAATGGAACGAAATCAAGAATGCAGACGGCAGCCTGAGAGTGCACGAACTCAAAGAGCCGGGCGGCCCCGACCAAATCGTCACCATCAACGAGCAGAACAATGTCCGCATGAAGTGGACACAGGCCGGCGCCGCGCATGCCTACGGCGCAGCCCAATATCCTTCCGACCCGCATATCCGGATCACCAAGACCTTCGTAGCCTACCGTCACGGCACCGGTACTGGGGTTGGGGCCGGCAAGATCTACACCACCACGACATTCCTTTACGACGGCTTGGATGAGAGGGGCCCCTTGACCATCAATGACGGCCCATACTGGTATCTGGACATCGGTTGGTGGAAGATCTCGGGCGAGTCTGACCCTGCGAATCAAAATACTCGCGTAGGCTGTGCTCAGTTGCAACCCTTCACGCCCTCGCCTTTCAACAACGTTTACGAGGCACCGGGGGACTATCGCAATAAGCACTGGATTCTTGTTTCAGCCAACGTCTCGAACAACTCGCCTAACTCTGGTGAACGTTTTTCTGGCAGTTCCCCTTGCTGGAACCCCTCCGGACCGAACGATGGAAGCCCAGGGCAGTTGCCTGCCGGCCGCGTAACCAGATGTACAAAGCCGAACGGGCCGGCCGGGTGCGCCAGCTACCCGCAACCCGACTCAGGAATCGTTCTCCACACCAACTACCTGCAGGTCTCCTACGAGTCTTTGTGCAGCTATATGCCGCTGGGCAGGGGTTCGGCGGTTTACTTTGAGGGCGGTCTACGATTCAACTGTCACTACGGCGTGAAGCCCGTGGCCGCTGGCCAGCCACAGACCGTGCGCAACGCCGGCTTCATTGGGGACAATGGCATCACCACCGAAGCGATGGCGAATGCCTTCGCCGCCGAATATATCGGTTCTGCTGTGCACTCAGTGGCCGCACCCCGGATCTCGGGCGCGAGCTTCGATCCCTCGGAAGGCTACTGGCTGCTGTCTGCAGCGGCTGCTGGCGCCGGCTTCTCTCCCACCGGCAACACCTTGCACAGTCCCGCTTTCAACCTTACAGAATGGAACGGAGAAGTTCCCAGCACCATTAGCGTGGGTGGAGTCACAAAGAACATCGATGTTGACTTTGTGGCAGCGAAGCGCGACGCCAACACCCTGTTGCTTCAGGCCCTGTTCGACATCCCCGCCGGATCGAAGATCGTACTCGGCCCTAGCAGGGGCACGACTAGTGTTGGTTCCTGCAGCAATTCGACAAGCAATGGGTGCTGTTTCGCGATTTGGGATAAGGCGGAATCCCGAAAACTCGAATAGTCCATCTCCCTCCGAATTCGAACCCCATTTGTCAATTCCACATACCAAATGGCTGGGAGACATCAGCTACGTCTCTCATGTACATGGAAATGGCATTGACTGCAGAGAACGATCAGATTCTGCTCTGAATCGTCCCCGGATTGTGCACGTGGCGTGATGTGGTGAACCTCGAGATTCGATAGGGTTCCGCAACACTGACACCGCCAGCCATCTCGGTTAAGAACTTGCAATCGCAGTTGGCGATACGAGTCAGGGTGAAGTCTGAGACGAGAATCCTTGAACAGTGGGTTGGTCATGATGCTGATTGCAGCTCTTCAAGCAGTCTCACCTGATGGGTAGCGGGCAAGAACCTCAAGAGACGTTGGGTCGATGCCAAGAGCGTATCAGAGTTGTCGTCGTTAAGAGCTGCCCCGGCCAGGAAGTCGGCGCAGATCATCTCCAGGCAGTAACCCCGTGACTTGTCAGAGCCGAGCATTCTGGCTGCAGTTTCCAAAGCCTGTTCGATCACTGGCAGCTGGCTCTTGTAGAGTTTGAAGTAGATCAAGTCCGTAGGTTCACTGCTGCCAGTCAGGAACTTTTCAACTTCGTCCTTAAACTCTTCCTTGGGCAGC
>DATHDM010000012.1:0-10162 GCA_035319065.1 Terriglobales bacterium
GATCGTGGAACCGCTCGGCACTTCGAAGAGCCCTGCATCCGGTTCGCCAAGAACGATATTCGAAAGCTCAAAATTCTGCGTGCCAAAGCGCGGGTCGTGCCGTTTGCTTATCAGGTTGACCCCGAGCTCCCGGGAATACCAGGGTTGGCATCAGGGAGGAAAAATCAGACTCCTGCTGAGCATCCTCATGAGCGCAAATGCAGCGCTGTTCGTCTTTGGCGCTGTGCAACACCTCGGATTGACGATGGGGCCATTCCACGAGCCGCATATCATTCCCGCAGCCATGGTGGAATCCCTCTGTGCGCTAGCGCTGATTGCAGGCGTGATCGCGATCAAGCGTCGTTCGCGACGATGGGGAGTGGCCGTGACGGCCAACGTGGTGGCCATCTGCGGCGTGGTTTTGGGCATAATCGCGCTTGCGGCCGGCAGGGGACCACGCACGGCGAGTAATGACCTCTACCACCGCATCATGCTCACCCTGGCGGGCGCGAGCCTGGTGATCCTGTTCGCCGCCCGATCCGCCCTGAAGCGTTCCCAGGACGCCCGGGTGAAGGCCCTCTTCTGCTAGTCTAGGCCGTGTCGCGCGCAGTCAAAGCTCAGCTCCTGCTGGTGGTGATCACTTTCCTCTGGGGCGCGAGCTTCGCGATCATCAAGAGCGCGCTGGCTTCGATCTCGCCGCTGCTGTTCAACGCTGTGCGCATGATTGTGGCCGCGGTCCTGCTGGTGGCGATTTTCGCCCGCCACCTCCGAAATCTCTCAAAGGAGGCATTGCGCGCGGGTGCGCTGGTGGGATTCTTCCTGTTCCTCGGGTACACCTTGCAGACCAGCGGATTGCGGATCACGACGCCCTCCAGATCAGCCTTCATCACGGGGCTCTACGTTGCCCTGGTGCCCGTCTTCCTGACCATCGGCTGGCGACGCATCCCCAGCCGCTGGACCCTGGTGGGCGTGGTGACCGCACTCGCTGGCCTTTACCTGATGGCCATTCCGGCGGGGAGCGAGGGAGGATGGGGCTTCCATCTGGGGACGGTGAATCGCGGCGACCTGCTAACCCTGGCGTGCGCGGCGGCGTTCGCACTGCACATCATTTTTGTGGGGCGGGCGATGCAGCACTTTTCTTTCGAGCAGATTTCGGTGCTGCAGATTGTGGTGTGCGCTGTCCTGATGACGGCCGTGCTCCCGATCCGCGGGCAAACTTATGTAACCTGGTCAGGGGAGGTGGTGGGAGCCATCGCGGTTACTGCGGTTCTGTGCACGGTGCTGGCCTTCACCGGGCAGGCCTGGGCGCAGCAGTACACGCCGCCCACGCTCACCGCGCTGATTTTTGTGCTGGAGCCGGTCTTCGCCGGGCTCACATCCTATGTGGTTCTGCACGAACGGCTTGGACTGCGGGCGACGCTGGGCGCGGGCCTGATCCTGGGCGGAATTCTGCTCTCCGAGCTGAAGAGCCCGGCCGGCGAACTGGAGCGGGAGGTCGACACCGCCCCTTCGATAAGCTGAAGAAAATGCGGGACGGGCAAAACATATCGGCGCCCAATTGCGTCTAAAGTAACGGGAGCAGTGGTGGCCATCCTCTAATTCCAACTCCTGGCACCATGTCTGACAGCTATAATTCCCAAGTTCTCAAAGTAGGTGGAGGAAGGACGTTATGGATCCGCGCGCAAGCGCATTGTGGGCAAGGCTCAAAGCTCATCGTTTCGGCTCGGTGCTCATGGTCCTGGCGACGCTGGCGCTGGGAATCCTGATCGGCACGGTGATCTCATACAGCGTAAAAGGCCAGGAAAAGAAGGCGGCCAGTTCCAGCGATGCCACGCCGCTGCAGATCCCTTCGCCCAAGCAGCTTTCGACCGCCTTCTCGCAGATCTCAAAGCAACTGGAGCCCGCGGTAGTCAACATCAATACCGAAGCGACGATCAAGAATCCGCACCGGCGGCGGCGCGCTCCCTCCCCGGGAGGCCCAGACGACGAAAATCCTTTCCAGGACTTCTTTGACCGCTTCTTCGGCGGGCAGGGCCCGGACGGCCAGGGCATCCGCCAGCGCTCGCTGGGTTCGGGAGTGATTGTGGATTCCAAGGGCTACATCATCACCAACCGGCACGTGGTCAACAAAGCCGACCGCATCCAGGTGCGGCTGAAAGACGATCCCCCGGGAGCCCAGCCGCACGAGGCCAAAGTGATCGGCACCGATGAAGAGACTGACCTGGCGGTAATCAAGATCGACGTCAGCCGTTCGCTGCCGGTCGCGAAGCTGGGCAATTCCGACGGCGCCGAGGTTGGCGACTGGGTGCTGGCTATCGGCAGTCCGTTTGCCCTGGAGAACACGGTGACGGCGGGCATCATTTCCGCCAAGGGCCGCAGCAATGTGGTTCCTAACCGCCAGTTCCAGAATTTCATTCAGACTGATGCGGCGATCAATCCCGGAAACTCAGGAGGACCGCTGGTGGATATGTCAGGAGAGGTCATCGGCATAAATACGGCCATCCTCACTGAGGGCCAGGGATACGAAGGCGTGGGCTTCGCGCTGCCGTCGAACCTGGTGGTTAAGGTTTACAACGACCTGATCGGGCCCGACCACCGGGTTTCCCGCGGCTCGATCGGAGTGCAGTTCCAGGCAGTTCCCAATCCGGCAGTCACGCGCATCTACGGCGGCGGGGAAGGCGTGGTGCTC
Source organism: Terriglobales bacterium (assembly GCA_035319065.1). GTDB lineage: Bacteria > Acidobacteriota > Terriglobia > Terriglobales > Acidobacteriaceae > DASPRM01. The sequence continues at coordinate 2,669 of DATHDM010000012.1, forward strand.
TCCGATGTTGTGCCCAACAGCCCGGCGGCTGCCGCCGGCCTGAAGGTGGGAGACGCTATCACTTCCGTCGATGGCAGGGCGGTGAAGTCCGGCGATGACCTGGTGGATGAGATCGCCAGCCGCAAGCCGGGCACCAAGGTGCAAGTCGGATATGTGCGCGCCGGCAAGAAACAGGAAACCACGGTGACGGTGGGCAATCGCAGCAAGCTGTTTGCCGGGCAACTGGGGCTCGAAGAAGAACAGGGCGAGGAAGCCCAGCCGCAGCAGAGCAAACTCGGGCTGAGCGTGGAGAACGTCACCAAGGAACTGGCGGACCGCTTCGACCTGCCCTCGACCAAAGGGGTGGTGGTGACCGAAGTTCGCCCCGCCGGCTTCGCCGACGACATTGGTTTGTCCCGCGGCGATGTGATCCTGGAGATCAACAAGCAGGCTGTGAACGACGCCAACGACTTCAACCGCATCCAGCAGCAGTTGAAGAAGGGAGATGACGTGGTGTTCCTGGTGCGTCCGGCACGAGGTGGGCGGAATGCCGCGACCGCTTTCCTGGGAGGGACGCTGCAATAGGCCCACAATCACCAAGGTGCGGTAACCGAGAACTGTACTTCCGGGAATTGGCAGGCGGGATCGCTTCTGGCATCCTAGTAACAGTTACTGTAGGATAAGTCGCCCCCAATAGCTGCAGCTGATTGATTTCAGGGCAAGTTTTCGCGCAGCGGGGCTGGCGAGGGTGAGCTTGCAAGTATTCGAAGGCCAAATGCCAAAGCGGTTTGTGCTGGTGGGATCGGTGTTGGTGGGGTTGGCGTGCATGGCGCGCGCCACCGATACCAGCGCGACCCAGCCGCCGTCCACGCAGGCCAAGCCGCAAAGCAAGACGTCCAAGTCGACGAGCAGCAAGACATCGAGCGCGGCGCACTCCAGCGGCAAGACATCCGCTTCGACGCATTCCTCCGGCACGACTCATCAGGCCAGCAGCGGCCATTCCAAGTCGCACAAGTCGACGAAGACGAAAAAGTCGGCGAAGTCGTGGAAGAAGCACGGGCAGCACGGCATTCAGTCGGACCGCACGCGCGAGATCCAGCAGGCCCTGATCCGGCAGCACTACCTGGAGGGCGAGGCCAACGGAGTTTGGGACACGCGCAGCCAGGAAGCCATGCGGCGCTTCCAGGCTGACAACGGATGGCAGACCAAGGTGCTGCCGGACTCGCGCGCCTTGATCAAGCTGGGCCTGGGCCCCGACCACTCGGCAGTGCTGAATCCTGAGACCGCCGCCACCAGTCCTTACCAGCCGGGAGGCGGAGAACGCAGCAGCGCATCGGGCGACTCCGCCGGCGAGAGCACCAAGAGCCCCCGGCCGGTTAAGGCAACTCCGCAGTAGAACCAGGCAGAACTTCTGAAGCGAGCAGCGTGCGCAGAGGTGTGCGCGCCACGGTCTTCTATCTGGATCCCCAGAGCAGGTCTTCGCCGTTGACGATGGCTTGCGGATTCTGTTCCACCAGCATGGCGGCGGTTTCCGCGCTGCTCAGGCGAGCGACGATGTCGCGGGCAGCGGAGAGAATCGGCTGGCGATCTTCCAAATCGTGAGCGTCGCTGGCGAGAACGTGCACCGCATGACGCTTGAGCAACATCTCCGCTACCTGGCGCGCCTTCTTGCCCCAGCGGCCAGTGAAGGCCGAGGCGGTCACCTGCACGGCGCAGCCCAAGTCCACCCACTTCAGGATTCGCTCCGGGGTGCGCTGCAGGATGGGATTGCGCTCGGGATGCGTGATGATGGGCGAGATCCCGATGGAGAGAAAGCGGAGCAAGCTGTCGGAGATTCCCGGGGGCACAGCAAAGTCGCTCAACTCCACCAGCAGATACGGGGTGTCCTCGATGGTGTAGCGCTCAGGATTCGCCATGGCGTCCTGGATGTTCTCGTAGGAGAAGTGGAAGTCGCATCCCAGGGAGAGGCGCACCGAGCCGGCGACTCTTTCGCGCAATTGCTGGAGCAGGGCGGCATGGGCGGCGCGGTCGTAGGAGAATTCGTCGTTGGCGTGGGGAGTGGCAACAATGTGACGGATACCGTCCTGCTGCGCCATGCGGCACATGCCCACGGCAATCTCCCAGGACTCGGCGCCGTCGTCCACGTGCGGCAGCAGGTGACAGTGGATGTCAACCATCGCGTCGATTAAATCACAGCCTGGAGTGGGAGACAGGTACGCTTCGGTATGCCCTGACGAGGATGGATCGCCAGGTCACGCCTGCAGCCGCAGCACCTTCATGTCAGCACTCGCAGCTCGCGTCAGGCGGCTCGCCAATCAGCGGTAGTGTTCCTTCATGAAATCCGCCAGGGCGGCATAAGCGCGGCTGAGCGTGGCCTCGTCGGGGAGAAAGACGATGCGGACATGCTTTGTACCCGGCTTCTGGCCGAAGCCGCTGCCGTGCACCAGCAAGACCTGCTTCTCGCGCAGAACTTTCTTCACGAAATCGAGATCGTCTTCCGGAATCTCCAGCCGGGGGAAGGCATAAAACGCACCCTCGGGAGCGACGCAACTCACGCCCGGAGTTTCACGGCACCATTTGACGGTAAGGTTGCGCCGGGAGCGGAGCTTGGCATTGACTCCGGGCAGGTGATCCAGCGGGCCTTCGAGCGCGGGCCTGATGGCGTACTGCATGGGATGGCTAGCGCAGAGGCGGGCTCGGAGCAGCTTGTTGATGCCTTCCACGTATTGCCTGCCGACAGCAGCGTCGCCGCTGACGATACCCCAGCCCACGCGCCATCCCGGGGCCAGGTATGACTTGGAGAGGCCGCCGAAGGTCACGACGGTTACGTCACCGGCAAGCGAGGCCAGGGGAATGTGCGGCTTGGAATCGAACACCAGCTTGTCGTAGATCTCATCGGCAAAGATCACCAGGTTGTGGCGGCGCGCGAGCTCGATGACGCGCAGCAGCGTCTCCCGGGAGTAAAGAGCGCCGGTGGGATTGTTGGGATTGATGATGACGATGCCGCGGGTGCGGGGGGTGATCAAGCGCTCGATCTGGTTGAAGTCCGGTTGCCAGCCGTGCTCCTCGTCGAGATCGTAGGGGCTGAGAGGCACTTCGAGCTTTGCCAGCACCGCCGAGTACAAGGGATATTCGGGGCTGGGAGTCAGCACGGACTCGCCGGGGTTGAGCAGCGAACTCAGGCAGAGATCGACGGCCTCGCTGACGCCGGTGGTGATGAAAACATCGAGCACATTGCGGATGCCCTTGCGATCCGCCTCGGCACGGATGGCTTCCAGGGCCTCGGCGATGCCGGATGAGGGCGCGTATCCGTTCTTGCCATCGCGCATAGCCCTGGCGACCGCCTCGACCAGGTGGGGGGGCGTCTGAAAGTCGAATTTCAGCGGATCGCCGATGTTGAGGGGCAGGATCTTCTTGCCGGTGCGGGCCACTTCGTCGGCGAGAACGGCAAGGTCGCGGATGGCATAACGAACGTTCTCCAGGCGGGACGCTGGAGCGATCTCACGATTGGCGGTGACCGCAGGGGTTGGCATGATAGACGCCTCGATACCGAGCCTTATTTTGGCATGCCAACATGAGGCATGTCGCGCTGATTGCCGGCGGCCTCTAGTCCGGCCTGTCGATCTGCGCCTTCTGCAGCCGGTCGGAGAAATCGACGTAGACCGACTTCCACTCGGTGTAGAAGTCGATGGCCCCGATCCCCCCTTCGCGGTGGCCGTTGCCGGTTTCCTTGACGCCTCCGAAGGGGAGGTGAACCTCGGCTCCAATGGTGGGGGCGTTGATGTAGGTGATGCCGGCGGCCAGGTCGCGGATGGCGGTGAAGGCGCGATTCACGTCTCGGGTATAAAGCGCGGACGAGAGGCCGTACTTGATGTCGTTGGCGATCTCGACGGCGTGCGTGAGATGGTTGCAGGGAATGATCGAAACCACGGGACCGAAAATTTCCTCCTGCGCGATGCGCATTTTGGGATCGACGTCGGCGAACACGGTGGGTTCGAGGAACCAGCCGTACTTGTGGATGCCGCTGTCGAGGCGCTTTCCGCCGCAGAGCAACCTGGCGCCTTCGGACTTGCCGACGTCCACATAGCTGAGATCGGTTTCAAGCTGCGCCTTGTTGACCGCCGGGCCCATCTCCACCGATTCGTCGAGGCCGTTGCCCACCTTGAGCATCCTGGCGCGCTCCACCAGCCGGTCAACGAAGTCGCTGTAAACCCCCTTCTGCACGATGATGCGGCTGGTGGCGGTGCAGCGCTGACCGGTAGTGCCGAATGCTCCCCAGAGTGCGCCATCGAGCGCCAGCTCAAGGTTGGCGTCGTCGAGAACGATCATGGGGTTCTTGCCGCCGAGTTCGAGCGAGCAGCGCTTGAAGCTGCGGGCTGCGGCCTCGCCTACGATGCGGCCGACGTCGGTGGAGCCGGTGAGGGAGACGGCGCGGATCTCGGGGTTTTCCGTCAGCGGGCCGCCGATGCGCGAACCGAAGCCGGTGACGATGTTCACCACGCCGCGCGGCAGGCCAGCATCCAGCAGGGCCTGCACAAAGTTGAAGACCGAGAGCGGGGTGTCCTGCGCGGGTTTGATGATGCAGGTGTTGCCGGCCACGATGGCGGGAAAGAGCTTCCACGAGGGGATCGCCATGGGGAAGTTCCAGGGAGTGATCATGGCGCACACTCCCAGGGGCTGGCGGACCGCCATGGCGTACTTGTTGGGCAATTCGGAGGGGACGGTGACGCCGAACATGCGGCGCCCTTCGCCGGCCATGTAATAGCCGGTGTCGATGGCCTCCTGCACGTCGCCGCGAGTTTCCTTCAGGATCTTGCCCATCTCGCGGGTCATATCGCGGGCGCAGTCTTCCTTGCGCTCGAGCAGAATTTCGGCAGCGCGGTAGACGATCTCGGCGCGCCGGGGAGCAGGGACCAGGCGCCACTGGGCGAAGGCGCGTTTGGCGGCGTCGACGGCGGCATCTACGTCGGCCTTGCCCGACTTCTGAAACACTCCCACCACTTCCCGCGTGTCGGCGGGATTGATGTTCTCGAAGGTCTCGCCGGTGCTGGCCTCGACCCACTCGCCATCAATCAGATTCTTGAAAATGGTGGTGACGCGCACTGCTTCGGTGGCCATTGCACTCCTCCCATCGATAAATGCAAACCACCCATCCTAGCCGCGCGCGCTGGCGGCAGGCAAGAGCGGCGCAGGGCGGCTTCCGCATGCGGGAAAGTGCAACTGTTGGCCAGGCGAAGGCTGGGGAGGCGTGGGGCGTCGGTTTGGCAGCAGGCAGACGGTGCGCCTGATCGCAGTCGTAGCACCTTCGATTGCAAACCATTGAGACAAAAGGTATCAGCCTATTGCGCACTGCTTACTTTGTGCTAACCTCAGCCCCGAACCCTTAATTTTTGGAGCAACAGGTTTCCTGCGGGAAGTGGCCCCGAAGAACGACATTCCGAAATTCTACGTCTCGTGGACGACGGTCACCTACCGCAGTGTCCTGGGGATGATCGCCCTTGTGGCGGCCATTGCGGCGGGAATCTCCTACTTCACCTTTCCCGAGCCGACCAAGAGAGCGGCGAACAACTCTCTGAGTTTTCTGCTGCAGTTGACCGACCGCATCGCCCCCGGGAAGACCAGCAGCAAACCCGCCGCCGGGCAGCAGCAGGCCAGCTTCACCATGCTGGAAGGCACGGTGCGGGTGAAGAAAGCCAACAGCAATTCCTGGGTGAATGCGGACTATACGCTGCCCCTGGAAAAGGGAGATGTGGTGCAGACCGGCTCGGAGGGCATCGCCAAGGTGGTGTTCCCCGACGGCACCAACTACAACCTGAAGCAGGACTCGCTGATGGTGGTGCAGGAGAACTCCTCCAACGAGGAGCAGCAGACGCAGGTGGCAGTGCAGTTGAGCACGGGAACCGTGGACCTGACCACCGGCACCTACACCCAGGGGTCCAAATCGCAGGTGATCGTGGGCGGGGCTACGGCGTCATTTGCGCAAGACAGCTCGGCGCTGGTGCACAACGATCCCCGCGGCGACCAGCATCAGATTCTGGTGAAGCGCGGGTCGGGCGAAGTGACGCGCGGCGCCGAGACGGTGAACCTGGCGGGATACGAAAGCGTGTCGTTCAAGAACGAGTCTCCGCGGCTGGAGAAGCAGAAGGAAATCGCTCCGCCCACGCTGATCGCGCCGGCCAACATGATGCCCATTTTCCTGTCGGACCAGCAGGAGTCAATCCAGTTTTACTGGTCGCCGGTGCCCAACACGGCGGAGTATCACATTCGGGTCTCGCGCAATCCGTTCTTCTCCTCCACGCTGTTTGACCGGCGGGTGAACGAGCCCAAGGTGATGCTGCCGAACCCGGGGGAGGGAGCGTACTACTGGACGGTGCAGGCGGTGGATGCGGCGGGCAAGGAATCGGTGGACAGCGAGAAGAATCGCTTCACTATCATCCGCAAGGGCCCGGAGAACGTCTCGCTGGCCCTGGAGATTGCGCCTTTCGTGCAGCACGGACATGTGCTGGAGCTGCGGGGCAAGACGGAACCGCATGCCCGCATCATGGTAAACGGGCAGGAGGTGCCGGTGATTCAGTCCGACGGCACATTCCAGTTTTTCACTCCTCCGCTGCCCAACGGCGAGAACACCATAACCATCACCGCACAGAATGCCAAGGGCGGGGTGCGGACGATGCAGAAAAAGGTAGTGATTCAGTAGAGGCGGGCGCGCTCGCAGCGGGCGCATTTCTGGCATGATGATGGGTTGGATAGGTTGCAGTTTTGGGCTCGAGGATCGTTGCGGGCAGCCGCGCCGGAGGGCCACGCACTTCAGTGACGGCTGTAAGTATAAACATCGAATACAATGAGAGTTGCTGCTGTCTTGCTTCGTGCAAGCCGGGAACTCCTTGATATGAAAGAATAAAGAAGCATCCGTATGACATCGAACGGCTTCTCGAACTCGCGCTTTCATAATCTGCGCTCCCTGTTCAGTGTGTTTTCCAGCGATCTGGCCATCGACCTCGGCACCGCCAACACCCTGGTATACGCGCGCGGCAAAGGCATTGTGGTGAACGAGCCCTCGATCGTGGCCATCAACAAGAACACCGGCGAAGTGGAGGCGGTGGGCAAGGAAGCCAAGGAGATGCTGGGGCGGACGCCAGGCAACATCGTGGCCATCAAGCCCATGAAGGACGGGGTGATCGCCGACTTCAAGGTTACGGAGAAGATGCTGAACTATTTCATCCAGAAGGCGCATAACCGCAAGATGCTGGTGCACCCGCGCATCGTGATCGGCGTGCCTTCCGAGATCACGCAGGTGGAGAAGCGGGCAGTGATGGATTCGGCCTATCGCGCGAAGGCCAGCGAGGTGCACCTGGTGGAGCAGGCGATGGTGGCGGCGATCGGAGCTGGGCTGCCGATAACCGAACCCAGCGGCAACATGGTGGTGGACATCGGCGGCGGGACCACCGACATCGCGGTCATTTCGCTCAGCGGCATCGTGTACTCGCGATCGGTGCGGATGGCGGGCAATCAGAT
>DATHDM010000013.1:0-2409 GCA_035319065.1 Terriglobales bacterium
CTAGCCATGCGGCACAAACTGCCCGCAGTCTACTTCTCACGCCAATTCGTCGACGACGGCGGCCTGATCTCCTACGGCCCCGCTATTGTCGACCAGTTTCGGCGCGCGGCCGGCTACGTTGACCGCATCCTCAATGGCGAGAAGCCGGCCGACCTGCCGGTGCAGGCACCGACCAAGTACGAAATGGTGATAAATCTCAAAACCGCTAAAGCGCTCGGCCTCGACATGCCAGCGACCCTGCTCGCCCGCGCCGACGAGGTGATCGAATGATGGAAGGCGCCAGCCAAAAGCTGACGCGATCAGCCGGTGAAAGTCCGGTCCAGGTAAAGCCGTAGCGGGCCGCCTGGAAGCGAGTGTTGCGTGAGGCGGCGGTAACGCCGAACACGAAGCGTACACAGCGGTTGCGTGGGGTGTGTGATTGAGCCACGAAATGATCGAACCGCGGGAGCGGAGACTGTCGTTATGGTCGAACGCAACATGTGCAGTGCCGTTATGCGAGGCACTGTTGTCCCGCCGGGGTCTAAGAGCACATCACGCGCAAAAGGATCGCGTTGGAAGCTGGGAGATCCCACGCCTGACCACAGGCCATGTGCCGACCTGGTCCGCATCGGGAAGGTGAGGAGCCGTAGCCGATGATGCACGGGCGTGGGAAGTCGGACTCCGCCATAGTAGTTTTGAAGCCGACGAACAAAGCGGAGCAATCCGCTGCGGAGCCGGTGGAGCCAAGGGCGGGGACCAAGGGGAATGCGGACCAGCAAAGCATGCGCCGGGCGCAGAGCCGGGAAAGCGTGTCACAAGCGCTGGAACGCATACGGAAAGTCGCAAGGGAAAGGAAGAAGGAGAAGTTCACCGCGCTCCTCCACCACCTCAGCATCGATTTGCTTGGTGAGGCGTTCTTCGAACTCAAGAGAGACGCCGCACCGGGAGTAGATGGACTGACGTGGCGGACCTACGAAGCAGACCTTGACCGAAACCTCACTGATCTGCATGAGCGGGTTCATCGGGGAGCATACCGGGCACTGCCGTCACGCCGGACGTACATACCGAAGGGTGATGGGAAACAGCGTCCGCTCGCGATTGCCGCGCTGGAGGACAAGATCGTCCAACGGGCGACGGTCGCGGTGCTCAACGCGATCTACGAGGAAGACTTCCTCGGGTTCTCGTACGGATTCCGACCCGGACGTGGCACGCACAATGCGCTGGATGCGCTCGCGGTTGGAATCGACAGCACGAAGGTGAACTGGATAATTGACGCCGACATCCGATCGTTTTTCGACGAACTCAGTCAGGAATGGCTGGTCCGTTTCCTGGAACATCGGATCGGTGACCGGCGCATCATCCACCTGATTCAGAAATGGCTCAAGGTGGGCATCCTGGAAGACGGGATCGTGACGGTCAGTGGCAGGGGAACTGGGCAGGGAGCGGTGATCTCACCGCTGCTGGCCAACATCTACCTGCATTACGCTTTCGATCTCTGGGCTGCGCGTTGGCGACGGCGCAAGGCCACGGGCGACATGATCATCGTGCGCTATGCCGACGACTTTATCGTCGGATTCCAACACGAGGCCGACGCCCGGCGCTTCCTTGATGAGATGCGTGCGCGGTTGCAGGAGTTTGCGCTAACGCTTCATCCGGACAAGACCCGCCTGATTGAGTTCGGCCGTCATGCGGCGGCCAATGCAAGCAGCGCGGGCTCGGCAAACCGGAGACCTTCAACTTTCTGGGGTTCACCTTCATCTGCGGCACAACACGCCAGGGCAATTTCCAGCTTTATCGGAAAACTCGGCGCGACCGCATGCGGGAGAAACTGCGGAAGGTCAAGGAGGCGATGCGGCAGCGCATGCATCAATCAATTCCCGAACAGGGAAGCTGGTTGCGGCAGGTCGTACTCGGCTACTTCAACTACCATGCAGTGCCGACGAACTTTGCAGCACTCACGGCATTCCGGGAAGAGATCACCAAACGCTGGCGAAGGGTGCTGTCCCGACGCAGCCAGAAGGGCGATCTCAACTGGGATCAGGTGAATCGGCTGATTGACGACTGGCTCCCCAAACCGCGTATTCTCCATCCCTGGCCCAACAAGCGACTAGCCGTCTCATACCTGAGGTAAGAGCCGTATGCGGGAAAGCTGCACGTACGGATCCGCGCGGGGGGCGCTCAGTAATGAGCGTCCCTACCGCTACAATGCGATTTGGTCAGTGCCGCCTGCACCTGCACGGCGTTATGGCCGTTCGCGGCGCGGGCGGAATAGAGGATGACCGGGATCGCATTGCCGTCGCGGTTGCGCAGCTCGGGCAAGAGCTCGAGGCCGCAGACCTGCGACAACATGAGGTCGAGGACGGCGAAATCGAAATGCTGTGCGGCAAGCGCCGCCCGCGTGTCGGCGATCGAGGTGACCGACGTGACGTC
>DATHDM010000014.1:0-5054 GCA_035319065.1 Terriglobales bacterium
GACCTGAAGCGCTTTATCGCCAAGAACACGGCGCGGCGTCCGCTGATCATGCCCGTGATCCTGGAGATCTGAGCACGGCGCGGGCGCCGGACGGCCTGCGGACCCGAGGAGCGGAACTTCCTATCGTATCCCTGGACGACATCAAAGGGGCGCAAGCGCGCCTGCGCGGAGTAGCCGCTCGCACGCCCCTGCTTCCCTTCCCCCAGTCGATTGGGGGACGCCGCTTGCTGCTCAAGCCGGAGAGCCTGCAGCCGGTCGGTTCCTTCAAGCTGCGCGGCGCTTACAACAAGATTGCGGGCTTGACGGAGCAAGAGCGCCGTGCTGGTGTGATTTCCTACTCCAGCGGCAACCACGCCCAGGGCGTCGCCTACGCGGCAAAAGCTCTGGGGGTTAGGGCGACGGTGGTGATGCCGCGGAACGCCCCCAGGATCAAGGTCGAGCGCACTTCGGCTTATGGCGCGGAAATCGTGTTCGTGGGCCCGGGGAGCCATGAGCGCAAAGCGCGCGCCGAGGAGATTGCGCAGGAGCGCGGGCTCACGATCATTCCGCCGTACAACGACGAAGCGATCATCGCCGGACAAGGCACCATCGGCCTGGAGTTGCTGGAGGATCTGCCGCAAGTCGAGTTGGTGCTGGTTCCAGTCGGCGGGGGCGGACTGATCAGCGGGATTGCGGCGGCGTTGAAGCTCAGCCGGCCGGAAGTGAAGGTGTTCGGCGTGGAGCCGGAGCTGGCCAACGATGCTTGCCAGAGCCTCGAGGCCGGCAGGATAGTCGAATTGCCCGCGGAACGCGTATCGCAGACCCTGGCCGATGGCCTGCGCACGCAATCGGTGGGCGAGATCACCTTCGCGCACATCCAACAATATGTGGATGGCATCGTAACCGTCAGCGAGCCGGAGATCGTGGCGGCCATGCGCTGCCTGGCGTTGGGTGCGAAGCTGGTGGCAGAGCCGAGCGGCGCGGTGACCACCGCCGCCTTCCTGTTTCACAACGACCGGCTGCCCGCCGGCGAGCACTCGGTGGCGATTCTGAGCGGCGGCAGTGTGGAGCCGCAGCTGCTGGCAAGGCTGCTGACGGAGACGGCAGTCCCGTGACTCACGCTGTCGGCGGAGGAAAGGTGTTGATCAAACGATGGCTGCTGAGGTTGTGCTGCAGTGCAGTTCTTGCCTTGCCGGCGGCAGCAGGCGAGGTGGAACACGCGATCATGGTCAGGCCGGCACAAATCTTTCTGTCGCCCGACAGCTCCTCCACCAAGCTGGGCGACATTGACCGCGGCCGGGAGGTGGCGATCCTGGAGAAGAGCCGCAATTGGTTGCACGTATTGGCCAGCGTCAGCCCGGAGCGCGACCTTACCGGATGGATTGTGGACAAGGGAGTAGTGCGCGCCTCCACCCCGGATGGAGACAAGATCATGTTTGGCGAGGGCGCGCGCTGCGAACTCGAAGCCAGCCGTCGCGGCGGACGCAGAGGGGCGGCCGACGAAGCGCGGCGTCTTTACTACCGGACGAGCGAGTATTTTCCAAGTTCGCCGCTCGCGGGAGAAGGCCTGTATCGCGCGGCGGATATCCAGTGGCAACTCGATGCCGCCGATGTGCGCACGCGTCCCTCGTCCAAGGCACGTGATCCCGGCCTGCACATCCAGATCGATGAGCAGTTCATGAAGATGGTGATCCAGAAGTTCCCCGGCACCAAGTGGTCGGACCTGGCTTCGTACCACTTGATCGAGAACAAGCTGTGCGGCGAATGGGAAGGGCTGTCGAAGTGTCCGGAGAAGGAGTCGGAGCTGTACGAGAAATATGGCGAGGACCATCCCGATTCGCCGGCGGCAGCGGAAGCGTTCTACAACGCGGCCTGGCGGCAATCGACGCTGATCGAGATCTACAAGAGTGAGAACAAGACCAACAAGATCGAGGGCGCGCGCAGCAAAGCCAAGGCGCTGGCGCAGCGGGTGATCGAGAAGTATCCACAAAGCGACTGGGCCTACCGCTCGAAGAGTCTGGTATACATGATCGATCAACAGATTCCGACCTACGGAAATGCGGTGGAATGAACGAATACCTGCTGGCGCTGCTGCTGGGCGTAATTGAAGGTCTGACTGAATTCCTTCCCGTAAGTTCAACGGCCCATTTGAGAATCTCCGAGGCCCTGCTCGGTGTCGATCTGGGGAATGGCTACTGGAAGATGTTTTCCATCGTCATCCAACTGGGCGCCATCCTTTGCCTGCCCATATTTTTTCGCAAACGAATCGCAAGCTTCCTGCACACCTTCCCCGCGGGCAGAAATGGGGACCGCAATGTGTTCACCCATCCCCTGTCGCTCACCCTGCTGGCCTTCGTGGTAACCGCAGTCCCGGCTTTCCTGCTGACCAAGGTAATCGGCAAGCACCTGGAGAGCCTGACCATCATGGGCGCTTCGCTGCTGGTGGGCGGCATCGTGATGTGGATGGTGGACGCCCTCTATGATCGCGGCATTCCCCCGCGGCGGACCGAGGACATCGAGAACACTACCCCTCTACAGGCGCTCTGGATCGGTTTCTGCCAGATTTTTTCTGCCGTCTTTCCCGGGACCTCGCGATCGATGGCGACCATCGCCGCCGGGCAACTGGCGGGCATGTCGCGCTCGGCGGCGCTCGAGTTCTCCTTCTTTCTCTCCATGCCCACCATGGCCGCGGCCACGGTGTACGACCTGCTGCGATCGTTCCGCCCGTCAAAGGGAGGCGGACATCCCATCGGGGCGGCCCCAGCGAACACCCATCAGTGGGTGGTGCTGGCCCTCGGATTCGTGGTCTCCTTCGTTGTGGCCTATGGCGTGGTGGCCTGGTTCATCGGTTGGGTACGGAAACGCGGATTTGTTCCCTTCGCCGTATATCGCATTGTGCTGGGGATCGCGGTGTTGGTTTGGGCGAGCCGGCTTGCGGCATAAACCGGCGCTTCTGAACGATTTGGGCATAGCAACTCAAGTGGAATCTGACCAAAGCGATACCTGCTCCCATATATTTCGATTGCCGGGTGCGGTGGTTCTGGCATAATCGACCTGCTCTGGCGTATTTCGTACGGCTTCAGGGGACGGGGGCGGTAGTGTCCCACGCCGCGGCTGTCGAGCCTGTAGTTCCTGGTTTCGGGCCGAGCGAGTTCCCGCAAAGCGCGATCACGCCAAATGAAATCCTTCCCGCGCATCTTCACTCCAACCAGGAACCGGCGGCTGAATGAGCTGGTGGGGTTCCTGCTGTTGGTCTCCGCGCTCCTCTTTTTCCTCGCGTTGGCTTCCTACTCGCCGCTCGATCCCTCGCTGAACACCGCGAGCAATCCCTCGCTCTCAGGCACGACCCGCAACTGGGTGGGACGCTTCGGCTCCTACGGCAGCGACCTGGCGCTGCAGTTGCTGGGAATCGCCGCCTTTCTGCTGCCGGGCTATCTCAGCCTGCTGGGAATGCGCTGGTTCCGCTCGCGGCCGGTGGACTCGCCCATCGCCAAGACCGTAGGGTCGCTGACGCTACTGGTGTTCCTGGGAGCATTTCTGGCGCTCCTCCCCTGGCACTGGCGCTGGCTGCACGCCATTCCGATTGAGGGCCTGCTGGGCCGCGTCGGCGGAGACGCGCTGATCCACTACTTCAACCTGATTGGAGCTTACATTGTGGCGGTGAGCGCGATGGCCGTGGCGCTCTACTTGTGCACCGCATTCTCCTTCGGCGCTCTGCAGTTATGGAGCGAGACCCGCTTTGCCTTCGCTTACGCGGCCTGGGATCGAATCAATGACTGGCGCGCCGAGCGGGCCCGCAAAAAGGCGCAGAAGGAACTGGAGAAGAAGCGCGCAGCCGCCAGGCCCGCGGTCACGGCGCAACTGGTGCGGCGTCCCGCGGGCGCGGAGACAGCGGCGCCATCGGCCTCCGGCGAGACTCCGCTGCGCAGCGGAATCGAGCGCATGTTCCAGGAGGAGAGAGAAATTCCCGAACTCGCCCCGGGAGTCGGGCTGCCGGAGGAGCCGGCAGCGGCCGAGCCGCCGGTGAGTGAGCGCGCCGACAGCGCTTCGAAGCCGAAGACCACCATGCCCAAGCTGACCGGCGGTTACAAGCTGCCTTCCAGCGCTCTGTTGCATCGTCCCGAGGAGCAGTTTGCCGTGGACGAGGAGGAGTTGAAATCCCTGGCCCACGTTCTGACCGAGAAGTGCGCGGAATTCGAGGTTCACGGCCAGGTCACGCAGATCAATCCCGGTCCGGTGGTAACGACATTTGAGTTCAAGCCTGAGGCGGGGATCAAGTACAGCCGCATTACCAGCCTGTGCGACGATCTGTGCCTGGCGCTGCGCGCGGAAAGCATTCTCATCGAACGCATGGCGGGCAAGTCAACCGTGGGTATCCAGGTTCCCAATCGTGAGCGGGAAACGATCTGGCTGCGGGAGATGGTGGAGTCGGGAGACTTCGTCAGCAGCAAGGGCAAGCTTACCCTGGCGCTGGGCAAGGACATCAACGGGCGCATCCACGTCGCCGATCTGTCCACCATGCCCCACCTGCTGATCGCAGGCTCCACCGGCTCGGGCAAGAGCGTGGCCATCAATGCCATGATCATGTCCATCCTCTACAAGGCCACGCCGGAGCAGGTCCGGCTGATCCTGGTGGATCCGAAGCGGCTGGAGCTCGGCGTGTACGACGGCGTGCCTCATCTGTACACGCCGATCATCACCGAGCCCAAGCTGGCGGCCAACGCGCTGCGCAACGCGGTGCGGGAGATGGAGCGGCGGCTGAAACTTCTGGCGGAAAAGGGCGTGCGCAACATCGAGCAGTACAACCGGCTCTTCGACGGCAGCACTCCCAGCCTGTTCGAGGAGCCGAGCGAGCAGGAAGGTTCGATCCCCTATATTGTGATCATCATCGATGAGTTGGCCGACCTGATGATGCTGGACCAGTCCAATGTGGAGGAGTCGATCACCCGGCTGGCGCAGATGGCGCGCGCGGTGGGCATCCACCTGGTGCTGGCGACGCAGCGGCCGTCGGTGGATGTGATCACCGGCCTGATCAAGGCCAACTTTCCCGCTCGAATTTCGTTCCGCGTGGCAAC
>DATHDM010000015.1:0-2143 GCA_035319065.1 Terriglobales bacterium
CGCCTTTGTCCCGGGCGACTGCTTTTATGCTCCCAACGGCAATCCGGGCGAAGCCATGCGGCATATGCGCCTGAACTTCTCTGCCGCCCCGCCGGACCAGATCCGTGAAGGTATCCACCGGCTCAGCGTCGCGGTGAAGCTGCAGATGGAGCACCTGAGCCCGCGGCCTGTCGGGGTGTGATAGGACCAGTTTTTCGCGAGGAGATATCTGCGCGATCAGGCTGCATCGCAGGCGTTCAGGTAGTCTTTCCGAAGGGCGCTTCGAGCGACGGGCTCTGTGGCGTGAACAGCTCCGCGCCTTTTTCTGTGATGTGCATATCGTCCTCGAGCCGCGCGCCGAATTCGCCGCGAATGTAGATCCCCGGCTCATCGCTGAAGGTCATATTCGGTGCCAGCTTAGTCGTGTTGCCCCGGACCAGGTAGGGCCACTCGTGCCCATCCATTCCGATCCCGTGGCCTACGCGGTGGGTGAAGAACTTATAGTCGGGACCGTACCCTGCATCGGCGATCACTTTGCGCGCTGCGGCGTCCACAGATCCACATTCCGCCCCCGGCTTTGCTGCCGCCAGCGCCACCGCCTGCGCCCGGTGCACGATGTCAAAGACCTTCTTCACGCGATCAGGAGCCGGGCCCAGAACCAGCATGCGCGTGATGTCGGATTGGTAGCCCTCCACCTTGCAGCCGCCGTCAATCAGGATCGGAGTACCTGGACGTATCACCTGTGCCTGCGTGGATCCATGGGGAAAAGCCGAGAACTCGCCGACTTCTACCAGCGCGTCACCGGGGAATCCCAGCCGGCTGTGGGCGGCATCAACCAGCCGGCCTACCTCAATCTGCGTCATGCCGTCCTGCAACGAGTGATACACCGCTTCGCAGGCAGTGAGCGTCACCTGGTTCGCCAGCCGCATGAGGTCGAGTTCGGCGGGGCTCTTGATCATGCGGCATCCCGCTGTGACCGGGGTCGCGCTGAGTAACCTCGCCTGCGGTGCGGCATTGGCGATCCCTTCGCGGAAGACAAAGCGCACATTCTCCTCGATCCCGAGCTTGCCTGTGAGAATGCTCCGGTCTCTCAAGCCTTGCGCCACGCGCTGGTACGGGCTTTCGTCTTCTTGCCAGGTGCGGACCTCCGCCAGACGGCCCTCTGGGGCCGCCGCAATTTGTTCGCGCGCCCGTCCTTCTTCAAAAGCCGGGCAGACGTAGAACGCGGTCCCCTGCGCCGGCAGCACCATGGCAAACAGGCGCTCGCTACCCCACCAGTGAATGCCAGTGAAGTAATTCAATGACGTACCCTCGGCGAGGACAATGGCGTCAAGATCGTTGGCCTCCATCAGGCGGCGCGCCTTCTCTTGCCTCGCCTGGCGCTCCTCGACTGCGATCGGCCGCGCTTGATCTTTTCTGGAAGTCAGCTTCGCGATGGCTGCGGGCAGCGACGCATCAGCAGGCGCAGACGAAAGACTGGCAGCGGCACTTCTCAGCGGCAAGGCCAGGGCAACGGCACCACTGGCGTGCAGAAATCTTCTTCTGGTGGGCATGGGCCGACGATTATAACTTCATGACTGCAAACATCTCGATTTCTTGAACACGAGCCCGCCAAAACCGGTACTGGAGGCCAAGTCTAAATACTTCCCACTTCGGACCCCTTCTCTTCACCGCCGCCGCATTGAGCCGGACGCACGAAAGTACTACCTCTCTCCCAGCACCTGTCGCATCTCTCGGCATCACCCTGTCTCGACATACAGTTGAGGAGCTTAGGTATCAAAACGAAGACCGGGGTGACCCGTGCGAAAACTACTGTACACACTTACGCTTGCTCTTGGCGCTTATCTTTGCATCGGCGCGCAGGCCCAGACGACTGCCAACCCGTCGAAGACGTCTAACGTCTTCCACACCACCAAAGCTATGCACTATCGCGCTCAGGGCGTAGCTACGAAGACCGGGTTTCAGGGCTCCTCTCTGATGCCCTCGGCGATCGGCGAAGCCAAAGTCGAAGGCAGGAAGAACAACATCGAGATCGACGCGAAGTTCCAGGCCCTCGAAGACTCCACCAAGTTTGGCCTCGAGTATCTGACCTATGTGCTCTGGGCGGTGTCTCCGCAGGGGCGAGCCATCAACCTGGGAGAACTCGCGCTGGACCACGGCAAGG
>DATHDM010000016.1:0-16217 GCA_035319065.1 Terriglobales bacterium
AAGCAGGACAATTCTGTAGCCGGCCTTCTCCAGGATGCTGCGGGCGGAAAGGTAGTGTTGCGCCGCGAGGATCTCGGTGGGCGCCATGAGCGCGACCTGGTAGCCGTTTTCGATGGCGATAATTGCTGCCTGGAAAGCCACGATGGTCTTACCCGATCCCACATCGCCCTGCAGCAGCCGCCGCATCGGAACCGGCTGGCGCATGTCGGCGGCAATCTCTCCCAGCACCTTCTTTTGCGCCGCAGTGGGCTTGAACGGCAAAATGCGCTTCAGCGCCTCACGCACCGGATCGTCGAGCCGGAACGAGATCCCGGGTCTTTCCCGCAGGCTGCGACGCTTCAACTCCAGCCCCAGTTGCAGAAAAAACAGCTCCTCGAAGATCAGGCGAATATGGGCCGCGCTTCTGCAGGCCTGGAGATTGCTCAGAGGCTCGTCCGGCTCCGGCCAATGGACGCGCCAGAATGCCTGGCTCCGTGGAATCAGGCCCAGGCGCTTGCGGACCGCCTCCGGAATCGTCTCCGCGATCGCAGGATTCACGCTTTCCAACGCGGTGCGAATGACCCGCCGCAGACCGCGCGAGGTCAGCATTCCCTTGCCCATGCCTTCGTAGATGGGCACGATGCGGCCGATCTCGAGCGACTGCGCCAGCGCTTCCTCTCCTTCCTCCCCCTCGCTCAGCACCTCCACCTGCGGCTGCATCAATTGCAAGCGGTCCGGACGCCGCTTGTCTTGCTCCACTTTGCCGTAGAGCGCCAACACCTGGCCAGGCTTGAACCTGTCCTTGAGATAGGTTGCGTTGAACCACAGGCACTTGATGGTCGCGGGCGGCGACTTGCCGAATTCCGGTGGTCGACGATCTCCCAACTCGCCCACCGTCATCTCAAAGATGGGCATGCGCCGGGTGCGAAACAGCGCCGAATTCCGCACCTCCGCAATCAGCGTTGCCATCTCACCTGGGCGGAGATCGGCAATCCGGCGCGGGTTGGAGCGGTCCTCGTAGCGAAACGGCATGTAGCACAGCAGATCTTCAACGCTGGTGATACCCTTGGCGGCAAGCGCTTCGGCGCGCGCCGGGCCAACCCCTTTGACGTATTGGACCTGGCTGTCTAACTCCAGCATCGACTGCGATGTTAGCAGGATCGGCGGTCGATACGCGCGGCTCAGGCGCCGGGCTGGCGTTCGGAAGCGGGAATCGTGAATTCAGTTTTTGAACATTCCCTGCAGCCGGAGAGACGGCTACGGTGTCAAAGGAAATAGATGGTATTCCGTAACTTCTACAAGTCGCTGGCAGCAGTGCTGATCGGGAATGCCATCTACTTTCTCATCCTCATGCCCGTGCTTCCTCCTGCCGCCCGACATGGAGTGTCCTTGGGTGTTCCCCGCATCGACCTGGGCCTGGTCATCGATTTCTGGGTCTGCGTAGTGGTCTATGGAGTGATCGAGCTGTTTCTGAAGCGCAGGGCGACGAGGTCGGCGTTGCGCAAGTAGAACCAGAATTCCTGGTTTGTGTGGTTCCTGACTCTGACACCCTTCGCGACCGCCAAATCCTCACACCCGTTAGCCTGCTAAACTTAATAGTTGCCTCCGAAGAGAAAATCCGCAGCATCCGCGTCTGTGAAGTCCATCGTTGGCGCCCCTGCCGGGGAGGAGAAGCCTGGCGAATCCGCAGCTCCCGCCCTCGCCGCTCCAGCCAAGGGGCGTGTGTTTCTCATCGACGCCTTTTCCTTCATCTTTCGCGCCTATCACGCGATGGTGCGGGCGCGGGGGATGTCGACCAAGACGGGCATTCCCACCAGCGCCAGCTACGTCTTCATCAACATGCTGCGCAAGCTGCGCGAAGACTTCCACCCCGAGTATTTAGCCGCCGTCTTCGATCCACCCGGACCTACGTTTCGCGACGCGCAGGCCGCCGCCGTCACTTCGGTCAGGAAATTCGACCTGAAAACGCAGACCTTCCAGGAAATCGAATACAAGGGCTACAAGGCAAACCGCAAGGCGATGCCCGCCGATCTGGCGCAGCAGATTCCCTACATCCGCCGTGCGCTTGAGGCATACCGCATCCCCATTCTCGAGGTGGCTGGCTTCGAGGCCGATGACGTCATCGGCACTCTGGCAGCCCAGGCAGCCCAGCGTTCCCACCCCGTTTACGTCGTTTCCAGCGACAAGGACATGCTGCAGCTGGTTAACGACAAGGTTTCGGTCCTGAACCCACCTAAGGACAACCTCATCGCCGACCGCGCCAAGGTGGAAGAAATTCTGGGTGTCCCGCCGGAACGCGTTGTGGACGTGATGGCCTTGCGAGGCGATTCCATCGACAACATTCCCGGCGCGCCCGGAATCGGCGACAAGGGATCGGTGGAACTCATCCAGCGCTTCGGAACCGTGGAAGCCGCCCTGGATCGTGCTGCCGAGGTGGAGCGCAAAACCTATCGCGAGTCGTTGCTGGAGAACCGGGACAACATTCTCTGGAGCAAGAAGCTGGTCACCATCGACAGCAACGCGCCCATCAGCCTCGATCTTGAGCCCATGCACTCAGCCGACCCCAACCTGGAGGAACTGAGGGCACTATTCACCGAGCTGGAGTTCACCAGTTTGCTGAAAGACCTGGTTTTGGGCGTTGACTTGAGCCAGACGGATTACCGTGATGCCAAATCGCCCCAGGATATTGACGACGCCTTGCTGGCGCTGCCCAAAGGCTCCGCGCTGGCCTTAGCACTCGACTTCACCGCGAGCGAAGCAGAGTCCGCGGGCTCGGAGGAGGAGGCGAATTACGCCGACGATGATCAGGCGTCCCTGCTGCTTGCCGCTCCGACTGCAGCTGCGCCGATGATTCAGAGCATCGCTATCTCTCCTGTGCCCGGTAGAGCATTGATCGTCAGCCTGGACGACAGTTTGACTGCTCCCCAGCTCAAGCAGGTTCTTGCCGATGCCAACATCCCAAAGGCCGTGCATGATTACAAGAGCGCCATGCGGGCTTTGGAGCAGCGCGGGATTCCTCTGGCCGGCGTGCGCGACGAGTCGATGCTGTACTCCTACCTCCTCGATCCCACCTACTCCAGCCATCGTCTGCCGGAAGTTGCGCTGCGCCGCTTCAAGGTCAATCTCTCCGGATCGCTGGCCGAAGCCGCGGACGTGACTTGCCGCCTGGCGGATTCCTTGCGCAAGGAGGTGGAAGAGGTCGGGCTCACCAGTGTTTACCGGGATATCGATCTTCCTCTACTTCCAGTACTGGCGGCGATGGAATCGGCGGGCGTCAAGATCGATTGCCGGGTGCTGGCGGAGATGTCCAAGCGCCTGGAGCGCGAAGTTGGAGCCGTCGCCAGCCGCGTTTACGATGCGGCCGGCATGGAGTTCAACATCAACTCCCCCAAGAAGCTCGGGGAGGTGCTGTTCAATCAACTCGGCTTGCCCAAACCGGTGAAGTACGGCAAGGGCAAGACGATCTCCACCGCGGTGGACGTGTTGGAGGCGCTGGCGCTGCAACATGAGGTCCCCAAGCTGGTTCTGGAATATCGCCAGCTATCCAAGTTGAAGTCCACGTACGTCGATGCGTTGCCGGCGCTGCTGAACCGCGCTACCCAGCGCCTGCACACGACCTTCGACCAAACCAATACCGCAACCGGCCGGCTGTCCTCCAGGAATCCCAACCTGCAAAACATTCCCATTCGCACCGAGCTGGGCCGCCAGATTCGCGCCTCATTCATCGCCGAGCCCGGACATCTACTGATGTCGGCGGACTACTCGCAGATCGAGCTTCGGCTGCTGGCTCACTTTTCGGAAGACAAATTGCTGGTGGACGCCTTCCGCCGCGGCGACGACATTCACACGCTCACCGCAGCGCAGGTGTTCGGCGTCCCTCCGCTGATGGTGACCGCCGAGCACCGCCGGCGCGCCAAGGTGGTGAATTTTGGCATCGTGTACGGACTGTCAGCCTTCGGCCTCTCCCAGCAGCTTGGAATCGAACCTAAGGAAGCCAGGCAATTCATCGATGCCTATTTCGAGAAGTATCGCGGGGTGAGGGCGTTCATCGATCGCACGCTCGACGAAGCGCGCCGCGAACAGAGGGTTCGCACGCTGTTTGGTCGCATTCGTCCCATTCCCGACATCAACAGCAAGAACGCCAACCAGCGTGGTTTTGCCGAGCGCACCGCGGTGAACACGCCGCTGCAAGGCACAGCCGCCGACCTCATCAAGCTGGCGATGATCCAGATCGACGCCGAGTTGCGGGAACGGAAGCTGAAATCGCGCATGACCCTGCAGGTCCACGATGAGCTGGTCTTCGAAGTGCCGCAGGAGGAAGTGGAGACCATGGGCAGGCTGGTGCGCGAGAAGATGGAAGATGTGCATCCCCTGCGAGTGCCGTTGCTGGTGGAAATGGGAGTGGGGCCGAACTGGCGGGACCTCGAGTAGCCCGCCCCGTTGGCTGGCGCGGGCCCAGCCGCGGTCCTTTCACACACCGATCGCTTTCTGAATCGCCCCCGCGATCGCCTCGGTGAGCCGCTTCATCTTCTCCTCGGATTCGGCTTCCACCATCACACGCGCCAAGGCTTCGGTGCCGGAGTAGCGAACCACTACTCTCCCGTTGCCGTCGAGTTCCGATTCCGCCTGCCGGATCAGGCGGCTTACCTCGGAAAGCTGCTCCAGTGGCTTTTTTTCGCGCACCTTCACATTGCGGATTACCTGGGGAAAGACTCGGAGGTCGGCCACCAGTTCGCTGAGCCGCTTGCCGGAGCCGGCCACCGCTCGCATCACCCGCAAAGCTGTCAGCAGGCCATCGCCCGTGGTGGCGTCGCCGTCGCGAAAGATAATATGTCCGGACTGCTCGCCGCCCAGCGTGGCCTTGGTCTTCTGCATCTCCTCCAGGACATATTTATCGCCCACCGGAGCCCGCATCATGCGGATGCCGGAGTGTTTGAGCGCAACCTCCAGCCCCATGTTGGACATAGTGGTTGCCACGATGGCGTTTCCCCTGAGTGTGCCCTGAGCCTGCATCTCGCGGCCGGCCAGCAGCAGCACGGCGTCGCCGTTCACGATCTTTCCCTGGGCATCGCAGAACAAGGCCCGGTCCGCGTCTCCATCAAACGTCACGCCCAGGTCGTACTTGCCCTTGGCGGCCGATACCGCTGCGGCCACCACTTCAGGATGCAGCGCTCCGCACTCCCCATTGATGTTGCGGCCGTTGGGCGCATCGTTCAGGTAGTCGGCCTGGACGCGGCAGGCCTGGAAGACGCGGTGTGCCACCGGAGTCGCAGCTCCGTTGGCGCAATCCACCAGCACCACCAACTTTGAGAGGTCTGCGCCCTTCACCTGCCCGCTCAGCCAGCCTACGTACTGGGAAAGCAGCTCAGGATCGGTACCAACCGGCGACCCGCTGCACTGCGACATCGAGGCACCAGCCGTGTTCAACTCCTGGCTGCGGCCATGCAGCAGCCCGAAGATCGCCGCCTCGATCTGCTCTTCCACCGCGTCTGAGAGCTTGTAGCCGTCATGTCCGAAAACCTTGATGCCGTTGTCGGTCCAGGGATTATGCGAGGCAGAAATCACAATTCCCGCCTCGAAGGACTGGCGGGCCAGAAAGGCTACCGCCGGCGTGGTGATGACGCCGGCGCTGGTCACGCGCGTGCCCGCGGACTGGAGCCCTTCGGTGATGACATCCGCGATCCAGCAGCTCGACTCGCGGGTGTCCTGCCCGATCACTACCCGTGGGTTCTGGTGATTCTTGCCGAGGTGCCCGCCCAGCGCCACGCCAATGGCGAACACCGTATTGCGATCCAGGGGCGGCTCTCCGGCCACGCCGCGGATCCCGTCAGTTCCAAAAAGCATTCTCATGTGCGATAAACCCGCCTCGGCGGCAAGCTAAGTGTTCTTGCCGAAGGCTCTGAATTCTTTCGCAGCCTAGCGAACTCTCTCGGTGGCCACCGTAACATGTACGGTGGAGGGGCTGGCCAGTCGCACCAGGGGATCCGAGATGTACACGTGGGTGGTGAAGGTGGCTTTGCCGATCACTCCACTGGCATCCACCGGATCGGTGATTACGGACTCAACCTCCGCCACGTGCTTCTCCGGTCCGACAATGGTTACGCTGTCGGGGTCCGGCAAAACCTCCTGAAGTGTGAAACCGGGCGCCGAGCTCCCCACGACTCGCGGTTTTACCGGCACTCTGCGCGTGGCCCGGTTGTCGAAGCTGATGCGGAACTGGCTGGGAATTACCTGCACCACCTGCATTTCGCGAGGCACCCGCACCCGCGACGCGCTCAGATCGTATGTGCGCTCGCCCGGCTTGGCTCCCACCAGGTCAATCACCGCATGCACCTCAGCCGGACGCAGCGCGTGCGTCCTGGTAGAGGGCCCGCTCACACGCACCTGAACCTGCGGCAGAACCTCGGCGCTGATTTCCAGGTTGGTGGGCGCGTTCTGGAACTCAATGGGAACGCTCAGAGTGACCTCCTCCACGGGTTCGCGCGCGATCGCCATCCAAAGCAGGGTTGCGGCGAGCAGGGAAATCAGCTTGAGTCCGATGTTGTGCAGCACATAGCGCCGGATAAAGTCCATCCTGCCTTACGCTCCGTGGGGATTCTCGCCGGCAGCTCCGGCCCGGCTTTGCGGGGAATTATGGCTCTCCTCCGCTTCTTCCGCTTCTGGCCTGATCAAGGGCGCAGGCAAAGCCACAGGCGGCACGTAGCGCCGCAGCAGTTCGCCAAGCCGTTCGCGCAGATACTCTACGGTGAGGTCGCGCTCCACGTTACCTGCCACCGCGAGGCTGATAGCGCCGGTCTCCTCGGAGACGATCACCGCCACGGCATCCGTTTCTTCGGTGATGCCAATTCCCGCGCGATGGCGCGTGCCCATTTGCGTGGATAGCACGGGATTCATCGAGAGCGGCAGGAAGCAAGCTGCGGCAGCGATGCGATCCTTCTGCACGATGACCGCGCCGTCGTGCAAGGGGGCGCTGGGACGGAAGATGGTAGCCAGCAGGTCGTACGAGAGCTTGGCATCGAGGGGCACTCCACTCTCGATGTACGTGCGCAGCCCAATCTCCCGCTCGATCACCACCAAGGCCCCGGTCTGGCTCTGCGAGAACAGGTTGGCGGCGAGCACGATGTCGTCGTAAGCCTCTGCCATCCCCTGGTTGCTGCGCGAGAAGGTCAGCTTGCGGCCGATTTTGGCCAAGGCATGGCGAATTTCGTTCTGAAAAACGACGATCAGGGCAAAAATCGCATACGGCAGCAGGTTGCCAACCAAAAAATTCACCGCCCGCAACTCGGCGGCGTGAGCCAGGTAGAAGGCCAGGGCCACGAATCCTACGCCGACTAGGACCGGCACCGCGCGCGTCCCCTTAATCAGCACCAGGAATTCGTAAATGAGCACCGTCACCAGCAGAATGTCGATCACCGAAGTGAGCGACAGGTGCGGCAAGTGCCCAAGAATCTGCGGCATCCGGCATCCTTTCCCCTGGCCGGGAGCGATCGACCTCAGTGACTATTCTAAATCAGTGAGTAGGATGCAATGGATTGTGCCTGGATGTCCGAACCAGCCGTGGAACGAGGGCTATCGAGGCTTGACTTCGTGAACCACTGCGACAATCTTTCCTTTTGCCACCTGGGCGGTAATCTCTTCCCCAGTCTTCACCTGCTGCGCCTGCTTCACCAGCTCGCCGGTCGAAGTAAAGACCAGGGCGTAGCCGCGTTCCAGAATATTGGTTGGCGACAGGGCCTGAAGCTGGGCAGTCGCTTGCTGCAGCCGTGCTCGTTTCTTTTGCAGTTGCGCCCGGAGGGCCGCGATGAGCGCTGCCTGCTGGCTTTCCCGCCGGCTGCCGATATACTGCAGGCGCCGTCTCAAATCGTGATGACGCAGCCTGACCGCAGCCACATCCAGCCGCCGGTGGGTCTTACGCAGGAGAGCGGTTTGCGCACTGGCCAGGCGATACACCAGGTCGTCAACCCGCTGCTGGCGGCGGCGGATCGCATCCACCACTCCGGCGAAAGCGCCGTGCTGCGCCAGTTCGGTGAGGCGCTGCCGCATCTGCAGTACGCGATAGCGCGTGGCGCGGCCCAGGCGGTGGCGGAGGCTGAGAACCTGCTCCTCGATCGCGTGTTTGGATTCGATTACCAGCTCGGCCGCCGCGGATGGAGTTGGCGCCCGCAGATCGGCTATAAAATCAAGGATTGTGAAGTCGGTTTCGTGTCCCACTGCGGAGATGATGGGGAGATCCGATCCCGCGGCCACCCGGGCCAGAGCTTCATCGTTGAACGCGGCCAGATCCTCGAGCGACCCGCCGCCACGCGCCACCAGGATCACGTCCACGCCGCGCGTGCGGTTGAAATGGCGAATGCCCGCGATGATCTCCCCCGGTGCGGCGGTTCCTTGCACCTGCGCCGGGTAGATGAGGACCGACACCGATTCGTGCCGCCGGCGCAGCACGTTCAGAATGTCCTGGATGGCGGCTCCACGCGGCGAGGTGACTATCCCGATGCGCTTGGGCAAAGCCGGAATCGCTTTCTTGCGGGCGGCCTCGAACAGTCCTTCGGCTGCCAGCTTCGCCTTCAGTTGCTCAAAGGCGATCTGCAGCGCGCCTGCGCCCTTGGGCTCCAGATACTCCGCCGTCAACTGCATTTCGCCGCGCGCTTCGTAAACGGTCAGGCGCCCACGAGCGACCACTTGCAGCCCATTTTCCGGTCGAAAGCGCAGCAGCCGAGCCTGTGACCGGAAGATCACTGCACGCAGTTGCGAGTTGTCATCCTTGAGCGTGAAGTAAATGTGGCCCGATTCCGCTGCCCGGTGGTTGGAAATCTCCCCCTCGACCCAGACATCGGTGTATTCGCGCTCCAGTTGCGTCCGCACCGCCGCTAACAGGCCGGCAACCGTCCACACCCGCCGTGCACTCTGAAAGGTGAAGCCTAACTGGTCGCCCAGGGACATCGCGCACAGTGTACATTCTCGCAGCCACGAGGCGCCAAAAGGCGGTTGAGTGGACGCCAGACCTGCCCGTCATGGTGGGACGCTGCAACCGCTCCACTATTGCGCGGATTATTTGCCGATGCGGCTGATCACGTAGAACACCAGCGAGAGCAGAGCACTCAGTAGAATCGAAGTGGCCAGCGGAAAGTAAACCGTGGTGTGTTTGCCGCGATACGTGATATCTCCGGGCAGCCTGCCAAGAGGGAGGTTCCAGCGGCCGGCGACCACCAGAATCAGTCCCAGCAGGAGCAGCAGACCTCCGGACAGGATCAGCAGTTTGCCCAGGCTGCTCACGCCTCGATTCTATAACGCCGATGCAGCATGGAAGACGTCGCGGCTTCGCGCGAGCGCTTCCTGCCTGCGTTAAGATGGACCTGCAATCTATGCCTGTCCTGCCACCACCGCTCAGTCAAACCAGCGCAAGCGTCCTCGAATTTGATTCGCTGCGCGATTTTCTGAGCAGCTTTGCCAAATCTCCGCTGGGCAAGGCGAGAGTCCAATCTCTGATCCCCGCCCGGGACCGCGCCTGGATCGAGAGCCAGCAGCAGATGGCGGCCGAGATCCGCCAGTTCCTTCGCGCCGGGGGCAGCTTCGAGTTTTCCGGATTGCAGGATCCCAAGGTGTTGCTCGAGCAGGCCACGATCGAAGGCGCCGCGCTCGAGCCCACCCAGATCCGCGAGATCCTTCTGGTGGCCGACCGAGCCGACGAGTGGAGCGCCATCGTCGCGAGCCCGCCGTCCAGTATGCGTCCCGCCAACCCCAACGCGGACGGGCCCGGCAAGCCGTGGCCCTCAATCGCGCACCTCTCCGCTGCACTCGCTGACTTCACGGAACTGTTGCGCACCTTCCGCCACAAGATTCTGCCTGACGGAACGCTCGACGATCATGCCTCGCCTGCGCTGGCGCAGATTCGGCGCGATGTCGATAAGCAGCGGCGGCTGATCTCGCACTCGCTCGAGAGCTACCTGCGCCGGCTCTCCGAAGGTGGCGCAGTGCAGGAGGAATTGATTACCATTCGCGGTGAGCGCTTCGTGATTCCGGTCAAGGTGGAGCAGAAGAAGCGCGTGCAGGGCGTGGTGCACGGCATGAGCTCGAGCGGCCAGACGGTGTTCATCGAACCGCTGGAAACCATCGAGCAGAACAATGAACTGGTGCGCCTGCTGGAAGAAGAGCAGGCTGAAGTACATCGCATCCTGTTGGAGATGACGCGCAGGCTGGGCGAGCACGCGCCCGCAATCGCGGAGGCGTCGGCAATCCTGGCTGAACTGGAGCTGCAGTTTGCCAAGGCCCGCTTTGCAGAAGAGTACAACTGTGCGCCTGTGGCCCTTGGCATGACGTTTTTTCTCCACAACGCACGGCATCCTCTCCTGGAGCGAAACTTCAGAGGGAAGCGCGCAGCGGTGGTTCCGATCAGCGTTGAGCTGTCCGGCGAAGCGCGCCAGTTGGTGATCACCGGCCCCAACACGGGCGGCAAAACGGTATCGCTGAAGACCATCGGTCTGCTGGCGCTGATGGCTCAGTCGGGCGTGCCTGTGCCCGCCGAAAAGGCGGCGCTGCCGATCTTCGATAGTGTCCTGGCTGATATTGGCGATTACCAGTCGATTGAGCAGAATCTCTCCACGTTCTCGGCTCACGTAACCAATATTGACTTCATCTCCCGCACCGCCACGCGCGATTCCCTCGTTCTGCTGGATGAACTGGGTTCGGCAACCGACCCGGAAGAGGGCGCAGCGCTGGCCGTCGCCATCGCCGACTACTTCCGCCGGCTCGACGCGATCAGCGTCATCTCAACCCACCACACCTCGCTGAAGGTTTATGGGGCGAACACTCCCGGGGTGCTGAATGCGGCCGTGGGATTCGACGAACGCACGCTTCAGCCCACCTACGTCTTGCGCATCGGAGTTCCCGGCGCGTCCGCGGGGATCAACATTGCCGGGCGGCTGGGGCTGAACTCCGCCATCATCGAGGCGGCGCGCGCCCGGCTGGGCAGCCAGACGCAGGACGTCGCCCGTTTTCTCGACAAGTTGCACGCCGACTTGCGCCAGGTCGAAGCCGAACGCCTGCGCCTGCAGTCGCGGGAGCAGGAGCTGGAGCGCGAGAAGGGCCGCCTGGCCGCCGAAGGCCTGAAGGAGCAGAAGGCCAAACTGCGGGAGATGGAAAAGAAACTGGAGATCGTCATGCAGGATTTCGAGTACCGGGTGCGCGAGACGGTGAACGCGGTGCAGGATCGCGCCATGTCGATGAAGCTTTCCAAGGATGCGGAGCGACGGCTTGCCAAGCTGCGCCGCGAATTGCGTGAGCAATTCGACCAAACCGTGGTGGCTCATACTTCCGGCGCCGACGTTGGCGATCCCAACGCGCGTCCTCAGCTGGTGCAGCACGTTTCCGAGGGCGACACCGTGCAGCTGCGCTCGCTGGGCCGCAATGCCGTAGTTCGCCGCAAGCTGGACGGGGATATGTTCGAAGTGGAAGCTGGAATTATGAAAATGAAGATCCCGCGCGCCGACATTGCTGCCGTGATCGCCCGGGCCTCCGACAGCCCGGTCAAGGTGGCCCGAGCGCATGGCATCAATGTTCAACTCGATCGCGAGGAGAGGGTTCCGGCCGAAATCAATGTGATCGGACAGACGGTGGACGACGCTACCCGTGAAGTGGAGAAATTTGTGGATCGCGCCTTCCTGGCCGGCATGCCGCGGGTGCGCATCGTGCACGGCAGCGGCATGGGTATTCTCCGCAAGGCTTTGCGCCAGTATCTGCAGTCGCATCCGCACGTAGCTTCTGTCAGCGAGCCGCCGCAGAATGAAGGCGGGGGCGGAGCCACGGTGGTGGAGTTGCGAATCTAAGCCGGGCCGACGCCTGTTTTCTGCTTTCTTCCGCGCGCCGTGCCGCGGAGAAAAACCGCAACGCCTGGGACCGCTCGTCCATCAATAGCGTTATCGTCACAACACGTGTCCTTCAGGGTTCATGTTCGTGACGCAAGGTCAGGTCCGATGCGATCCCAAAAGATCTTCGCAGGAGGTGTGCCATGATCCTGGTCACGGGAGCTTCAGGTAACGCTGGTGGCGCGGTTCTCCGACAGTTGCTCGCTGACAAACAGCCGGTCCGGGCGCTTTACCGCTCGCGCTCCGACGCGCCAGCGCGCCCTCGAGTGTACCGGTGGCCATCGCAGATTTTGCGGATCGCGCGTCATTCGCGGCGGCGCTTGACGGTGTTGACAAGGTCTATCTGGTATGCGGTCCGGTTCCGCAACTGGTGGATCTGGAGAGCAACGCCATCGAGGTTTGCCGGGAGCGCGGCATCCGGCACCTGGTGCTGAATTCTGCCCTGGGCGCAGGGCATTTCAATTTATCTTTTCCCAGTTGGCACGCCCAAGTGGAGGGCGTGCTCAAGCGATCCGGCGTTCCCTACACGATTCTCCGCCCCAACAGCTTTCTGCAGAACATCGTTGCCTTCTACTCCAGCTCTATCCGCGAACAGGGAGCCTTCTACGGGTCGTACGGCGGGGCGCGGATCAGCTACATCGACGTGCGCGACATTGCGGCGGTGATTGCAGCCGTTCTGGCGAGTGAGCTGCATCTGGGCAAGACCTACGAACTCAACGGACCGGAAGCTCCGACCTGCAACGAGGTTGCCGCCGCTATTTCCCGGCGGATCGGGAGGGAAGTGCGTTACGTGGATCTGCCTCCCGCGGAGATGAAGAAGACCATGCTTGCACTGGGCATGCCTGAGTGGCAGGTGGACGCCTTGCTGGAACTTCAACGCTACTACCGCGAGGGCGGCGGGGGTGAGACCGACTCGCTGGTGCACAACCTGATTGGCCGCGAGCCCATCACTCTGGATCAATACCTGCGTGAAAACGCGTCGGCATTGTCGCCACCGCAGGCGGCCAGTGCATGAAGGCGGGCGTCGGGCTCGCCTTTTCCTCGCTGGTTGAACGAAAAGGTTCTTTTCCCACAACTTTTGCACAGTATTGATACGATAGATATTCCCTGGTTGATCTTCCGCGCCAATACTGATTCTGTGCCCACCTCCCACGACTTCAAGGACACCCTGAGGCAGCAGGCCGACATCGTCCGCATCGTGGGCGACTACATCAAGCTGCGCAAGTCGGGCGCGCAGAACTACCAGGGACTCTGTCCCTTTCACAACGAGAAGACCCCGTCCTTTTCCGTGCACGCCACGCGGCAGTTTTACCACTGCTTCGGCTGCGGTGCATCTGGCGATGTCTTCAGCTTTATCCAGAAAATCGAGAACGTCAGCTTTCCCGAAGCCATGCGGCTGATTGCTCAGAAGCTGGGCATCCCGCTACCCAAGATGCAGTTCGACAGCCCCGCCGAGGCGCGCGAGGCCAGGCTGCGGCTGCAATTGCTCGATATCCAGGAGCGTGCCTGCGCCTGGTTCCAGGAGCAGTTGCGAAGACCGGAGGCGGCACATGCCCGCGAGTATCTGGCTGGGCGCGGTCTGAATGAGGAAACTATTGCCCGTTTCCGCCTCGGCTATGCCCCGGAGTCGGGCTTCTTGCTCCGCGACCGGCTGCGCGGCGACTTTGACGACGAGAGCCTCAGGGCTTCCGGGGTGTTTTCCTGGAAGCAGGAAGCGGCGGCGGGTGCGCCCAACGCCAGGTCTATTGACCCAGGGGCAGCCACGACACCTGCCGAGGACGCGAAGGCTGGCCAGCCCGGCGAACCGGCTGTAAGCATGGGCGAGGCTGCCAACCGGCCCCCGACGGGCGCGCCGATCTACAGCAAATTCCGCAATCGCGTGATGTTTCCCATCACCAACGAATCGGGCCGGGTGATCGCATTCACCGGGCGTACGCTCTCCGTCGACGAAAAAGCCGGCCCAAAGTACCTGAACTCGCCCGAGACGGCGGTTTATTCCAAATCGCGGGTGCTGTTCAACCTCGACCGCGCCAAAGAGGCGATCCGCAGCCTGGGCTATACCATCCTGGTGGAAGGCCAGATGGACTGCATCTCGGTCTTTGCCGCTGGCTTTCACAACGTGGTTGCCAGCTCAGGCACTGCTTTCACCGAACTGCAGGCGCGCCTGCTGGCGCGCTTCAGCCGACACATCGTGGTCAATTTTGACCCTGACCTGGCTGGGGCCGCGGCCGCCGAGCGTTCGCTAGCGCTTCTGGTGGACGAAGACTTCGAGATCAAGGTTCTGCAGCTGGAGGCGGGGTTTGATCCCGATCTCTTTATCCGCAAGCAGGGGAAGCAGGCCTACGCGGTGGCGCTCAAGTCCGCTCCCCGCTACTTCGACTACCTGATTGCGCGGGCGCGAGCGAAGTTTTCTGTGCGCACTCCGGAAGGCAAGGTGAAGGCCTTGAACTACTTGCTGCCGCATGTGCAGCGTGTGCCCAGCCGGGTGGCCCGGGATGAGATCGCAGGCGAAATTGCGCAGAAGCTGGCCATCGACTCGGCGGTTCTCCGGCAGGAGCTCAGACACGCCGCGACCACCCGCGGCACCAAGCAGGTGAAGGCGCCCCCGCTGGCTCAGGTCACCGAGGCCGAACGCGTTCTGATTCGCGCCTTGTCGTTTGGAGGGATGCTGGGCGGCGCTGAGGGTCACATTTCGTCGCGCGACGGTGCGGAAGAGGAGTTCGATCCCGCACGGCAGGCGCGTTTTGCCCTCCAGATGGAGCCCCTGCACGAAGGATTGGCGACCGAATCGCTGGTATCGGCGCTGCTGGTGGCGTCAGACGTCTCGCCCGAATCGCTGAACCTGGGCGAGGCTGACCGCCGTTTGCTGGCTGAGTGCCTGATGAGCGAAGAGGAGGACTTGACCCCCGAACTGCTGGAGGGGGCGATTCTTGCGCTTAAGCGTCGGCACCTGGAGAGCCGGCAGCGGCAAGTGCGGGCGGAAATCGTCGAAGCGGAGCGCAAGCAGGATGTTGCCGGACTGGCGGTGCTCCTCAAGAAGAAGGTGGAAATCGACCGGGCACTCGCCTCCGGACACCCCGCCAGCGGTCGCTAACGGCTCCGGAACTGGGGTTGTTGTAAAAATACTTGCATTCTTTGGGCTTCCAGGCCGCGAATCTGGTGCAATTGGGGAACCTTCGGGGGGTTAATGGACATCTAACTGATTGACGGCGCTAGGCAGACGAAAGGCGGTCGATTTTCAGTCGTTTAGGCTTCACCAGCCGGTGATGCCGTGCTAAAATTTGTAGGTTTCCGCTCACGTTAGTCGTTCTGGAGAGTTCCCGCCGAAGTTCCAAACTTAGGAAGGGCTATTCCTTTCGAACCGGGCGCCACGAGGGGTATTCCGCATTGGCTCTTGACGATAAGTACGACATTAAGAAATTGATCGATGCAGGCAAGGAAAAAGGTTACCTCACCTACAACGAGGTGAATGACCTGATTCCTCACGATCTGCACTCCCCTGAAGACCTCGACGACCTGCTCACCACGATCGGGACGCAGGGCATCGACCTGCTGGAAGGCTCCAAGCTGCCCTCCTCCGCGCTGGACAAGCGCTTTGAGGCGGAAGTCGAAGGCGAAGGGGACGAGGTCGAGCTCGACCTCACGCCGGGCGCACTGGAAAAGACCAACGACCCGGTCCGCATGTACCTGCGCGAGATGGGCACCGTGCCTCTGCTCACGCGCGAAGGCGAAGTGGAAATCGCCAAGCGCATCGAGCGTGGCCAGCTCAAGGTGCTGAAGGCCATCTCGCGTTCGCCCATCGTCATCCGCGAGATCATCGCCCTGGGCGAGGATCTGAAGAAGGGCGTCCGCTCTATCCGCGAAGTGGTCATCTTCGACGAGGAAGAAATCACTGAGGATGTGCTGATCAACCGGCTGAAGGACATTACCGGCAAGATCGACGAGATCAACAAGCACTACAAGAAGGCCGCCCAGCTCAGCGAGAAAATGCAGGCCCTGCCGGCGGCCAAGCGCAAGCTGCGCGAAGGCCGCCGCGTGCGCTGGACCCTGGGCCGCGAGCTGGTAAAGCTTTCCCGCGATATCCGCAAGCTGGGCTTCACCAACAGCGAGCGCAAGCGGCTGATCGATCGTGTCAACAAGACCGTCGACTCCATGCGCGCGCTGGAACGGCAGGTGGACGGCGTCGAGAAGAAGGCCGACAGCGCGCGCAGCGACGAAGCCAAAAAGGAGCTGCGCAAGCAGGCCCGCACCCTGCGCGCCGATCTGGAGCGGCTGGAAGCTGAAGCCGGCGCCAGCATCCTGGAGCTGAAGCGCACGCAGCGCGACATCATCCAGGGCGACATGGACGCCGAGCAGGCCAAGCGCGAGCTGATCGAG
>DATHDM010000017.1:0-22138 GCA_035319065.1 Terriglobales bacterium
GTCCGCCAGATGATGCGTTGGCGCAAAGTGGAAGACGTCGGCGACACCCAGTTCCTGCTCGACCAGCAGGTGGACAAGTTCCGCTTCCTGGAGGAAAACGAGCGCTCGATCGCTCAGGGCGGACGTCCGGCGACCAGCCGACCGCTGCTGCTGGGAATCACCAAGGCATCGCTTTCTACCGATTCCTTCATCTCCGCTGCGTCGTTCCAGGAGACCACGCGCGTGCTCACGGAAGCCGCCATCCAGGGGGCGGTGGATCATCTCCGCGGCCTAAAGGAGAACGTGATTGTGGGCCGCCTGATTCCCGCGGGCACGGGCATGGAGTATTACCGGAACATCCGGCTGTCGCCGGAGCTCGAGGAACAAGCCGCCAAGGTGCAGGAGGAGGTCACGGCGGCTTACGAAGAAGCCGAACGGGCCCTGGAAATGATGCGCCAGGAAGGCGAGGCCGAGGAGTTGGCGGCAGAGTAATTCCTTCCGCTGGAGTCTGTCAGTGGAAAATTAGCACCAAGAAACGCATGGGGCGATGCTGAGGTCGCCCCTTTTGTTTTGTTTCTCTCCCCGGGAACGCCGAGCAGATGCCGGATCTCCGGGGGTGGAGTTCAGTCAAGGAGAAGACAGAGAAGTTAGATATGAGGGTAGCCGACCGCTTCTTCCGCCTGTTCAGGCTGGCCTTCTGGCGGGCCTTTGAACACGATGCCTTTGGCGTGGCCAAGGGAGCGGCCTACTCTTCCATCCTGACGATGTTTCCGGCGCTGATGCTCACCGCCGCCATCCTCGCCTCCTTCTCCCAAACCACCACCATTCAACAGATCGCGGCGCTGGTGGCCAAGATCCTTCCTCCCGGCTCCTCGGCGACCACCGAGGCCTATTTCAAGACTGCGACCGACCAGCCTGTGCAGGTGCTGGTCGCCGCCTCGCTCATCACCCTGTGGACGGCTTCGGGGGTAATGATCTCCTGGATGGAGGGCTTTCGAAATGCCTATCGCTTTCCCAAGGTCTGGGGCGTGGTCAAGGAGAGGCTGATCGCATTTGGACTGGTGATCATGGCCGGGATCCCGCTGACCTTTGCCACGGTGCTGGTCGCCTTCGGGAGCCAGATCGAAGCGCGTATGGCCGGCCGCATAACGCAGGAACTCGGGCACGAGATTGAACCCTACATCCTGATCCTGTGGACGGTGATCCGCTGGCTGATTGCCGGGCTGACCGGCGTGTCGGTGATGTCGCTGATCTATCATCACGCAGTTCCGCGCACCCAGCGATGGCACAGCGTGCTGCCCGGCTCGGCGCTGGCTACCGCCCTGTGGTTTCCAGCCACCGCGGTGTTTGGGGCGTACGTACGGCACTTCGCCCAGTACAGCCTGTTTTACGGATCCCTGGCAACCGCCATCGTGCTGCTGGTGTGGATGTACATCATTTCCGTGATCGTGCTGGTGGGGGCCGAGTTCAACGCCTTGCTGTTCCCCCGGGCACTGGTCGAAACCAGCACAGGAATTCCCGTCGTCAATCAACCCGTGGGCACCCGCTAGCCGTTTCCTGATTGTTCTCACCAGCGGATTGTCCTCGCCCGCAGCCGCGAACGCGCGATAGGTGGGCGCTCGATCCTGCAGCGGGGGATCATTCTCCATTTGTTAGAATCGCTGAAAACAAGCATTCATGCGCGAGATTGAGTTCAAGCCTGTTGCGGGTCTCGGAAGCGATGCCGGCGAGCTGCGCACGTTGTCCGCGCGGCGCGCCAAGATCGTCTGCACGCTAGGGCCGGCGACCAATTCTGAGTCCATAGTGCGCGACCTGCTGCGCGCAGGCATGGATGTGGCGCGGCTTAATTTCTCCCACGGCACTCATGAGGAGCATCGGCGGCTGATCAGCCTGCTTCGCAAGATCGTTGCCGAGGAGGGCCGAAGCATCTGCATCCTGCAGGATCTGCAGGGGCCGAAGATGCGCACCGGGTCCCTCGCCGGACACGCTCCGGTTCTTCTCAAGACAGGTTCGCGAGTCACCATCACATCGAGGCGGGTTCCGGGCACCGCGTCCCTGATCTCGACCGAGTTTCCCATCGCGCGCGAAGTCAAGGCTGGTGGGCGAATTCTGCTTTCCGACGGACTAATCGAATTGCGGGTGCGCTCGGTTCAGGGGCAGGACGTGCAATGCACGGTGGTCAACGGAGGCCTGCTGGGCGAGCACAAGGGCATCAATTTGCCGGGCACGCCGGTGAGCCTGCCCTCGCTGACGGAAAAGGACCGCCGCGACCTCCAGTTTGGCCTGGAGCACGGCGTGGACGTGGTGGCGTTGTCATTTGTGCGCACCGCGCGTGATGTGCAGCAGGCCAAGAGCATGATCGAGCAGAAGGGCAGCATCGTGCCGGTAATCGCCAAGCTCGAGAAGCCGCAGGCCATCGACAATCTGGAAGACATCCTGGAGGTGGCGGACGGCGTGATGGTGGCGCGCGGCGATCTTGGGGTGGAGGTTCCTCCCGAACGAGTCCCGGTCATCCAGAAGCACGTGATTCGACGCGCGGCGGAATGGCGCAAGCCGGTTATCACTGCTACGCAGATGCTGGAGTCGATGATCGACCATCCCCGTCCCACCCGCGCCGAAGCCAGCGATGTAGCCAACGCGATCTTCGACGGCAGCGACGCAGTGATGCTGTCCGCCGAGACCGCCAGCGGCCGCTATCCGCGCGAAGCCGTGAACATGATGGCGAGAATCATTGTAGAGGCGGAAACTCACCTGGAGGACGCGCGGCCTTACCGGCGGCGCAGCGAGCATCCGCTCTCGATCTCGGAGACCATTTGCGAATCCGTCGCCCACGCGGCGCGCGTGTTGGATATGAAGGCCATTGCCGTGTTCACTCAGACCGGCAATACTGCCCGGCTGGTATCCAAGTACCGTCCCATCTGCCCGATATTCGGCTTCGCCTACTATCCAGGCGTCGCCAACCGGCTGAACATGCTCTGGGGCGTGCATCCCTTTACCATCGATTACGAGCCTTCCGCGGAGCGGATGGCGCGAGGCGCAGGAGCGCGATTGCGCGAGCTGGGACTGGTGAAGCCCGGCGATGTGATTGGAATCATCTCGGGCAAAGCGGGCGCCTCGGGTTCGACCAATCTGATGCGTCTGCACCCGGTGGGCAGTGAAGACCAGGTTTCCGAAGGCAGGTCACATTCTCGCCGGCGGGCGGAATCTCGCGCTGGGCGCGACGGACGCCGCAGGTAGTTCCAGCGGAGGCGTGATGGAACAGGAAATATTGGCGATTGCCATTGTTCGGCCGAACGAAGGCATGGAGCAGCAGACGCTGGAGGTTTTGCGCGCACTCTACGTTGTCATGACGCGAAAAGGGTACAGCCGCGACCGGCTGTATCGGGACACCATCGAGCCCGGCCGCTACTTCAACCTGCGCTACTGGAGCTCAGACAGGAGCCGGCGCGAGGCGCAGGAAGACCCAGAGGTTCACAAGTATTGGAGCCGATTGGGCAACCTGTGCGTGGTGGAGACAGTGTACGAGCAACTGGTGGACATCACCGCCGAAAAGTAGGTAATTGGGCAAGTTGAAACCCGCAGATCGCTTGCGCGAGCCGGTATTCGCCCAGCTGCCTGATGAGGCACACACTCGTTGGCCGAGTCATTGGCGCGCGGCTCAATTCACCCAGGGCGAGCGCCCCTCGCCGTTGCCCTTCTTCTTGGCATCTTCGGGGCCGAGGTAGTTTCCCTGATCATCGAAACTGACGACGCGATCGTGCTTGCGCATGTAAACCTCAAACTTGCGCGCCGCGCGCCGCCGCTTCCAGCGGTAATAAGAGTTGCGCAGATTGAAATAGCGCTCGCTGACGCCCTGCGTCAGGCCGCGGCGACCAAACTTGACGTAGAGGTAGCCGAAGAGCAGGCCGCCGAGATGGGCCAGGTAGTTGGTGCCGCCGCGCTCGTCGAGTGAAAAGAACACCGTGACCACGATGAGGATGGCGACAAAGTACTTGGCCTTGATGCGGAAGGGGAAGGGGATCAGCATGATCTCGTTCTCGGCGTACACCATGCCGAACGCCATCAGCACCGCGTAAACCCCGCCCGAAGCGCCGATGGTAACCCCTGCCGGCGAACCCAACACGCGCGTGTAGGCGAGTAGCACGCTGAACAGCGCGCCTCCCAACACTCCTGCAAAGTACAACTCCAGGAATCGGCGGCTGCCCCAAGAGGTCTCGAAGGACGAGCCGAACATCCAAAGGCCGAGCATGTTTCCGAACCAGTGCATGAAAGCCAGGTGGAGAAAGGAATAAGTGACCAGCTGCCAGACCAGCCCATGCATCACGGCGGCGGGAGAGAGGCCGAACCAGCGAATCACTTCGATCACCGTGTCGGGCATCACCCGCGACAGCAACGCCAGCAGCAGGAAGATCCCTGTATTGATGGCCAGCAGCCACACCACCGCGCGGGTAAAGGGGGGGAGACTGAGCGTCATCTCCCGTCCAGTAAACATGCGTCGATTCATAGGTCGCACTCAGTCGAGCTTAGCGTTCGGGCTTGGGCAGCACAGCGAGACTGCGATGTCCCCTGTCATCGACCGCGCGCACCGCGAAGACAACGTTGTCCTTGGAGCGATCGATGGTCACCTGCGTTCCCTTTCCAACTGCCTGAACATTCTCCCACTCCGGCGCGGTTGTCGGACGCCATAGTACCTCGTAGCCTGCGGCCGATCCGCCCGGGG
This sequence comes from Terriglobales bacterium, assembly GCA_035319065.1. Classification (GTDB taxonomy): domain Bacteria; phylum Acidobacteriota; class Terriglobia; order Terriglobales; family Acidobacteriaceae; genus DASPRM01. The sequence goes on from DATHDM010000017.1 coordinate 4,700, forward strand.
AAGGGTCCCAGAGCAGGGTGGAATCGTTCTCCAGTTTACGCGTTTCCAGCCGTACGTTCGAGGGGGGAGCGGGAGCCGAAGCCAGCGACGCCAGGGTGGCCGCATTGAGGCGGGCCACGTTGGCCACGTATTCGTAGTCCACGAACTTGGGCAGGTCTCCATACTCGATGCCGTTTTCGGTGCGCACGTCCTGGTGCTGATGGTTATAGTTCTCCCGGTATTCGGTCATGCGCACCGCGGCGAAGCCCTGCTCGTTAAAGGAGGTGTGGTCGCCACCGCGGAGGTAGCGGTCGGGCCGGAAGATCAGCTTGGGGCCGAACGTGGCGGGGAGATAAACCCGGCTTGTCTCACGGATATAGCGGGCCAACTCACGCGAGGGCGAATCGCCTTCTGCTCCCAGGGTGCGAATGGTTTTGATCTCCGGGTCACCGGCGGTTGCGGGAATGCCTTCCGAGAAGACACGGACGACACTGGCATCCTGACCGGGGGTGCGGTCGCCACCCACGATGTCGTTGTTCAGCACCGCTTCCAGGTTCCATCCCTGCTCGCGTGCCATTTTGGCAAAGTGTCGGCTGCCGTTCAGACCCTGCTCCTCTCCGGCGACGGTCAGAAAGATGATGGTGGCGGGAAAGCGATGCTTGCTCAGCACGCGCGCGCATTCCAGCGAAACAGCGGTGCCGCTGCCGTCGTCATTCGCGCCTGGAGCCGCAGCCGCCGTGTCCTGATCGTTGGACGGCCGCGAATCGTAGTGCCCGGTCACGAGGTAGATGCGTTTCGCCGCTTCGGCGTCGGTTCCCCGGAGCACGGCGTAGATATTGACGATCTCCGTTGCCTTGGGGATGCGCCGCATCGGCTCTTCGACAAAGCTGTCAGTCTTGACCTCCAGGCAGCCGCCGCAATCGCGCGCGTAGCGCTCGAATTCCGACTTGATCCACTGGCGGGCCGCGCCAATACCATGGCCGGAGGCGATCGACGGGGCATCCGCAGGCGAGATCGTCAACCGCGTGCCAAAGCTCGCCAGCTTCTCGATGGTGGCGCGAATCCGCAGCGGAGAGACCTCTCGCAGCGCCGCCGCGATCGCCGGATCCGGCGCCGCCTTGCGGCGGGACGGCGCGGGATGCGTACTCTCCCCCACAAAGAGTGGATCGCGGCTCAGCGGTGGCCCATCATCCTTCGGATGAGGCTTGGGGGTTTGTGCAACTATCAGGGAGGGCGCCGTCATCAATAGAAAACCAGTCAGGAACAATTTGCCGCGCGATCTTGTCTTGGGCATTGCAGGCCGAGTATAAGATTTTCTTTGACGCTGTGCGCGAGAGACTCTAAATATATCAGCGGCAGGCCGGCAGCTATCGCCCAGACAACCGCAAGAGGAGGCCGCAATCATGGTAGTTTGTCCCGAGTGTGAGAGCGACATCGACCTGGAAGTGGACGAGGTCGAGGAAGGTGAGGTGGTATCCTGCCCGGAGTGCGGCACTGACTTCGAGGTGGTTACCGTGGAGCCCCTGGAGCTGAGCAAAATCGAGGAGGAAGAAGAGGAGGAGGAAGAAGAGGAAGAGGAAAGCGAAGACGGAGACTACTCATAATCTCATGTGCGATTCTTTACCGCTGCCCGCGCTCCTTCCTGCTGCAAAGCTCAGATCGGTTCGTGGCGCGCTGTTGTGGGCTCTCTTTGTTGCCTGCCTGGGATTGCTTCTGACGTCCGCGCTCCTGTTTGCCGAAAGCGGCAAGGAGCTCCGCAAGGATTACGCACTCATATTTGGAACCGTGTTCAGCGCCGACGGCCACGTGGTTCGGGGTGTCCGGGTGAAGATTCGCCGCGCCGATCAGAAGAAGGCGAAGTGGGAACTGTTGTCGAACACGATGGGCGAGTTTGCGCAGCGCGTGCCCACAGGGCAGGCCGATTACATCGTGTGGGCTGAGGTGAAGACCCCAAAGGGCAGCTCCAGGCCTGAGACCAAAGTGCACATCGAGAACGATGAGCGGGTGGACATCAGCCTGCATCTAAACTGATGGGTTGCCGGTTGCGGGTCTGGACAATTCAGCTTCCGAGCAAGTTGTTGAATTATAAGGCTTTTACTTGTCTTGTTTGCAGGGAGAGTGGGCCATGAAAAAAGCACTCAGGGTTGCAATGTCGCTGGCGGCTGCAGTCGCATTCTGTCTCTGGGCCTTCGGCACAACTGCCAAGGACAAGTCGGACGACAAGCTGGGAACCACGCGCACGCTGCAGGGCCAGGTGCTGGATGCAGCCGACGCCGGCATCCCTGATGCTGTGGTCTACCTGAAAAACACCAAGACGCTGGGCGTCCGCACCTACATCGCCGACAAGGACGGCAACTATCGTTTTACCGCGCTCTCGCTCAACGTGGACTACCAGGTTTACGCCGAAGCCAACGGCAGCAGAAGCGACACCAAGACGGTCAGTTCCTTCGACAGCCGCAAAACAGTTGTGATGAATTTGAAGATCGACGTCAAGCGCTAGCCGGCAGTAAACTTCCGTGGTTTAAGGGCCGCCGCATCCGGGCGGCCTTTTGCACATCTATTGTGGGAGGGAGCACCATGCGACTGCTGATCAACTGGCTGCTAAGCGCAATCAGTTTGCTGCTGGTCACCTACATTGTTCCGGGCTTCCAGGTGGATGGCATCGGCACAGCGTTGCTGGCCGCCCTGGTGATTGGCCTGATTAACGCAACGTTGGGCTTGCTGTTAAAGGTGGTGACATTTCCGTTGACCATCCTGACGCTGGGCATTTTCTGGATCGTCATCAACGCGCTGATGCTGAAGCTGACGGCGCGCCTGGTGCCGGGATTTCACATCAACACCTTTTGGGCGGCGTTTCTGGGCGCGATCGTGCTCAGCGTGATGAACCTGATCCTGCGGTCGCTGGTGCCCAAGCCCGAGCACCGCTAGAGTCAGCGGAGGAATGCCATGGGCAAGGGCGTGACAGAGCAGTTTGCCAATCAGAACTATCTCAGCATTGAGAGCTATCGCAAGGACGGGGCGGGAGTGCGCACTCCGGTGTGGTTTGCGGAAGAGGCGCCTGGGACCTTCTACGTGTACACCACGGACGATGCCTGGAAGGTCAAGCGCATCCGCAACAATCCCCACGTGAAGATCGCACCCTGCGATATGCGTGGCACGCTGAAGGGCGCGTGGGTCGATGCCCAGGCAGCCATCGTGGAAGGCAGCACCGCCGAAAAGGCTCAGCGCTTGTTGAGCCGGAAATATTTCTGGAAGCGTGTAGGCGATGTGTTCAGCCGCCTGATGGGTCACAAACAGGTCGTCATCGCAATCCAGGTTTGAGGGGCCACGGGAGCCCTTCACGCAGCAGGAGACAAAACATGAGCGAGCTTGCTATTGCCGCCCCGCCAGCCAATGAGTACAACCCGTATTACAGCCGCTATATTTCGCTTGTGCCGCAAGCGGACATACTGGTCAGCCTGGAGCGCCAATTGCCGGAGACGCTTGCGCTGCTGCGCGGCATCCCGGAAGAGCGCGCCGGATACCGTTATGCCGCGGACAAGTGGAGCATCAAGCAAGTGGTTGGGCACCTCACCGATTCGGAGCGGGTTTTTGCTTATCGCGCCCTGCGTATTGCGCGCAACGATGCGACTCCGATGGAAGGCTTCGAGCAGGATGACTACGTCCGTTACGGTCCCTTTGAGCAAGTGCGGCTGGCGGACCTGGCATCGGAATTCGAGGATGTGCGGCGCGCTACTCTAGATCTGTTTCAGCATCTTCCTCCCGAGGCGTGGACGCGGCGGGGAGTAGCCAACAAGAGCGAGGTTAGCGTGCGCGCCCTTGCCTACATCGTTGCTGGGCATGAGCTGCATCACCGCAGAGTTCTGGAGGAGAAGTACCTGAAGGGCTAGCTGCAGGCAGGGTTGTCATCCAGCGATCCCCGCTCGGTTCACCGCTTCTGTGTCCCTCGGCGGTGATTTCCCGTCCTTCATTTCCGCGCCTACGGGATTTCCGGTGTGTTACTTTAAATCGCGTTTCACGACCGGGGCGGGATCTGCAGCGCACTCTATGATCGTTGGCACGGGCGTCGATATCGTGGAAGTCCCGCGGGTGGCGGCAGCCATCGCGCGCTTTGGGAACCGCTTCTTGAGGCGCGTTTTTACGGAAGCCGAAATCCGCTACTGCGATTCCAAGAGCAACCGGGCAGAGCGCTATGCGGCGCGGTTTGCCGCCAAGGAGGCGGCGCTGAAGGCCATCGGCACCGGCTGGAAGAGCGGTGTGGCCTGGACCGACGTGGAAGTCGGGCGCGAGCCGGGAGGCCGGCCCACCATCATCTTTGCCGGCGTGGCGGCTGAATTTGCGAACCGGCTGGGAGTGAAGCGAGCCTCGTTGTCCATGTCCCATACCGAAGAGCATGCGGTGGCGCAGGTGATCTTAGAGAACTGATCGGGCGTTTTGCCCACGGGAGCACGATGGCGGAAACACTGCTCGCGCCAGGCATCGCGCGCCAGGTAGCGGAAGAGAAAAGCAGCATACGGCTTCTGACTGCAGTCATGATGGTGAGCTTTGCCAGCCTGCTGCTGGAGCTTGCGCTCACCCGCCTGTTCTCCGTAATTCTTTTCTACCATTTTGCATTCTTGGCGATTTCGATTGCCCTGTTGGGACTGGGCGCCGGCGGCGTTTTCGCCTATCTGGCCAAGGCCGGACTGCTGCGCTGGCCGGTAGAAACCATCGGCAGCGCAGTGTGCGCCATCAATGCGGTGCTGGTGCTGCTGGTGCTGGAGATCGACCTGCATGTGCCGGTTTTTCTCTCTCTCAGCCTGGGAAATTTCCTTCGCCTCTCCGCCATTTACCTGGTATCGGCGCTGCCGTTTTTCTTCACCGGGCTTCTATTCGCCGTGCTCTTCGCCCGCCGGACGCGGGAGATTTCGCGGCTCTACGCAGCCGATTTAGTGGGCGGCGCGCTCGCCTGCCTGGCGATTGTCGGCCTCCTGAACAGGCTGGGTGGTCCCAACACGGTGCTGGTCGCTGGCGTGGTGATGAGCGCGGGAAGCTGGACGTGGGCCCTCGATCGGCGGCAGAAGACTACCGGCATTGCGCTCACCGCGATCTTCGCAAGCCTGATCGTCCTCAATCGCTCCGGCAGGTTGATCGACATTATCTACGCCAAGGGCGCGCGCCGCGACCAGCCATGGGTGGAATTCGCCAAGTGGAACGCTATTTCCCGTGTGGAAGTGGACAGCCAGAACGGCGCCAAGGTGATCGTGATCGATGCCGACGCCTCCACCTACATCATGGCGCACAATCCCGCCGAAGAGTGGGAAGGCAGCGACTACGAGGACAATCTGATGTCGGCCGCGCCGTCCGTCACCAACATTCTCCGCCCCCGGGGCGAGTACGCCATCATCGGGGCGGGAGGCGGCGTGGACGTGCTGCGCGCCGTGGCCAACGGCAGCCCCAGCGTCACCGCGATCGAGATCAACCCCATCATTGCCGACGACATCATGCGTGGGCGCTACGCCGGCTGGTCATACCACCTCTACCAGCAACCCCAGGTGCACATTGGGGTAAGTGACGGGCGCTCCTGGATCCGGCACAGCCGCCGGACGTTCGACGTACTGCAGATGACCCTGGTGGACACCTGGGCCTCGACCGCTGCCGGGGCATTCTCGCTCAGCGAAAACAACCTCTACACGGTCGAGGCCTTTCGCGAGTATTTCGACCACCTGAATCCATCGGGCTTCATTGCCATTACCCGCTGGGAATTCCGGCAGCCGCGAGAGGCGTTGAGGGTAGTGTCGCAGGCGATGGAAGCGCTGGGCAGCGGCAACTTGGGGCGCAACTTTATCGTGGTGTCCGACGGAAATTTGAACGAGGATGGGCGGCCGGTAACCGTGCTAGCCAAGAGGACGCCGTTCACCGAGCAGGAGGAGTGGGCAGTTCGCCGTCACCTGGAGAAGCATGCGAATCTCGTGCCCCTGTTTCTTCCGTCAGATGCCGAGAAATCGCGGCCAGCCAATCTGGATTCGTCCGGCCCGGGCGCCTTTCGCGACCTGATCCTGGCAGGAAGGCCGCAGGCGTTTGCCCAAACCTATCCCTACAACGTGGCGCCGGTACACGACAGCGCTCCGTTTTTCTTCTTCACGCTGAAGCCGAGCCAGTTGCTGCGTCAACCTGGGACCCAGTCGGCGATCGACTGGAAAGTGAACATGGGCGTGGTGGTGCTGCTCATGGTCCTGGTGATCTCGTTGCTGGCAGTGGTCGCCTTCCTGCTGTTGCCGCTGCTGCTGACGCTGGGGCGGCAAGGCAAACGCCGTGTTCCGCGCGCTCCGCCGCTGGCTTACTTCATCGCGATCGGGCTGGCCTATATCGTGGTCGAGGTCACCTTGATTCAGCGCCTGGTCCTCTTCCTGGGCCATCCCATCTACGCACTCACCGTGGTGGTGTTTCTGATGCTGCTCTCCAGCGGAGTGGGGAGCGCGGTTTCCAGGAAATGGCTGGCGGATCCCGGAACAGTGTGGCTTCCAACCCTGCTGGTGGCGGGCGCACTCCTGCTCTACCTTTGGCTGCTGCCGGCGGTGTTGCGAGCCATGGTGGGCTCGCCTTATGCGGTCAAACTGGCGATGAGCGCCGTTCTGCTGGTGCCGCTCGGCTTCGCCATGGGCATGCCTTTTCCCGCCGGCCTGAGGATGCTGGAGGCCAGGCGCGGGTCCGACAACATCGTCGAGTGGGCCTGGGCGATGAATGCCACCTCCAGCGTGCTGGGCTCGGTGCTGGCGATGGCCATGGCCATCGAGTTCGGGCTGAGTGCAACGCTGGCCTGCGGGGCCGCGGCCTACTTGCTGGCAGCCTGCCTCACACGCGGCTTTCGCTTGGACCCGCGCGGCCTCCAGGCTTGAGCTTTCCACTCCGCCCCTTGTCCCGTGTCCCCAGCCTGCTCCGCTGCTGACTCTTAGCGGCGGTTTTGTTATCATGCCTTCTCTTGTTTCCGTGCCAATGTGTTGACTTCACGCCTGGGGCGGGGGAGATTTGCCGAGTCAACGTCAGGTCAAGTGGGCGCAGCTGCGGGTTGGGGTGACGGTTCTCTTTGCTGCTGCAGTTCTGGGCGTGCTCATCTTCCTGATGACCGGCTCAGGCGGATTCCTGTCGCGGAAGATCACCCTGAAGGCCTACTTCGACAACGCGGGCGGCTTGCGCGTGGGCGCTCCCGTGCGCCTGCAGGGCGTGGACATCGGCAACGTCAAGACCATTCAGGTAGTGCCCAGCCATGGCCTGACTCCGGTGGAAGTGGTGATGAAGGTCAACAAGACCTTCGCGCCGGACATTCGTACGGACTCCGTGGCAACGATGGCCACGGTGGGCGTGCTGGGCGAATCGTTCGTGGACATCAACAGCACGCAGGCCAAAGGACGCGAGGTGCACGACGGCGACGTCCTGCCAATTCGCGATCAGCCTGATCTCCAGGATATGATCCGCGCCAGCCAGACCAGCCTGCAGAACATTGACGTTCTGGTGCGCCGCATCGACCGCATCGTCAGCTTCATCGAGAGCGGGCAGGGCTCCATCGGCAAGTTGATCTACGATCAGGATCTGTACAACCGCCTGAATTCCACCCTGTCTGAGGTCCAGCGCATGGTGAACGAGATGAGCTCGGGCAAGGGCAGCATCGGCAAGCTGATCGCGAGCGATGAGCTCTACAACAAAGCCAATGAAGCTGTCGATCATCTCAACCAGATCATCGATGAGATCAACAAGGGCCAGGGAACGGTGGGCAAGCTGCTGAAGGACCCCACCCTCTACAACAATACGAATGCCACCGTCGAGAAGGTCAACAAGCTGATGGCGGATGTGAACGAAGGCAAGGGAGCGCTGGGGAAATTCACGCGCGACCAGGCCTTCGCCAACAAGCTGGACAATACGATTTCCAAGCTCTCCACGATCATGGATCGGCTGGAGGCCGGCGAGGGCACAGCGGGTAAGCTACTGCGCGATCCTTCGCTCTATGTGAACGCCGATCAGATGCTGGTTGAGACTCGCACCCTGGTGCAGGCGATTCGCGAGAATCCCAAGAAGTACCTGACCATCCATTTCAAGGTGTTTTAGCGACGGATGATCGGAGAGGCAGCGAAAGTCGTCGATTCCCCGCGTGTCTTCGACTCGTCCCGTTACCAGCAGCCAACACCGAAATTTTCTCCAGGCCTGGTTTAGACTACCTTGTTTTGGCCTGAGTTGAGGAGATCCATGCGCTTTCATGAGAGATGGATATTGCCGATGCTTGCCTGCTGCCTGGCCAGTCTGGCATGGGCGCAAGCGGGTAGTGGCGCCACGGCTGGCGCTAAGACTCGCGGACTTGATCTCACGGACATGGATACGAGCGTCGATGCCTGTGTGGACTTCTACAAGTATGCCTGCGGTGGATGGATGGTGCGCAACCCCATTCCCCCCGACCAGTCACGCTGGGGCCGATTCAACGAGCTGCAGGAGAACAATTACAAGGATCTACGCGGGCTGCTGGAGAAGGCGGCCGCGCCCGACCCAGCGCGCACTGAGATCATGCAGAAGCTGGGCGACTACTACGCTTCCTGCATGGACCTTACTGGAATCGAAGCGCAGGGCACAACCCCCATCGAGCCGCTGCTGAAGTCGGTCGACAAAATCAGCAACAAGAAAGAACTGATCGGTGCGGTGGCGCTGCTGCACACCAAAGGCGTTCCCGCACTGTTCAATTTTACGCAGGCGCCCGACCTTCACGATGCGACGCGCAGCGTAGCCAACCTTGACCAGGGTGGCCTGGGCCTGCCCGACCGCGACTACTACCTGAACAACGACGCCAAGTCCGTCGAAACACGGCAGCGCTATTTGGAGCATGTGCAGAAGATGCTGCAGTTGCTGGGCGACGCACCGCCGGCGGCTTCCGCCAATGCCAAGGTGGTCATGGATATCGAGACCAGTCTGGCCAACGCCTCCATGGACCGTGCTGAGCGCCGTAACCCCGCAAAACGCGATCACTGGATGAAGGTGGAGGAGATCAGCTCGGTCGCACCAAATTTCGAATTGATCGCCTACTTTCAGGACGCGGGTGCGCCGGAATTCTCGTTCCTCAACGTGATTAACCCCGATTTCTTCCGCACCGTGAGCCCGCTGATCGATTCCATTCCCCTGGCGCAGTGGAAGATTTACCTTCGCTGGCACCTGGTTCGAAGCACGGCTCCGCTTCTTGCCCTGCGCTTCGTGGACGAGGACTTCCGCTTTGAGCGGCAGTACCTGCAAGGGCAGAAGGAGATGCAACCGCGCTGGAAACAGTGTGTGGAGCGGACCGACCGCCAGCTTGGCCAACTGCTGGGTCGCCCCTATGTGGACGAATACTTCGGTCCTGAAAACAAAGAGCGCACTCTCCAGATGGTGCAGCGAATTGAAAATGCGATGGCCCAAGATTTCAAGGACCTCTCGTGGATGACCGACACCACCAAGAAGCAGGCGCAGGTCAAGCTGGATGCCATCCGCAACAACATCGGGTATCCCGACAAGTGGCGTGATTACAGCAAGCTGAAAATTGTTCGCGGCGAGTTCGCCGAGGACACCGTGCGCACCAATCATTTCGAATTCAACCGGCAGCTGGGGAAGATTGGCAAAGCGGTTGACCGGAGCGACTGGAGCATGTCACCGCCGACGGTCAACGCCTACTATCGGCCTCCGTTTAACGACATCACCTTTCCTGCGGGGATCTTGCAGCCACCCTTCTACGATCAGAGCCTGGACGATGCCGTGAACTATGGCGCGATTGGAGCTGTGATCGGGCATGAACTGACGCATGGTTTCGACGATCAGGGCAGTCAATTCGATGCTCAGGGTAACTTCAAATCCTGGTGGACGCCGGAAGACCGCAAGGAGTTCGACAGCCGTACCGACTGCGTGGTGAAGGAGTATGAGGGGTTCACGGTCGGCGATCTGCATCTGCGCGGCAGACTGACGCTGGGGGAAAACACAGCCGACAACGGCGGTCTGCGGATTGCATACCTTGCACTCGAGGACCTGCTCAAAGACAAGGACATGGCGAAGATCAATGGCTTTACCCCGCAACAGCGATTCTTCCTGGGGTACGCGCGCATCTGGTGCCAGAACATTACCCCCGAAGCCGCGCGCGTGCGGGTTTACACCGATCCTCACTCGCCGGGGCAATATCGCGTGAACGGCGTGGTGGCGAACATGCCGGAATTTCAGAAGGCGTTTGGCTGCAAGGCCGGTCAACCCATGGTCCGGCAGAACGCTTGCCACGTGTGGTAGATCACAGCGCCGGTTGAGCCGCCGGGGGCAGACTAAGGCCGAAGCAACGGGTTCCCGGGCCCCACTCACGGAGGATGAATTGCCCGCACTGGTGGCGGGATCGCTCGCCCAGACGATCCAGGAATTCGTAGCCGCATCGCACGGCGCCGTGGTTGTCGAAGATGGATTGGTGATTTTCGACTTGAGTGAGGCGAAGTACTCGCTGGCGACCGAGCGGGACAAGTGTGTGCTGCACTTCTGGTCGGCGGAGCGAAATGCGGTTCGCAGAGTTGTGGATGCGGAGGTGCACAATGATGTCCTCGAGCTCTCCGTGCAGCGCTTCGGAAAATCCAAGCCCACACAGCTGGAGATCTGCCGGGAGCGCGATGTCCGGACTCCTTCGGCCAAGCGGGCGCAGAGATCAGCCTACCGTCTGCTGCTGCGCCGGGCACTGGAGCACCATTTCCCCGATTTCAAGATCGACGCGTTCAGCTCGAGTGTGGATCTGGAGCGCTCCTTCGGCCCGATCTATGCCCGGGGATGGATGCGAAAAGGGAACTCGGCTTTTGCCGTTCTGGGAGTGAACTCGCAGGAGACGCAGGCCTCAATCGATGCGTCCCTCACCTTCGGCATTCTATGGTTGCACCACCTGCGCGAACGTGAGGCGGGCCGCATGCACGTCGCAGGTCTCCGGATGGTCGTGCCTCAGGGGAAGTCGGGAATAGTGCGGGAAAGAATGGCCTGCCTGAACCGCGAGGCGGCAGCCTGGGAGATGCGGGAGCTGGAGGAGCGCAGCCTGACCCTGCTGCCGCAGGACACCAGCGATCGCGGCAACATTGCCACGCGCCTGGTGTTCTGCCCGAATTCCGAGGAAGCCCACCGGCGGTTCGCCGCTTCGATCACGCGGATTCGCGCCCTGGTAGACCAATTTGAGCTTGCCGTACTCTCTGCGGCGGAGCTGTCGTTTCGCCTCCACGGACTGGAGTTTGCGCGTGCCCGTCTCTCCGCGGACTTGGGATCGTTCCGCTACAGCGAGGAGATCGTCTTCGGCCTGGGGCCCTCCGAGACCGTTCTGAGCGAGCAGACCGAGCCCCTGTTTTCGGAGATTGTGCACCGGCTGGCGGATGCGCGCCGGCCCGAACGGCCGGCCAGCGACGAAGTCCTGTGGCGGCTGGCTCCCGAGCGCTGGCTGGAGTCGCTGGTGGTGCGCGATGTGCGTGCGCTCGATCATCGCCTGGATGGCCACTCGGTGTATTCCCAGGTGCCGGCTTTTTCGGCGGCTGATCGCGCGATGATCGACGTGCTTACGGTCACACGCGACCATCGGCTTGCCGTCCTGGAACTGAAGGCTGACGAAGATGTCCACCTGCCGCTGCAGGGGCTGGATTACTGGGCTCGGGTGAGCTGGCATCAGGCGCGCGGAGAATTTCAGAAATTCGGCTATTTCCCCGGTGTGGAGTTGAAGCAGGAACCGCCCCTGCTGCTCCTGATCGCGCCCGCGCTGCGCATTCATCCAGCCACCGACACCCTGTTGCGCTACATTGCCCCTGAAATCGAATGGGAGCTGGCAGCCGTGGACGAAAGGTGGAGGCAAGGCCTGAAAGTGGTATTTCGCAAGCGCCGCGCCCACGCCTGAATTCTAGTGGTCGGCGTGATTGGACTCTCGGCCGCGGTTGATCCAGTAGTCGCGCGCAGACTCGCTAAGGTCGGGCGCAGGCTTCTCACCGCGGAAAACGCGCGAAACCGCCCGCACAATGCGGCGCCAGGGAAATTCCCCGCTTTCATCGGCAAAGAAGATCTCGCCCGTTTTGCTGGTTCGGTAATACCAGCGGCGGAGGATGGCAAGCTGCTCCATGGTTTCAAGGGCGCTGGCGGCCGCAGCCAGAGGGGCGCCGGTCAGGGCCTGCTGCAGGCGGCCTTCCATGGAGTGAGGCTGGCCGCTCTCCTGCCTCAGGCCAAATCGAATGCCCTCCGAACAGCGGCCCTTCTCGATGCGAAACAGGGTGACCGACTCCGCTTCTGCCGAAGGCTGGATCATCAGCGCCGAGAGCCGATCGATGCGGTGCACAACCTCCGGCAGCTGGTTTAACACCGGGGCCAGCTTCTCCAGGCGAGCGTGGATCGCGGCTGCGTTCTCAAAGTCCAGCTCGGTCGAGGCACGATCCCGCTGGGCGCCGAGTTCGCGCAGGAGCGACCGTCCCCCGGAATCGAAGAAATCTCGCACACGCTTCACCTCGGCAGCATATTCCTCGTCGGTGCACCCTTTGAAGCAGGGCGCCAGGCACATCTTCATCTCCGAATAAATGCAGCCGGGAAATGCCGGATCGGGATGGAGCTTCTCGACGCAACGGCGCATCTTGAAGAAGTCGAGCGAATCGTTGGCGAACTTTTCCGCCGCGGCGCGTGAGGGAAACGGGCCGTAGAACACCGCCGGCCCTGTCAATCGGCTGATGCGCACCGTGACCGAGGCCCGGGGAAAGCGATTGTCCATGTGCAGGCGAACCAGAGGAGCAAAGCGCAGCTTGAGGCGATCGAGGTAATTCCTGGGGAAGCTCTCGCGCAGCAACTGGTAGAGCAGCAAGGTGGATTCAAAGTCGGAGCCGGTTAACGCATACTCCAGGAGCTCTGCCTGCCCGCGGAGGTTTAGCCGCCGGGTGTGCTGCTCGGGCTGGCCCAGAAGACGGATGAGGCGGCGGCGCAGATTGCTGGTTTTGCTGACGTACGGCTGGCTGCCGGAGCCACCCCGCAGGCGGAATACCGCGGGTTTCGCCGGGATGGCGGCGAAGAATTCAGCATCGCGTTCAGGACAAAACTCAGCGCGGCAGGAGAGCACTCAATCCATTGTAGCTTCAGGAAACTGGGGAGGAGGCAGCAGATGATTACTGCGTCCGGGTGCGCTCGCGGTAATCGCGGGCTGGAATCTCGATCTTGCGGCACATTTCATGCAAGCGGGCGCGCATCTGGTCTCCGATGCGCTCGCCCAGGGTGCGCTCGCGCACCGCGGCCCGGGCTTCATCGAGGGCACGGGCGGCTTTGGAGAAGGGAGCGGCCGCGTCGGAGGCTTCGCCCATCGGGGTGGGCCTGTCTGACAGGTAGGTGGTGATAATGGTGGTGCGCTCGTCGTTATAGCGCCTGGTGAAAATGAAAGAGATCGTATCGCGTTCCCACGCGGTGGTGGCAAAAGCTCCCAGATCGTCGAGCAGCAGGACGGGAACCTCGAACACCGGGCTCAGGACATCGAATTCCGTGGTCTGGGTAGAAGGATCATAGGAGTGGCGGATCTGGCGCAGCAGCTCGCGGAAATCCACGAACAGGCAGGGCACACCCTTGCTGCGCATGAGTTCGTGAATCACACCGACGGCCAGGTGGGTCTTGCCGGTGCCGTTCCCTCCGAGGAAAATCAAGCCGCGGCAGCCGGGAGTGTACTCCTCCACGAATCTGCCGGCGAGGAAACGTGCCTTTACCAGGGCGGTATCGTGATGCTCGCCTTCCTCCAGGTCAGGGAACTCGGTTACAAAATTGGAGAGCTCGCAGCCCTGGTAGCGCCTGGGTATGCGAGCAGCCTCCAGCAAGCTGGAGGAGCGAGCCTGCAGCCGGCAGTCACAGCGCGTGACCCGCCGATCGCGGCTGCTGCCCACCGGCTTCCAGCCGGTGTCCCCGCAAAGCAGGCAGCTCTTCAATTCCGGAGCAATCTTCACCACGGGCCCATCCCGCACTCAGGTTAACTTCCAAGGTGCACCATTGCGCGCAGGTGTGCAAGGGCAGGGTGATCGAAGAAGTCACGGGCGACTGTGAACTTTGCGATTTCTCTGTGGACAGCGGAGGAAAAGTAGAAAGGATGACCTGCGGCTTGGCCGGGACAGGAACCGGCAAGCCTTCCCAAGAGGGCGAAGTCAGCCGCCTTGACCGGCGGCCTGGTCAGGCCAAAACACGGTCTGGCTCGGCCTTCCCCCTTTTCACTCCGCCAGCGCATCTTGACAACCCATTTCCGCAGGAGCTAAATGTCCCCGGCCAGAATCACTCACCTCTCCGGGAGGGGACAATGAACAAGGGGCATCTCGTCGAAAAACTCGCTACGGCTGCCACGATCAGCAAGTCGCAGGCAGCCACGACGGTCGAGGCGTTCATCGATTCCGTGACCGGGGCCCTAAGGAAAGGTGACCGCGTGACACTCTCCGGGTTCGGCACTTTCTCCACCTATCAGCGCAAGGCGCGCAGCGGGAGAAATCCGCAAACGGGCTCGGTCATCAAAATCCAATCGCGCCGGGTAGCGAAATTCACCCCAGGCGTCGATCTCAAGAAGGCAGTCAACAAGAGCAAGTGACACCGGCTGTGTCCATCACCGTTTAGCCAGCGACTTAGGCCTCTCCTGGGGCGTGCAAACGGCGCCACGCCCCCGACTTACCTGCTCGTTGAGCCGCAGGGCCAAATGCACTAGTTATTGTGCAATTCTGGGCAGGAGTGTCCGCCCCCTGCTCCCCCGAAAATGTGAAAATCCCCTTGAAGGGCGGCCTGTAACAGCATTGTAAGGAATGACAAGCAGCGAAATCGGGCGGGTTGCGTAAATCTTTCCCGGGCCTACTGTTGCAAGCTCGACAAGAGAATGGCCAATCTCCCAGCAGGAGCGGATTCGCTGCGCCTGACGCAGGCCCGGGGAAAGGAATCCACAGATTTTTCCACAAGAATTCTGAACCTTCGGCCGTGTCCTCGGGGACACTGTCCCCGGACCGCATGGGCGCGCTCTTTCGACGCCCGCGCTAGACATACGGGAGCCGCGTTTCTACTTGCTTGCTGTGCTCTTCAGGATCTGCTCGGCGAAATAATTTTCGACTTTGGCCTGGTCGCGAATGACGTCGTAATACGCGGCCTTGAGGAGTTGCTCCCGTCTTTCGCGCAGTTGATCGCGCACCGCCTGCTGCACACGCGGATCGGACAGCTCGCGCTGCCCGGCGGGTTCTTTTGCGATCAGCTTGACGATGCGGTAGCCAAACAATTGCTTGGTCTGGGGGTTGATCACGGTGATGACACTGCTGTACTGACCGGGCTTGAGTTTCATCACCACATCACGGGTAGAGGGGTCGGTCCGCTGCAAACCGGACTGCTGGGTGAAGCCGAGGTCGCCGCCGTTGCCCGCCGAGTCGGGATCCTCGGAATAGTTCATGGCGACGGTGGCAAAATCCTCTCCACTATCGAGCCGGTTCAGGATCTGCTGAATCTTCTTCCTGGCGTCAGGATCATTCTGCGCTTTGTCGTTCTTGAGGTTGCGGACCTGCGGATTAGGCTGCGGAGTTACAAAGATCTGCGCCAGGTGGTACTGAGGCTCGATCAGGTTGAACTCTGCTCGGTGGGCGTTGTAGTAGGCCTGAACGTCGGCGTCGGTCACGTTGATCTTTGAGGTGAGCTCCTTGTTCAGCACCTTCTCGACGGTGATGCTTCGCCGCAGGTCGCGCTTGAAGTCGTCCAGAGTGATTTTCCGCTCCTGCAGCCGCTTATTGAAGTCTTCGGGACTATAGGGAGCGCGAATCTCGTTCAGCTTGCTTTCCACCTCTTCGTCGGTGGCCAGCAAGCCGAGTTTCTCTGCCCGCTGCATCAGAATTTCGTTGTCGATCAACTCCTTCAGGATGCTCAGGCGCAGGCTGTCGGCTTGCTCTCCGGTCGGCGGCTGGGGCGAGCCGGCGGTCTGATTGCGAAAATACTTTTCCACTTCCGATCCCAGTATCTTTCGGCCGTTGACTTTGGCCAGAACGTCTCCGCTGGCCTGGGTACGGTTGCAAGCGGTTATCCAACAGAGAGCAAGCGCAAGGCTCGCGATTGCGCACAGGGCAGGCGCCGGCCGCTGGGTTGGGGAGCTCAATTTTGTCCTCATGGTCATCTCAACCGACCCCAGACGGGATGTATCACCTAGTGCGTGCATCAGTGGGCGGCCGCAGAAGAATTGGACTGGCTTGGCGCTCCCGAGATGCTGCCGCTGTTCTGGCCGGCATCCCGCAAAGCCTGATCGATGATGGCGTGCAGCTCAGCGCTGGGCAGGATTCCATCCACCCGGTAGCCGTTCACGAACAGCGTGGGAGTGGCGTCGAGGCCCAGCGAAGAAGCTTCCGCCACCGAGGCGCGCAACACCTTGTCAGGCTGCTCCTTGATGCACGATTCCAGCGCCGCCGTCTGTAGATTGAATTTGTTCCCCTGCTCCAGGGTGATGCGATCCAGTTCCTTGCGCTGTACATCGAGCGCGCGAGGTTCGGTGATGGTCTTCTGATTGGCGTGCACGTAGTCGGCAAACGCCCAATAGGCGTCGCTGCTCTGCGCCGCCAGGCAGTTGGCGTCGTTGGCAGCATGCTCAGCCCACTGGTGGATCTGCGACAACGGAAAGTCCTTGTAAACGATCTTTACCCGGTCGCCGTAAGTCTTCAGGATGTCGCCGGTCAGCGTCTCGTGCATGCGTGCACAGTAAGGGCACTGAAAGTCGTCGTAGTTGACGATGGTGACCCGCGCGCTCTTGCTGCCCCGGACCGGACGGCCGGCGAGGTCGATCTTTTCCATATTCTTGACGTAGGGATCCTTGCTCAGATCAAACTTGGTCATGCGGACCAGGGTCTGGCCATCCCTGGAGACCAGAAACTCTTTGTCCTCCTTGCGCTGGCCGGTGTCGAAGGTAATTACCACGGCATCGTAATTGGGGAAATCGCTCGCCTTGGGCGCGCTTACGCTGATCTTTATGTCGGGCGGGACGTTGTAGTAAGCCCGCACCTGCCGTTCGATGCGGCGATTCAGATCAGGGGGCGCGGATTGCGCCGCGCAGCCTGTCGACAGCACCAGCAGAAGCGCAAATGAGCGCTTGATGAAGTTGAATAGGGAATTGTTCATAGGGGACGGCAAACTCCTTATTATCGCATGACGCGCGAATCCCGATAAGGGCTGATCCAAGCGCAACGGCCTGGCCGGCAAGCACGAAGGCGAACCGCGCGCGGGGGGAGGCGGCCGGCCAGGCGCGCCGTTGGAAGGAGTGGGCGAGGCATCACCGGTTCCCTTTCAGCTTCTCCACCGGCAAGACGGCATTCATCGATCCTGAGCGAAAGCCTTCCAGGTCCAGGGTGACGTAGGCGAATCCCAGCGCCTTAAAAATGCGAACGAACTCGCGGCCCATCTCTGCGGTCAGCGCGCGCGCCATCTCGTCGCGTGAAATCTCGATGCGCACAATCTGCCCGTGATGGCGCACGC
>DATHDM010000018.1:0-14275 GCA_035319065.1 Terriglobales bacterium
CCCTGGAATGCCGCGCCAGCGGGAAGCAGCCAGCTCAATATGATCAAGGGTCGGAATAAACCGCGCATGGAAATCTCCCGAGAGTTGCGAATTTTGAGAGACGCTGAGGATTAGGTTAAGCGCGTTCGCAGGCGGTTGCAACGGACGCCGGGATCGGTATAGCGGAAGATCAGATGACGGGCCCCAGCGACTGCTCCCGCAGGCAAGTGCCGACTTGCGGCAGGGGGCAGCGGGTCACGCCTTCACAACACCGGCTCCGCGATTCGCAGCGGGTCAAGGGTTGAGCCCCAGGACACAGCAGGAAGCCCTGCATATGCTGGATCTGCAGGCTGAGGAGCGCATCGCGATCATTGGGTTCTTCAATGCCCTCCGCCACCACATAGCCGCCGAATTCCGAGGCGAGGTCGGCGATGGACCGAATCATAGCGCGGCGTTGCCGGTCGGTTGCGCATCCCTGAACGAAGTAGCGATCGACCTTGAAGCAATCCGGCTGCGCGTCGAGCAGCATCTTGAAATTGGAGTGCCCCAGGCCGACGTCGTCGAGGGCAATTCTGATTCCGGCTTGGCGCAACGAGCCCAGGGAGCGCAGGAAGGTGCCCTGATTCCAGGCGGGAGCGTGCTCCACGATCTCTACCGTCATGCGGCAGGCGGCTATGCCATGCCGCTCCAGGATCTCTTTGAGCCATTCGGGAAAGCGTGAGCTGGTGCTCAGCGTCGAGGCGTGGACGTTGACGGAAATGGGCAACTGGCCGGGAATTGTGCCGAGCGCTACCAGCCCGCTTTCGATGCAGTGCTGGTCGAATTCCGCTTCCAGGCCCTTGCGGCGCACGTAGTCAAACAGCACGTCCGGGCGCTCGAAGGGGGTGGCTTTGGGGCCTCGCGTAAGCAATTCGACGCCCACCAGCTTTTGTCCTTGATCGCTGACGCGATAGATCGGCTGGATGTGCGGCAAGATCCCTCCGGGAGCCAGCAGCTTCCTCAACAACGGCGAATTGTGGGTAGGGGCGGAAGGCCTCTCCGTTTCTTCTACGAGCGTACCAATCTCTGAGATCAGGCGGCGTACGACTTCCAGCAGTTGGTGAATCGGCTGCGGCTTGGCGAGAAATTCGTCCGCACCCCGCTGTCTGGCCGCTCTCTCCGTCCCTCGCGAGACGTACCCGGTAAGGGCGACGATTCTTGGACGCGGGCTGCGCTGCGCGGCCGTTTCCACCAGCCGGAGGCCATCCAGGGTATCGTCCCGCAGGGCAAGATCGGCGATCAGCAGGGAATAACGCTGGCTGGCCAGCAGGGCTTCGGCGGACTCGGCTTCCGCTGCGCAATCCACTTCGTAGCCGGAGAGCCTGAGGCCCTCGGCAACTGACCCGGAAACCTGTTCGTCGTCGTCCACGATGAGGACGCGATGCGATTTGCTTTCCACCAAGTACCCTATCGTCGGCCGAGGCCCAACACATTAATGCCTTTCCGTCGCTATAGCTTGGAGACCGCGGGGCCCATCGACGGCCGGCTCACCCGCAGCTGTGACTTATGCGGGCTCCCTGCGATATCATCGCAGCCATGGCTGAATTTCTGGGAGCCGCGGCTGCCCCGACGCACCCCTTTCAGACCGATGATCCTCACCTGCAGCCTGTGGGCGCAAAGGTGCTGGCCGGAGAGCGCCTCGACGGCGCCGACGCCCTGGCGCTATACCGCTCCGCCGACATTCTGGCGTTAGGCTGGCTGGCGAATGCGGTGCGCGAACGCCTGCACAGCGATAGGACGTACTTCAATGTCAACCGGCACATCAACCCCACTAACGTTTGCGTGGCCTATTGCCGGCTCTGCGCCTTTGGCCGCAAGAAAGATGCCCCCGGCGCATACACCATGGCGCTGGAGGAGGCCTGGGAAACCGCGGCGTCGGGGTATTCGGAGGCGGTGACCGAGTTTCACATTGTCGGCGGCCTGCATCCCGATTTGCCGTTCCAGTACTTCCTCGATCTGATTGCAGGATTGAAGTCGCGCTTCCCACGGGTGCATCTGAAGGCGTTCACCATGGTCGAGGTCGCCTACCTGGCCAAGCGGGCCAAACTCAGCGTCCGCGACACCCTGGTCGCGCTGAAGCAGGCGGGAGTGGATTCTCTACCGGGCGGTGGCGCGGAAATTTTTGCGGAGCGCGTCCGGCACATCATCTGCGACCACAAGATCGACGGCAACCAGTGGCTGGAAACGGCGCGCATCGCCCATGAACTGGGACTGAAGTCGAACGCCACCATGCTCTACGGCCACATCGAGCGCGACGAAGACCGGGTGGACCACCTGATCAAGCTGCGCGCCTTGCAGGATGAGACTCACGGTTTTCAAACTTTTATTCCTCTGGCGTTCCATCCCGACCATACGGCACTGAGCCATCTGCCCTGGACCACCGGCTTCACCGACATCAAGCAAATGGCGGTTTCGCGCCTGGTGCTCGACAATTTCCCGCACATCAAGGCGTACTGGCAGATGCTCACTCCCAAGATTGCGCAAATCTCCTTGCGCTTCGGCGCCGACGACATCGACGGTACGGTAGTCGAGGAAAAGATCTATCACGACGCCGGAGCTGCCACCCCGCAGGGATTGCGCCGCCAGGAGCTGGTACGGCTGATCCGCGAGGCTGGCCGCGAGCCCATCGAGCGCGACACGCTTTACCGTCCCGTGGTCCGCACAGACACCACGTTCACCGTAACCGTCTAGTTATCGGCGGAGAAGAGGGTGGCGGCGACGGCATTCCTGCCGGAGGTCGATTCCCCAGAATCACTTCTGCCTTTTGGCCAAAGTCAAGATCAATTTACGCGCATTCCCTAATTAATCTTTGCCCAGGGCAACAGGGCGGAGCGCGGTGTGCCTCTTATCGGATAGGTGTACAATTTGCTTGCTAGATAAAGTGGGCTAGCAGGCACTGGGTCCTGCACTTCGAGGCACGAATGAATGTCCACATTAGCTACAAACTTCCCAAGAACTCCAGCGTCGAAAGAGAAATCAATCTACAAATCGAAAAAGTGCGGAAGAGGCTACAGGTTTTCCGTCCCGAGTTAGTTCATCTGCACGCCATCCTGGAAGAGCAGCCGGCTCGTGCCGGGATTTTCATGCGCCTGGACCTGCGGCTGCCGTCTGGGGACCTCGCCGCCAGTAGCAGTGCATCAACTGTCACCGCGGCGATCAAAAGCAGCTTCGACGACCTCATCCAGCAGATCACTCGCCACAAAGAACGGCTGCGCAATCATCGCCAGTGGCCGCGCCGCCAGAAGGAGGGCCGCGCGCAGGAACTGGTCCCCTTCGAGTGGACGCTGGCCGCGGTACACGCTCCCACGGTTTCTGACGAGGACATCAGCGCGTACGTCAACGCCAACCTCTCGCGCCTGATTCGTTTCGTCGAGCGAGAGCTGCGCTACCGCGAAAGCCTGGGAGAGCTCGGGCCCTACCAGTTGCGTTCCGAAGAAGTCATCGACGAAACCATCGCCAACGCTTTGGGAGACGGCGACAAACCCGAAAAGCTGGCCCTGGAGCCCTGGCTTTACCGGCTCGCAGTGCGCGCCATGCGGGACCTGCCCCTTCGCCATGGGGATGGCGTGGAGGCCGTCTCGCTGGAAGAACATCGCCGTCGGCCGCAGGAGGAGTTGGAGCGCGCCACCGACGAGGCTTACGTCCAGTTTCACCAGCCCGACGAGACCGTGACGGAAGAGAGCCTGATTCCCGACCGTTCCGTGGCCTCCCCCGAGGACACTGCGGCCTCCGATGAAATGGTGCGCCTGGTGGAGCGGGCCCTGAGGGGCACACGGCGGGAGGACCGGGAGGCGTTTCTGCTGTTTGGCATCGAAGGCTTCAACGTGGAGGAGATATCGGCTATCAGCGGCCGCTCGCTGCAGGACGTGCGGCACTCTATTAGTTCTGCAAGGGAGCACTTGCGCCGGAATCTGTCCGACCCCGGCCCATCCAAGAACAGAACGCTTCAGCAACCTCGGCTTGCCTAATCGCCATCGGGAGGTGCAATGATCACGCGCGACGAAATTCGCGAACTCGCTGCATTCCAATCTGCTCAAGGTGACGCAGTCTCCTTCTATTACCAACCCACGACTCCCGCCGACAAGTCGCATCGCCAGGAGGCCTTGCGGATCAAAGAACTGGTCAAGAATGCCATCCGCGAAGCGGAAAAGAGCGGCAAGAACGGCAAGCAGTTGAAGGCCGCGCTGGAGCGCATGCTGGCGTGGGCGGAAAACCTGCATGGGAATCAGGGTCGCGCCAAAGCCGCGTTTGCCTGCGGCTCCAGCGGCTTGTGGAAGGAGTTCGACCTGCCGCCGCTGCTTCCAGGAACGGTGCTGCACGTCAATACGCGCTTTCACCTGCGCCCGCTGGCGGCCATGCAGGACGCCCTATGCACGGTGTACATCGCGCTGGTGGAGCGAAGCCGCGCCCGCCTGTTTCAGATGCAGGAGGGGGAGATCCGGGAGCGCGAGGATTTCATTGCCGCGCTTTCGCGACGCGGACGTAGCGACGGTTTCCTCGGCTACGATGCCGGCCACGCCGATCGCCGGGTGGAGAATGAGGCCCTCAGCCATCTGAAGCGGGTAGCGGACCGGCTGCTGGAGTTGCATCAGAAGCGCGGTTGCGAGCAGGTGATTTTCGGATGCCGCGAAGATGTGTGGCCCAGTATGGAGCGTCAACTCCACCCCTATCTCAGAGAGCGGCTGGTAGGCCGCTTCGACGTTGATGTGGTGTCTGCCACCGCCGAGCAGGTCCGCGAGCGCGCCAGAAAGATGCTGAATGCCTGCCGCGATCGGCGCCGGCGCGAGTTGGTCGCGGAGGTCCTCGACGAAGCCCGCGCCCGACGTCATGGAGCCGTCGGTCTGCGGCGGGTCCTGCGCTCCATGGAACAGGGGGAGGTCCAGACGTTGCTGATGGAAAGCAGTTTTGCCGCACCCGGCGTCTATTGCTCGAATTGCGGGCACATCGACATGCACCTGGTGAAGGGATGCTCGGTCTGCGGCCGCGAAACTCACGAGATCGACGACATCTCGGATGCGCTGGTAGGGCTGGCGCTGCGAAATGGCGTGGAGATCGTTTACGTACCCCACGACGCGGATTTGCAGAAGGCCGGCAACATCGCCGCCCGTCTGCGCTTCCGCGCGGAGCGCAGAGTCGAGAGCGTCGCCAGCTAGAAACGGCTAACATTCCGCGCAAGGACGGGGAACAAGGTTTCCCGTCCCTGCTCCGTGCAATCCTGGCCGGATTACCTGCGTGCTATTCTTCTGGGCCTTCGATCCGTCCAATCTGCGGCTGGGATCACCTCGGGAGGGCGCATGGGACTTTCGCGCAGGGAATTTCTCACTACCGCCGGCTTCGGTTCGCTCGTTCTCGGTCTTGACGCTGGAAGCGCCGGGGAAGCATCCGCCCCGCAAGCCACCTCCGCGAAGCCCAAGCGGGCCGCTATCCTGATTTCCAGCGCCAATGGCATCAACGGCATCGATCAGGGGTGGCAAATCCTGAGCCAAGGCGGCGACACGCTGGACGCGGCCATAGCCGTGGGCAAGGTGCAGGAGGACGATCCCAACGACGACAGCGTGGGCCTGGGGGGCTTGCCCAATGAAGAGGGCGTGGTCGAGCTGGATGCGTCGTGCATGCACGGCCCAACGCGCCGCGCCGGCGCGGTGGGCGGCGTGCGCAATATCAAGAATGTTTCTTTGCTGGCAAAGGCCGTCATGGAGCACTCCGGTCATGTGATGCTGGTCGGCGATGGCGCCGAGCGCTTCGCGGTTGCCATGGGATTCCCCAGGGAAAACCTGCTCACCGAGCGCTCGCGCAAGATCTGGCTACTGTGGAAGGAAAGCAACCCCAAGCACGATTGGTGGGGCCCGGGCCTAGCCGATCCGGATTACAAGATATCCCCGGACATACCCTCCATGCCCCCGCCGCTGGCAGAGATCGCGCCTCCACAGCTGGAACGGCTATTGGAGCGCTTGCTGCAGCGCGCCGCGGCTCTGGGGATCGAACCCCAATTCCGGATGACGGCTGTTCGCGAGGTGCTCTATCCGCCGAGTGGAACCATCCATGTCTCCGCATTGAACGAAAAGGGCGAAATCTCCGGCATGACCACCACCAGCGGGCTTGCCTGGAAGATCCCCGGACGGGTGGGCGATTCTCCCATCGTTGGCGCTGGCTGCTACACCGACCAGGACGTGGGCTCGGCGGGAGCGACCGGCAACGGGGAGGAGAACATCAAAGTCGCGGGCGCGCATTCCATCGTGGAGAGCATGCGCCATGGGATGTCGCCGCGGGAAGCCGGATTGGAGACATTGAAGCGCATCGCGCGGAATTACCAGAGCAACCCGCGAAGACTTCGCTACGTCAGCATGCGCTATTACATTCTGCGGAACGATGGCGAGTATGCGGGCGTGAGCCTCTGGAGCGGCCCGGCCGATCATCCGGCGAAGTTCGCAGTGCACGACGGCAGCAAGCGCCTGGAAAATTGCGTAGCTTTATTCCAGGGTGAGCCCCTGCCGTTTCCGCCGCAGGCCAAGAATCCCTTTGCGCGGCCGGTGCCATAGGCATGGAGAAGCCGCCATGCAGAAGCTGACCTTCAAAACCCATAAAAAGCGCGAGGTGGTCGACATCACCGATCCGGTCGCACTCGCGCTGCGAAAATCTTATGGCGATCGCTCCGGCGTCTGCCACCTCTCTATGCTCCACACCACGGCCGCGCTCACCACTGCCGACCTCGACCCGGGAACCGATCTCGACATGCTCGACGCGTTCGAGGCGATGGTCCCCAAGCTGAGGTACCGCCACCCGCACAATCCGGCTCACGTCCCCGACCACATTCTTTCCGCCCTGATCGGCACCTCGGTCTCGGTTCCCGCCGAGCGCGGTCAGCTCGTGCTCGGCACTTGGCAACGAATCGTTCTGGTGGAATTAGACGGCCCGCGCGAGCGCGAGACCATATTCACATTTCTTTCCGGGCAGTAAAGACAGCTCGAGGACAGGGGGCCGGCGGCTCCCGGTTCCAAGCCGCTGCGGGACTTATAATCACGGCGATGGGCTCCCTTCCCCTGCAGCCTCCGCTGGACCGCCAGGACCCGTACCTTCGCCTGCTCTGCATCAACATCTTCGTGCGCGATCAGGAGCGAAGCCTGCGCTTCTTCACCGACCAGCTTGGATTCAGCCTGGTAGTGGACGAGAGCTATGAATCCGGTGGCCGTTGGGTAGCGGTGGCGCCTCCGGATGGCAGCACGGTTCTTGCATTGGTGGCTCCCAAGCGCAATTCCGATGAATACAAACTGATTGGCCGCTCCCGACATGCGGTGCTGGTCACCGAGGATGTGATGGCCAAGTTTGACGAATGGCGGAAGCGCGGCGTTCGCTTTCACCATCCGCCCCAAACCACGCTTTGGGGTGGAATCTTCACCCGCTTTGACGATCTGGATGGCAATTCCTTCTCCCTGGTGGGACGCGACGACTTCGTTCGCGAGATCGAAGCGCAGCGGCGCGCGGCCGCGCAGAAGCTCGAGGCCGAGCGACGTACCGCCCGGGAACTGGAAATTGCAAAACAGGTGCAGGCGAGACTATTTCCACAAACGCTTCCGCAGCTCAAAACGCTGGAATACGCGGGTGCTTGCATTCAGGCCCGCGACGTCGGCGGCGACTATTACGATTTCCTGGATCTGGGCCGGGGGCGGCTGGGGCTGGTCATCGCCGATACCTCCGGCAAGGGCATCGGCGCCGCACTGCTGATGGCAAACCTGCAGGCGAACCTGCGCAGCCAAAGCGCCATCGCATTGGAGCAGCCGCAACGCTTCCTGCGATCGGTGAACCAACTGTTTTGCGAAAACACCACCGACAGCGCCTATGCCACCCTCTTTTTTGCCGAGTACGATGACCAGGCCAGAGGCTTGCTCTACGCCAATTGCGGACACCATTCTGCCTTCCTGCTGCGGGATAGCAAGCTTGAGAAGCTGGAGTCGACGTGCACCGTGCTGGGGCTGTTCCGGGAGTGGGATTGCTCGATCGAGGAGCGCCAGCTTTTTCCGGGAGACATACTGGCACTCTATACCGACGGCGTGACCGAGGCGTTCAATGATGCGGGAGAAGAATTCGGGGAGCAGCGCCTGATTGAGGCTTTGCGCCGAAATCGCGAGCAGTCCCCACGAGCCCTGCTGGCGAGGATTGTGGAGGAGGTGCGGCAGTTCAGCCCTCGCGAGCAGAGTGACGACATCACGCTCATCGTTGCGAAATGCGGGCCGGGCTAGGTGGCAGGACAAGCTGACAACTACGGCAATGTGCTGCTGCACCCAGCATGGACAATAGCGACGCGGCGCTGCTTACAGCACTGCGGTTTCCTCGATCATGCGCCCTTCGGCGAATCGCTGCAAGTTCAGCAGGCGAGCGTCGATCAGGTCGGTCTGACCGCGGAGCAGGAGATCCGAGAGGATCTTGCCGGTGGCCGGTGCGTGCATCACTCCGTGCCCGCTAAAGCCGTTGGCCAGGAAAAACCCCGGCACCTCGGGCACCGGACCCAAAATGGGGTGGTGGTCGGGCGTCATCTCGTACAGCCCCGCCCACGCCCGCTTAGGATTTACCGGAACGTTCTCGAAGACGGGTACGCGATTTGCCGCGCGCGTCAGAATCTTCTCCAGGAATGATGGCTCGAAGTTCATGTTGTAGCCGGGCCTCTCCTCCGGATCGTTCCACGCGAACAGGAATCCGAGCGACTCCGGGCGAAAGTGGAATCCGTTGGACATGTCGATGATCATGGGCGCGGAGCGCGGAAACTGATCGAACGGTTCGGTGGGCACCAGCATGCGGCGCAGGGGCTCTACCGGCAGGTCAATGCCGGCGAACTCTGCCAACTGGGCCGCCCAGGGCCCGGCTGCATTCACGACCTTCCGCGTAGCCACGTGCCCGCGCGTGGTCTCTACGCCGGCGATCGCGTTTCCATCTCGCGCGATTGAGGTGACCTGGGTTTCCCGCCACAGCCGCGCACCGCGCTGTTCGGCGCACTTCATGAAGCCGACCATGGCGCTATAGGGATCGACAAAGCCGTCAGTCGAGCAGAAACTGCCGCCCACGATGTCGTCCGATCTCAGTTGCGGAAACGCCTGGATGATCTCCTCGCGCGGAAGCAAGCGCACGTTCTTCAGCCCAAGCGCGACCTGGCGTTCGTAATTCGCACGCAGATAGCGCAAGTGGGCATCGCTGGTGGCCACAAACAGATATCCCTGCGGGCGATATCCGGCGGGATGGCCCAGTCGCTCTTCAAAACTCGCGTAAAAGGGGATCGAGTAGAGCGACATCCGGATGTTGACGGGCGTGGAAAACTGAGCCCGCACGCCGCCCATGCTCTTTCCAGTGGAGCCCTTGCCCTGGTGGGTTTCGCGCTCGATCACCAGAACATCGGTGCATCCCGCTTCAGTCAGGTGAAAGGCGATACTCGAGCCGACGATTCCTCCGCCTACAATCACCACTTCGGCGCTGGTCATCAGGCGAATCGCACTTTCACGTCGGGCTTCTTCTCCAGATGGATGCTCTCGATGAAGCGCACCTTGCCGGTGTTCAAGGTCATGATCACCGATGAGGTGCGGGTGCCCTCGCCGAAGAAGCGGACGCCGCGCATTAGCGCGCCTTCGGTGACGCCGGTGGCGGCGAAGATAATTTGCCGGCCGGGAGCCAAATCTTCGGCGCGATAGATTCTCTTTTTGTCTTTAATCCCCATCCGCGCGATGCGCTCTTCCAGTTCCGGTTTGTCGACCACCAGGCGTCCGAGCATGTAGCCGTTGAGGCAGCGGATGGCGGCCGCAGTGATCACGCCCTCGGGGGCGCCGCCCGATCCCATCACGGCATGAACCCCGGTTCCCAGCACCGCCGCGGCGATACCCGCCGACAGGTCGCCGTCGGAGATCAGCTTGATGCGGGCTCCCGCCTTGCGTATGTCGCGGATGAGCTTCTCGTGGCGCGGACGGTCCAGCACGATGATCACCAGGTCTTCGACGTCGCGATCGAGCGCTTTGGCGATGCCTTTCAGGTTATCCGCAACCGGGGCATCCATTTCGACCACCCCTTTGCAGGAGGGGCCGACCACTATTTTTTCCATGTAACAGTCAGGCGCATTGAGCAGGCCACCGTGCTCGGAGGCAGCGAGCACCGTGATCGCCCCGGGCGATCCGGTGGCGCACAGGTTGGTGCCTTCCAGGGGGTCGACGGCGATATCGACCTCGGGGACGCGCGAGCCGTCGGGGAACTCCGCGCCTACGCGCTCGCCGATGTAGAGCATTGGCGCCTCGTCGCGTTCGCCTTCACCGATCACGATGGTGCCGCGCATGGGAACGCTGTCCATGGTCTGGCGCATGGCCTCGGTGGCCACCTGGTCGGCAAGTTTGCGTTCGCCTTGCCCCATAGTGCGGGCGGAGGCGATGGCGGCCTTCTCCACCACGCGGAGGAATTCCAGCGCCAAATCGCTCTCAATATTTTCGCCGTAACCCTTAGCCTTCTTCACGTTGGTTTCCGGTCTCACTTGGGTTGCCATGTGGATGCCTCCTCGGGCAGCGCCGGCGGGCGCGCTCGCTCGCGGATCTTGGAATGAGAGCAGAAACCAAACGTGCCCGCCGGCAGGAAAGTTGGAACCAATTCGGGGAACATGCGGGCAGCAATCATGCGCCTGGATTTGGCAAGCGTCAATGCCGTGGATCACAGACAGAAAACCATGAGCTGGCGTCGAGTCCCTGGTTATCACCAACGGCTGTGTGGCTGGTCGGGACCAGGGCTGAGCTCTCCTTCGAGCTCTAGAATGCGTCGATCCCGGTGATCTGGTTGCCGATGATCAGCGTGTGGACGTCGTGCGTGCCTTCGTAAGTCTTCACCGACTCCAGGTTCGCCATGTGGCGGAAGATGGGATACTCGTCAGCAATGCCGTTGGCGCCCAGAACGTCACGCGCCATACGGGCGCACTCGAGCGCCATCCAGATGTTGTTCCGCTTGGCCATGGAGATGTGGTAGTGCTGGGCTTTGTTCTGATCCTTCAGGCGCCCGACCTGCAGCGCCAAAAGCTGCGCCTTGGTGATCTCGCTGATCATCCAGACCAGCTTCTGCTGAACCAATTGGTGTGAGGCGATGGGCTGACCGCGGAATTGCTTGCGGAACTGGGCGTACTGCAGCGCGCAATCGTAGCAGGCCATAGCCGCTCCGATGCCGCCCCAGGCAATGCCGTAGCGCGCCTGGTTCAGGCACATCAGCGCATTCTTGAGGCCCTCGGTCTTGGGCAGCAGGTTGGAGGCAGGCACGCGCACATCCTGCAATGACAGGCTCGAAGTTACCGACGCGCGCAGCGACCACTTGCCGTGCACGTCGGCGGCACGAAAGCCGGGCCGATTGGTTTCAACCAGGAAGCCACGGACGCAGTCGCCCTCGTCCTCCACTTTTGCCCAGATCACGGCTACATCGGCGATCGAGCCCGAGGTGATCCACATCTTCTCGCCGTTCAAAACATAGCCCTCGCCGTCCTTGCGCGCGCGGGTTCGCATGGCGCCGGGATTCGAGCCGGCATCAGGCTCGGTCAGTCCAAAACAACCCAATTTTTCGCCGGATTGCAGCGCAGGCAGCCATTGCTGCTTCTGCTCTTCGCTGCCGAAGGCGTAGATGGGATACATCACCAGTGCCGACTGCACGCTCACGAACGACCGCAGGCCGCTGTCACCGCGCTCCAATTCTTGCATCACCAGCCCGTATTCGACGTTGGACATCTCGGCGCAGCCGTAGCCCTTGAGGTTGGCGCCATAGAATCCGAGCTCCCCCATCGGACGGATCAGTTGCCTGGGAAAGCGGCCTTCGCGGTTGCACTCTTCGATGATGGGAATGATATTTTCTTCCACGAATTTGCGGGTATTGTCGCGAACCAGCAGTTCATCGGCTGACAGCAAGCCATCGAACGCGATGAAATCGACTCCCTTGAACTTCAGGGCCATAAGAGCAGCCTTTCCAGAATTGATTTTGGACGCACAGTCTTCCGCGCGAATCGAGAGCGGCCGTGAGGGCGTCTGTGAGGGCGCGAAGCCGGCGGGAAACTGCTCAGGCTAGCAGAGCGCGGGAAGCAGGGTCAAACCCACGGAGCTGAGAGCGCCTGAGCAGGGGCCTAGCGCTTCGCGACTCCGCGCAGGTAGTCGTCGGTTTTGTTCAGCCAGTCCTGGCGCGGGGGATAGAAGATATCCATATCCACGGTGTCCTCCAGCGCCTCCGCCTTGTGCGGCATATTCGCCGGAATGCAGAGCACCTCGTTGGGACCAACGACAATCTCGCGACCATCGATCCAGAACTTCAGGGCACCTTCCAGCACGAACGTCAACTGCTCGTTGTGATGACTGTGCTCGGGAACCACGCATCCCTTCTTCAGCAAAACCCTCGCCAGCATGAGGTTTTCGCCGGTGATCAACTGACGATCGAGCAGGGGATTCAGGTTCTCCAGTTCCACTTCCGACCAGCGCAGATACTTGAGCTTGGGAGCGACCATAGGGCAACACCTCGCTGACGCGCCGCATGCGGCGTGCTTGCGCGCGGTAGTGTAAAATCAAACGGGCACAAAGAGTAGAGCAATTATCCCGGTGATCGCCGGTCCCGCAGCCTCGTCGCTGCATACTCAGAAAAGTGCAAAAATCCAACGACCGGGGTAGCCGGGCTGGCTGCCGGCGGCGAGTTTGCGCCGCAGCCCGGGTCCGGCAAGCAGGAGATGATATGGCAAAGGTAGCAAAGACAGCGGACCGCAAGAAAGTGATGGATACCTCCAAGAGCACCGATTGTCCGAAGTGCGGCAAGGCGACCCGCATCGTCAAGCGCTTTAAGGACAATGAGCGGGGCGTGGCGGGTGGCATGTACATATCGTGCTCGGCCTGCGATTTCTACGAGAAGCTTTAGCCCCGTTTCCCGCCTGGCCTGGTGTCGAGTGAGCCACGTCAGCGGGCAGCTATTGAGGCACGGGGACGCAGTCCCCGTGCCTTTCGTTTTTCTATCGCATCAGCAGACCGGCCCTCGCGTCCTAGGGAACTCGGACTGGCCCGCCAGCGTATCTCTCTTCACTGAGAGGGAGGTGCGCATGTTTTGCAATCATTGCGGCGCCACGGTAGGGGCGGATCAGTTGGTTTGCGGCCGGTGCGGCCAGAGTCCGGTGCAGGGCCGCATGGCGATGCTGGCTCGCAGCCGCGTACCGGAGCACCTGCATCTGCTGGCCACGTTCTGGATCGTGATTGGCGCCCTATGTTCGATCCCCGTGCCCATCCTGCTTGCCCTGGCCACCGGCGGACACTGGCTGGACACCGCAAACCTGCCTCCATTTCTGAACTTCGCCGGGCCGCTGGTGTTGTTGAGCATCGCGTTTGCCATTGGATTGTTTGCTGTCGCCTGCTTGATGACAGGGTGGGGCCTGTTGAAGATCCGCCCCTGGGGGCGGCTGTTGGCTTTGGTGATGGCGTTCATTGCCATCATCCATCCGCCGATCGGGACTGCGTTGGGCATTTACACGCTGTATGTGCTGCTGCCGTTCGACGCCGGCAAGGAATACGATCGCATGGCCGCGCACAGCGAGATCGGTGGCTCCGCCGAGGCCCGGGCGTGAAGCGAAACCTCTGCGACCCAGCGTCGGAGCTCAGGTCCGGCTCGCAGCGCTGAGCGAACCGGGAGTTCGGCGCTGCGCGAGGCTGGTCGTTGGAAACGCGTACCACGCATAAGCGAGCCAGGAGAGTCGGCTAATTCGCCGGAGGATTGCCGCTGGCGACGTTGGCGGCGTGATAGAGATCAGCGCTGCGGTACATCACCCCGTCTTTCACCACAGTCTCGACGCAGCGGATGTCACTGATGCGCGAGGCGGGATTGCCGTCAACCAGGATTACATCCGCCAGCCTGGCGGGGGCGATCGAGCCTAGCCGCTGGTCCATCTTCATCACCCTCGCCGCACCCAGAGTAGAGAGTTGCAACACCTTGGGCGCGGGGATGCCGGCCTCAACGTAGAGTTCCAGCTCGCGATCGAGAGTGAAACCTGCAAGGCCATCGGTTCCCGCGACGATGGGGATGCCGGCGAGGTAAAGCGCGCGCGTCATTTTGAGCATCTGCAAAAAGCTGTCGCTGTAGTGCTGATCCATGCCGTCGGGCACGCTGGTCACTCCCGCGGCCATGTGCAGCAGGCCGTCGTTTTCCGCCAGATGCACGTGCATGTCCCACAGGCCAGGCATCAGCGTCTTGCCGGTGGCGTCGATCACCTCTGCCCCCGTCGGGATCGCGACCTTGCCGT
>DATHDM010000019.1:0-2218 GCA_035319065.1 Terriglobales bacterium
CGTACACGATGCCAATCAACGCGAGAACACAAATCCAGGGCGCATTCTGCCGCGACTGTTCAGGGAAAAGTCCAAGGTTGAACCGCAGCAAACCGTACGTGCCCATCTTCAGGAGCACGCCCGCCAGCAGCACTGAGCCCGCGGTCGGAGCCTCCACATGCGCGTCCGGCAACCACGTATGGAAGGGAAACAGCGGCACCTTCACGGCAAACGCCAGGAAGAAGCCAAGGAACAGCCACGGAGCCGCTGTGGCGAACCCCGTCACCTGGCCGGTCCGGATCGCATTCTGAATTGTCACGAAATCGAAGCTGCCCACCTTGGCATACAGCCACAGCACCGCCGCAAGCATGAACACCGACGCGACCATCGTGTACAGGAAGAATTTGACTGCCGCGTACACCTTGCGCCCGTGGCCGTAGATTCCGATCAGCAGCGCCATCGGAATCAGCGTTGATTCCCAGAAGAAGTAGAACAGGAAAAGGTCCAACGACGTGAAAACACCGATCAGCGCCGTCTCCAGCACCAGCAGCAGGATGAAGAACTCCTTCACCCGCTCGTGGATCGATTTCCACGAGATCAGCACGCACAACGGCGTCAGGAAGGTGGTCAGCAGCACCAGCCACATTGAGATGCCGTCCACGCCCATGTGGTAGTGGATGTTCGGAGTCGAGATCCATGGTTTGTCGATTTCGTACTGGAACCCCGGTAGCATCCGGTGTACCCGCGCCACCAGGTGCAATGACAGGCCAAACGTGAGCAGGGAAACGATCAGCGAGAAGATGCGGATGTCCCGGTCGCGGCGCGGAAACAGGACGAGCAGGAGTCCGCCCACTGCGGGAATGAACGTGACCAGCGTTAGGATGATCGGGTCGAGTCCGCTGGTGCTCATCGCACCCCCATCCAGATCATGTAAGCAATCACCACTGCACCGCCCGCCGCCACCCAGCCCGCGTAGGACCGCAGATTGCCGGACTGCATGTGCCGAGCCGCGTCGGAGACGTGCCGCGCGCCCTGGGCTGTGTCATTCACCGCCGCATCGATCACGCCCTGGTCGACGCCATGCCAGAGAATGCGAGTCGACCCATCCACCAGGGGCTTCACGAACAGCGTCGCGTAGAGTTCGTCGACGTAATACTTGTTGACGACAGCCTCGTAGAACCCGCCCAGGCCGTCCGCAATTTTCTGCGGCAGCTCGGGGCTGCGCACATACAGCAGCCACGCCAGAAACCACCCGAGAAACGCGGCGATGGTAGAAACTCCCATCAGCGTGTATTCCAAGCCTTTTGAAACCGCTTCCGGAGCCGCTGCGGCCTCGCCGCCGAACACGGGAGCCATGAAGTGCTCGAAGAGACCCCCGAACCATACCCACCCGCCAATCACCGAAAGTACCGCGAGGATCATAAGCGGCACCAGCATGGCCATCGGACTCTCATGCGGCATACCATGCCCGTGCTCATGGCCTCCGTGCCTGTGCCCGCCATGATCATCCTCGGCCCCCACCCCGCGATACTCTCCCCAGAACGTCATGAACAGCAGCCGGAACATGTAGAACGAAGTCAATAGCGCGGTAAAGACGCCGAGCACCCAGTACACCGGGCTCGCCTCATAGGCGTGCAGCAGGATTTCATCCTTGCTGAAGAAGCCGGCGAATCCCGGGATGCCGGCGATTGCCATCGTCGCAATCCCCATGGTCGCAAAAGTGACGGGAATATATTGCCGCAGGCCGCCCATCTTGCGCATGTCCTGCTCGCCGCCCACGGCGTGGATCACCGATCCGGCCGCCAGGAATAGCAGGCCCTTGAAAAACGCGTGCGTCATCAGGTGGAAAATTCCTGCCGAGTATGCCGCCACGCCGCAGCCCAGGAACATGTAACCCAGCTGCGAAATCGTGGAGTAGGCCAGCACCTTCTTGATATCCGTCTGCGCCACGCCGATGGTAGCCGCGAACAAGGCGGTCAGGGTGCCGATTACTGCCACCACAGTGAGAGCATTCGGAGCGTGATCGAAGATCACGTGCGACCGCGCCACCATGTACACGCCCGCGGTCACCATGGTGGCCGCATGGATCAGCGCCGAAACCGGTGTCGGGCCCTCCATCGCATCCGGCAGCCACACATAGAGCGGAATCTGCGCCGACTTGCCTGCCGCTCCCACCATCAGCAGCAGCCCGATCGAGGTCAGCAGCCCGAACCCGGCCGTCTCCACCGGATATTTCGCC
>DATHDM010000020.1:0-7749 GCA_035319065.1 Terriglobales bacterium
CACCTGCAGGTTGTGCACTCCCCACAACGTGGCTTGTGCCGAGGACAACCGCAGAGCTTGCGTGGGGGAGAGGTCCTTCTGGTTGCCCAGAATGTGGGCATGACAATCGATCAGCCCGGGCAGCACCAGAGCGTCGGAGAGATCGATCACCCGCGCGCCCATCGCGGCCGCGGCTGGCCCCACCTGGCGAATACGTTCCCCTTCCACCACAAGCACCTGGTTACGCAGCACCTGGCCGCTGCGCACGTCCAGAAGCCGGCCTGCACGAATCACAGTGACAGACTTCCCCGGATTCTCGGCCGGCAATGCATTCTGCGCCTGGCCCACCCGCGCGAAGAGGATCATCAGACACAACACCACACCTGGCACCCGACGGTTGAGCACGTTCACCCCTTTGATCTGTGAGTCCGCCGACAGCAGGAGAGCCCGGCGGTGTAGGGAGAGGATATCAGACTCGTTTTGGCAACCCCTCAGAGGTGGGACATGGCATTTTCCCAACCGGGGCGAGGGTTCCGGTTTTCAGTCGTCGCCCTTGATGGCGTGCGCGAAGTGGCTGGTGGTTTTCTCCAGCGAAGCCCCGTCTTCCACGTTGAGTGCGGTCCTGGTCCGGTCAATCTGCCGCATCAGCCCGGAAAGGACCTTGCCCGGCCCCACCTCGATAAAGTGAGTCACGCCCTTTTCGATCAGAAGCCGCATCGATCGGTCCCACTCGACTGCGCCCGTGACCTGGCGAATCAGCGCCGCTCGCGCCTTCCCCGGGTCGGAAATCTGCTCCGCATCCACGTTGGTGACCAGGGGAAAATCCATGTCGTGAAACTGCAGCGCCTTGAGATCCTGCGCCAGCCGGTCCTGCGCAGGCTTCATCAGGGAACAGTGGAAGGGAGCGCTCACCGGAAGCATGATGGCGCGCTTGGCGCCGCGGTGCTTGGCCAGCTCCGCCGCGCGTTCCACCGCGGCCCTGCTCCCGGAAATCACGATCTGATCTGGCGAGTTTATGTTAGCCGGCTCGCACACCAGTCCGTGGGCCGCCTCGCGGCATACCTGCCGCAGAGCATCGATCGGCATGCCCAGCACCGCAGCCATTGCGCCTTCGCCGACCGGCACCGCGTCCTGCATGTATTTTCCCCGGTTTCGCACCGTGCGCACCGCATCGGCAAAGGCCATGGTGCCTGAGGTCACGTGCGCCGAGTACTCGCCCAGGCTGTGCCCGGCGACATGGCGCGGCACCACTCCCACGCTCTGCAGCACCCGAGCCGCCGCAACCGAAACCGTCAGGATCGCAGGCTGGGTAATCTCGGTGAGCTTCAGGCGGTCCTCCGGACCCTCGAAGCAGACCTGAGACAGCTTGTAGGCCAGCGCCTCGTCGGCCTCGTCGAAGGTCTCCTGCGCCAGCGGGTAAAGCGCGGCCAATTCCTTTCCCATGCCTACCGCTTGCGACCCCTGGCCCGGAAACAGAAATGCGATGCTGGTTCCCGCGACCGTCTCGCGGTGCGGATGTGTGGTCGATGCCGGCGAACTTTCGCCCATGATCGGTTTTCCCTCAGGCCTGGGGCACGGCGCTCAGTTCTTCGGCGATCTGCTGATTGATGCCGCGCTCGGCGAACTCCGCGGCCACGCGGATGGCATTCTTGATGGCATTGGCATTCGAGCTGCCGTGGCCGATGATGCACACGCCCTTTACACCCAGCAGCGGCGCGCCACCGTATTCGGAGTAGTCCAGGCGCTTCTTGAACTCGGCAAAGGCGCGGCGGGAAAGCAGGAAGCCCACCTGCCGGCTGATGGTGGCATTCAGCGATTCCTTCAGCATGAAGCGCACCACCTCCGCTAAGCCTTCGGAAATCTTCAGCGCCACATTCCCGACGAAGCCGTCGCAGACGATGACGTCCACATTGCCGTTGTAGAGGTCGCGGCCTTCCACATTGCCGGCAAAGTTCAAGGGTAGCTGCTTGATGAGCTGATACGCCTGTCGGGTAAGGTCGTTGCCCTTACTCTCCTCCTCGCCGATGGACAGCACACCCACGCGGGGATTGGCAACCCCGAAAATCTTGCGGAAATATACCTCGCCCATGATCGCGAACTGTTCCAGGTTTTGGGGCTTGGAATCGACGTTGGCGCCCACGTCCAGCAGGATCGCGGCTGTGCCCTTGGCCGTAGGGAAGACCGCCGCCAGGGCCGGCCGGTCCACTCCCGGCAGCGCACCCAGCACCATCTTGGCGCTCGCCATGGCCGCGCCGGTATTACCGGCGGTAATGAAGCCCGCCGCCCTGCCCTCGCGCACCAGCCGCAATCCCACCCGCAGCGAGGAATCACGTTTGCTGCGCACCGCCTGCGCCGCCTTTTCGTCCATCCCGATCACTTCCCGGGCGGGCACAATGCTGATGTCGTTGCGGAGAAAATGCGCGGAGGGATGCTGCCGCAACTCAGCCCGCAGCAGATCCTCCTTGCCTACCAGCAGCACGTTTACGTCAAGCTGCCGTGCGGCGAGAATGGCGCCTTCGACTTCCGGTTTTGGCGCGCGATCCGAACCCATCGCATCGACAGCTATAACGGTCGGCATGGGGTTGGTTCTTTAGTCCTCGGTGGTCTTGTGGTGGTGCGGCCCTATTCGCCAACTTGCCCTGAGCGCTCCTGTCCCCGCGCCCCAGCTCGGCTAGCCGGCCTTTTCCACTTCCACAACTTCGCGCCCCTTATAGTAGCCGCATTTCGGGCAGGCGCGATGAGGCAACTTCCTCTCGTGACAATTGGGGCATTCGGAGACCGAGGGTGCGGTCAGATGATCGTGCGCACGGCGTCGGCTGGTGCGTGCCTTGGAGTGCCTTCGTTTCGGATTGGGCATGAAAACCTACCTCTATCTTCCTGGCCGCCTCATGGCGGCGGCGATTACTTCTGCAGCTTGTCTCGAATATCCTTCAGCGCCGGCCAGCGCGGCTCCACCTGCGGCTCGCACTGACAACTGCCGGAGTTCAGGTTCTGTCCGCACTGCGGACACAATCCCTTGCACTGCTCGCTGCAGACGACCTTCAACGGAACGGTCAGCAGAATCTGCTCGCGCAGCACATCCTCCAGCAGCAGGCCGTCGCCCCGGTAATACCCAACGTCGGCTTCCGCCGGGCTGGAGAGCGCGATCTCCGGTTCGCCCGCGTCGGAGCCCTGCGGACGGTAGAGCAGGTCGAAGCTCTTCTTCACGTCCCGCTCGACCGGTTCCAGACAGCGGGCACAGAGTATCTCGAGGCCGGTGGAGAACTCCCCTACCAACAGGATATCCTCAATGGCGCCGCGCCGGCTGTGATGTTCTTCCACCAGCATCGCTCGCCCGGCCGATTTCAGCGGGCTCGCTTGGCGTACATCTGGTCCGAAATCAATGGCTTCCGGCTGCCACTCCTGATCGAACTCTATCAGGTTGTGATGGAGTTGCAGCTCGTGCAAGCTGATGAACATCTGCGACCTGCCGCGCCCCAACGCGGACACACTCCCACAGGTCGGCTCGCGTATCAAGGCGCAAAACTCAAGAATAAAGGCCGGGTAGCAAGAGTGTCAACTTGGGACGTGCTTGGGCGCGGGCCTTCGGCCGCGCCGTTCAACTCCCCCTGCTACACTACGCTCCATGCTGTCAGGATCGGTTACGGCGGAGGGCACCGCCCGCTACGCCCGCCGCTTTCCCGCTCTGCAACAGGCGGGACACTTTCACCAGCCCCGCCACGTCCCCGGCGCCTCCGAGCTTTGGCTCTCCTCGATCGCGCTGGGCACGTACCTGGGCGAGCCCGACGATGCGGCCGACCGCGCCTACACCGAGGCCATTCTCCAGGCTCTGCGCTCGGGCATCAACGTCCTCGACACCGCCATCAACTACCGCCACCAGCGCTCTGAGCGCAACCTGGGAGCGGCCCTTGGCCATCTCACCGGCGCCGGTGAGCTCCAGCGCGACGAAATCCTCATTTGCACCAAGGCCGGCTACCTGGCTTTCGATCACGATGTCCCGCTCGACCCCGCCACCTATTTCCAGCAGGAATACTTTCAGCGCGGCGTGATGGAGCGCAGCGAACTGGCAGGAGGCGTCCACTGTATGGCGCCCAAATACCTGGCCGATCAGATCGAGCGCAGCGGCCGCAACCTGGGGCTGGAGACCCTCGACGTCTTCTACCTCCACAACCCGGAATCGCAACTGGGCTCGGTCAGCGAGGAAATCTTCTGGAAGCGCATCAGCGCCGCCTTTGCCGCACTCGAGGCCGCCGTCGCTGACGGCAGAATCCGCTTCTACGGCGCCGCCACCTGGAACGGCTTCCGCCTCACTCCCACGCAGCGCGGCTATATGAACCTGGAGCGTATGGTGCACACCGCCCGCGAGGTCGCGGGTCCGGATCACCATTTTCGCTTCGTGCAACTCCCCTTTAACCTGGCCATGACCGAGGCCTGGGGCCTGGGAAACCACAGCAGCAACGGACGCCGCGGGGCCCTGCTGCAGGTGGCTTCCGATTTCGGGCTGGCGGTGATGGGCAGCGCGACTCTCCACCAGGGAAACCTGACCCGCGGCATGCCCGATCCCTTGCGCCGGAGGCTTGGCCTGGCAAGCGACGCCGAAAACGCCATCCAGTTCGCCCGCTCCGCCACCAACCTGACGTCGTCGTTGATTGGCATGGGCCAGACCACCCACGTTCTCGAGAACCTTAGGGTTGCATCCCACCCGCCGATGCTCCGCGAAGACTGGGAGGGCATGTTTCGCGAGTCCGACGGATAGCTGGCGAACCTTCATCTTGAGCGGACTGGCCCCGGCATGGGGCAAAACACCCTGCGTTTTCATCACACTGCCTTGGGCGCACCGGGTTCGCATCGGGTGCTGAGGCCGGCTTGCCCCCAGCGTACACCACCCCCATTGGCCTACCGTCCAGTGGGGCATGCGCCTCCGGCACCTCGCCAAGCCCGTGGATAACGGATAAAAGTTCTCTCATCTCCTCCACGAAGGGATCAGACTCATGTGGAAGCCCGCACCCGTTGATGGATCGAACACCGGTCCAGCGCCCCAGCCATCCGCAGCCAAGCCCGCGGACAACCGTTCTTACACCGATTTCACTCCGCCCAAGCCGGTCGCCAACACCAATCATGCGGTGATTGGCAAATCCCTGGTCATCAAGGGCGAGATCACCGGCGCGGAGTCAGTGCTCATCGAGGGCCAGGTGGAAGGCTCCGTCCGCCTTCCCGGCAACTACGTCAACATCGGCGCCTCCGGCAAGGTGAAGGCCAACATCACCGCCGCTGAAGTGGTGGTGCGCGGCAACCTGGAAGGCAACGTGACCGTCGGCGATCGTCTGGACATCCGCACCGGGGGCTCGCTCACCGGCGATGTGGTGGCCAAGCGCATCAGCATCGAAGAAGGCGCCTTCTTCAAGGGCAGCATCGACATGAAAGGCGATGGCAAGCCCCGCCAGGAGTCGAAGCAGGAATCCTCTTCGTTCAAGCAGGAATCCGGCTCGGCTTCATCGCGTTCGCCGAAATTGGAAGAGTTTGAAGCCGCTCTGAGCGCCGACTAGCAAAGCCATTCGGCAGGCTTTCCGGCCGGCGCCGCTTTCGCCCTGTCAGCCAAATGCAGAGGGGACCGCCAAGGTCCCCTCTTTTTTGTGCGCGCTCCCTGGAGCTTTAGATGTCTTTCAGGCAGATATTCAGCCAAGTTAGTATTTACTGATCCAAATGGAAGGAGCTAACGCCTACAGCGTCCTCTTAAACAGGGGCGTAGCGATGCTGATCATCACCATGGCGAACACCGTCAGGAACAGCATGTCTTGCCAGATGGCCGCGAAGCCCGCCTCCTTCAACAGCAGCGCCTTGAACCCGTGCACCGCGTAGGTGAACGGGTCCACGACCGCGATCGCCTTCAGCCAGGTGGGAAACGCCTTGATGGGATAAATCGAGCCGCTGGGGAAGAACAGCAGCGTATTCATCACGCCAAAGATGGCACGCGGCACCAGCGGATCCTCCACCCGCACCATCATCAGGAACATCATGGTGTTGAATGCCAGGGAAGTCGCCAGGATCATGCCCAGCAGCCACAGAAAGGTCGCAGGATGGAAGGTATTGCTCACCCCTGCCACCAGCGAACCCACGAAGGTGATCACGATCCCCGCGCCCACCGCCTTGATCGCACCCGCCAGGTTCAAGCCCAGCACCAGTTCGGTCTTAGTGATGGGCGTGACCAGGTAGCCTTCGTGAATGCCGCGCGCCTTGTCGTCGATATAGAGCATGCCGCCGCCGATCATCACCGAGACGTACATCGCCAGCGCGATCGAACCCGGCAGCAGGTACTTCAGATATTCAATGTAGGGATAGAGCTCCACCGTATCGAGCACTACCTTCTGCAGCATCCGGGGCTCGACTACGGGATCGTTCAACGCCTGGACCAGCTCGCTCAGCTTCTGTTCCAGGGATTCGCTCATGAAGTTGTCGCTGTTGTCCACGATCAGGGCAATGCGCGGATGTTCCTGCTCATACATGCGGCGGGAGAACTGGGGCGGGATCACCACCGCGCCGTCCAGCTTGCCATTGCGCACATCCTCCATCGCCTGCCGGTCGTTGCTGTAATAGATCGGGCGGAAGGTGCGCGCCGTGGCTTGCACGGAATCGAATGCCTCCCGGATCTTCAGCGACTGCGTTCCCCCGTCCTGGTCCACCACCCCCAGCCGGGCATCGCGAATCTTCCCGCCAAACGCGCTTCCCAGCACGATGAGCTGCACCAGCGGAAAAACCATCGCCACCATCATCAGCGCCGGGGAGCGCAGGAACTTTCTCAGTTCACGTTCGACAATGGCCCACATCCTTTGCATGACTGGATCCCCTATACCCCTAATACCCCGGCCGCGGCGGCATCACGAATCCGAGCGCCTTCACCTGTTCGTCGCGCAGCTGACGCCCGGTGTAGTGCACGAACACATCGTCCAGGGTAGTGCTCTGCACCGACAGGGACTTCACTTCCACTCCGCTCTTGAGCGCCAGCTCCACCAGCGCCGTGGTGGTGCGCGGCCCGGCCGAGGTCATGATGCGATACATGTTCGCGCCCTCGTGCTGCACGTTACGCACCTCCTCCAGCTTCTTCAGTTCCTGCTCCCAATCGGCCGGAGCATGCAGAAATTGCGCTTCAATCACATTCGACCCCGGCACCGTCTGCTTCAACGCCATCGGCGAGTCCAGCGCGACCAGTTTGCCGTGATCGATGATGGCGATGCGGTCGCACAGCCGGTCGGCTTCGTCCATGTAGTGGGTGGTGACCAGAACGGTGAGATTGCGCTCGCCCTTGATGCGCGTCAGCATCTCCCACACCGCAACGCGCGACACCGGATCCAGGCCGGTCGTCGGCTCGTCCAGAAAAAAGATCCGCGGCGAATGCACCAGGCCGCGCGCGATCTCCAGGCGCCGCCGCATGCCGCCCGACAGCGTCTTGGTCTGCGCCGTCCGCCACTTCGACAGGTCCACCACCTCCAGCAGCTCGTCGATGCTCTTGCGGCGCTTCTCCGCCGGAACGTTGTAGAGCTTGGCGTAGATGTTCAGATTCTCTTCCACGGTCAGGTCGGGATCGCTGGTCATCGCCTGCGGGATCACCCCGATATCCCGGCGCGCGTTGTCCGCGTCGGCGACGACGTCGTGGCCCGCGATCCTGGCCGATCCGGCGGTGATCGGGATCAGCGTAGTCATCATCCGGATCAGCGTGGACTTCCCCGCCCCGTTCGGCCCCAGCAGTCCGAAGATCTCCTCCTCGGCGACCGA
>DATHDM010000021.1:0-2440 GCA_035319065.1 Terriglobales bacterium
CGACGCCGGTTCTTGTAACGAGCAACAAGTTTCCTGCGCGAACAACGTTT
The DNA here is from genome assembly GCA_035319065.1 of Terriglobales bacterium. Classification (GTDB taxonomy): domain Bacteria; phylum Acidobacteriota; class Terriglobia; order Terriglobales; family Acidobacteriaceae; genus DASPRM01. The sequence continues at coordinate 51 of DATHDM010000021.1, forward strand.
GTTGAACTTGTCCTGATTCCTGCCTCAGAAACATAACGACGAATCTCACCGATGCCGTTTGAAGCGAAATCGGCCCCTGTAACCCATGGTGTATTGCCACCCCAATACTTACGCTATGTCTGCATTAATAGTTGAAATTGATTCTCCCGACCCAAGGCGGCGAACAAACCGACCTGCGGGGAATTCTTCTGGCCCCAGCGCTCCAGCCATCTTCGCCATCCGAGGTAATTCTCCAGATATTTCGTGGCGACCCCATGAAATCGGCCCATCCAGCCTTTCAGCCGACTGTCATAAGCATTGACGTTCTGGATATGGTAAACCCCGGCTACGACTCGAATCCCTGCAGACAAGTTGATCGGGCGATGGGTGATGCCCAGTTTCTGAGCCACGATCCGATAGGCGGACGCGCCATCGCTGCAGAGAATCGCATCCTGAGCCAGGATGGCCCGCAAGGGCGGTTCAATCGCGGTCGCATTGGCCACCGACAGCTTGAAATCCGCCGTCGCCCCGGAACGATCCCTTACCACCAGCACCGGTACCTGGTCCTTGCCGGTACCTCGCGTATGAATCGAGTGACCGCGCTTTCTCGGCGCGCGGTCCAGGTGGCGCTGCCCTTTGCAGGAGTACGGAAAATAGGTCTCATCCGCCTCGGCGATCCCTTGCAGTCGACGGGCTTTGGTCTGGGCGGGCATCTGCAGGAATCGGTGCCGCCAACGGAAGCTGGTGTTCTTGTGAATGCCGCAGCGGGCCGCCGCCTTCCGGACAGTCAATCCTTCGATCAGCGTCTCACTGTAGGTCAGCCATCGATCTTTGTGCCGCAGGCGAGCCAAGGGGGTTCCCGACAATACCGTGAAGGTGTGTCCACACTGGCGGCAGCGGAACCGCTGCAGGCCCGCCTGGTGTCCCCAGCGATAAGGCGTGGCTGCATGACACTGCGGGCAGATCGCTTCATGGGCCTGTTCGAGCCATTCTACTACCGGAGGCGGCGACACCGAATGATCCAAGTGTTGCTTCACTTGCTCGCGTTGGCCTCGACTCAGTTGGCCCAGATTGGCCATCCAGATACGAAACTCGGAAGTCTTCATGCTCGTATCCTCTCTATTCACGGCTTTCAATACGTTAGACAAAAATCCATTTCAACTATTAACCTCTTTTCCTCTGTTGACTGCCTTAAAAAGTGCTGCAAACTGAGGACTGATGGGGGCTTGGAGCAGAAGAGGAGGCTCACCCAATGGGTGAATTGGAATTTGAGCAAAAAGCGTTGGTGAAAGCGGTCGATCAGGCGCTTCTCGACCAGGTTCGAGAAGGGATCGAGTTGCGTCTTACCACACCCGGTGGCCGGTTTCACGTCCGCTGGGACGAAGGCGGTAGCGCTACCGCCTTGGGGCAGTTGGCCTTCTTCGCGGAGTTTTTGGAGGTTTCGGGGCTGTTCGAGCGTTGGGTGGATGGGTGTCCCTTGGCCTACACCAGCCCCAATGCCCCGGAGGTTGTCGACGTGTTGGGCACCTGGCTGCTGTCGATCCTGGACGGACAATGGCGCTATGCGCATGTTACGGGCCTGCGCGGCGATGCCGTCGCCCCGGAGATCCTGGGTATGGCCAAGATCATCAGTGACGAAAGCCTGCGTCGGGCGCTGGCCCATTTGGCACCGAACCAGCCCAAACGCGGTACCGATGCCGAACGGGTCGCTCGTGCCGCCCAACTGACGAAGAGCACGGCCTGGATGGACACGGCCCTGGCCGAGAGCGTGGGTGAAGCCCTGAATACCCCTTGGATTCTCGATGGCGATACCACCGTCAAACCCCTCTACGGCCATCAGGACGGCGCCGAGGTCAGTTACAACCCCACGAAGCCTGGGCGTCCCAGCCATGTCCTGCACACCTACTGGATCGGCAACCTCCGCCTAGTCCTGGATGTCGAGGTCCACAACGGCAAAGCCCACGCGGCCAAACACAGCCTGCCCCGTCTGTGTGCCCTCTTGGAAGGACTCCGGCCGGAACACCGCCCGGTGCTGGTACGCGGCGACAACGCCTTCGGCAACGAAGGGGTCATGGCCGACCTGGAAGCCCTCGAGCAACCCTACCTCTTCAAGCTACGCCAGAGCGCCGGGGTCAAGCGTCTGATCGAACGGCAGTGGTCGCGGCGCGACTGGCAGCCGGTAAGCCAGGGTTTTGACGCGGTGGAGGCCCAGCTGCGGCTGTCGGGCTGGAGCCGGACGCGGCGGGTGGTGGTGCTGCGGCGGCGCGTTCAGGGCGGCCGGGTGCTGGCTGAGGCCCATGCGCCTCAAGGCCAGCAAACCTTGCTGTTCGCCGACGCGTCGGACGACGTCAAATTGTGGGAATACGCGGTATTGGTCACCAACGCCGACTATGCCCTGGAGGCTATTGGCC
>DATHDM010000022.1:0-8203 GCA_035319065.1 Terriglobales bacterium
GGCCGCTGTGGAATCTGGCCAATCCTGGAACAACGAGGTTGTTGCATGGACGGTCGCTTGGGCTCTCGATGCTTGAGAGCGTTTATTCTCGTTCTGCTCCTGATGGTACTACCCGCGGCTCTACAGGCGAGCACGATTAACCTCATGAGTCTGGGAACCGCCCTTGATGCTGACCAAACCAACAACGCCGGCGGGCCCGGAACCGCTACGGTGGCGATTCCTCCGAATCCGAGCTGGGCGGCTGCCCTGCCGGGTTCCCTATGGGTCTCTTTCACCCAGACCGGCAACCCATCCTCTCCCGGGTATAGCGTGTTATCCAACGGCACCATTGTGGATTTCGCGGATAGCTTCTTTCTTCCCAACGGAAGCTACACCGGAACCATTAGCGTGATGGCTGACGATTCTGCGGCAGTCATTTTGAACGGCGTGCTTCTGATGGCGGAAGCCAGCAGCAGCGGCAACACCTACGCGACCTGCTCAGACTTCGCGATCGGATGCTTGCCTTCTACCGCTGCCACCATCGATCTGGCAAGCGCTCTGAAGCCGGGGCTGAATACGCTGGACTTCCTGCTAGCCCAGCGAGCCGGGGCCTCGTTTGGCCTGGATTATGGCGGGGCTATCACCGTTTCGGACGATGCAGTGCCGGAACCGGCGTCGTTGTTGCTTCTTGGCAGCGGGCTGCTGTTCGGAGCGGGGTGGTGGAAGCATTCGTCCAGATCCCGCTGACAGAATCCCTTCGCCAACTCCAGCCTCACCATCTCCCAGAGGAAGCCGCGGGTTAGCGGCTTCCTTTGGGCGCTTCCGCAGTGCGGTTCGTGCAGACAGGGCGAACGAGCCTATTCAGTTTCAAGAATCGCAGGCCAGTAAATCGGCGTCCAAGAAGGCGTGATCGACTCAGCAGCCATTGAAAAGCTTGTTGAGCCGAGCCCCGCTGGGAGAAAAGAAATGAGCCTGCGACAAGGTCCTGAAGCACACTCGAACTCCGCGCGCTTACTGCCCTTCGTTATCTGGCTGCTCAGTTGCGCGTTTCTGCCATCGGCGGTCGGGCAATCCTGCGGCTCGCAGGGTGTTGCCGTCCAGGTGCTGGGATCGGGTGGGCCGGAGTTGCAAGACAAGCGCGCTTCCAGCAGCTATCTCATTTGGGAGAACGGGCAAGCGCGCGCACTGATCGATGCAGGCGGAGGCAGTGCCCTGAGGTTTGGGGAGAGTGGGGCGCAAATGTCGCAACCAGACGTGCTTCTATTCACTCACTTCCACGTCGATCACAGCGCCGACTTTCCCGCGCTCATCAAGTCGTCCTGGTTTGAGGATCGCAAGCGTCCCCTGCCAATCTATGGCCCGCCAGGGAACGATTTCATGCCGTCAACGGAAGAGTTTGTGTCTGATTTCTTCGGGGAGAAGCACGGGGCCTACCGCTATCTCAGTGAGCTGTTCGTCCCCGGAGAAAAAGGCAGCTACAAGATGCAGCCGCACAATGTAGTGGCCAGTTCGACACCTGTGGCGGTGTTTCGGAGCGGCGATCTCGCCGTCTCCGCAGTGCGCGTTTTTCATGGGGCCGTCCCGGCATTAGCCTGGCGCGTGGAGTGCGGCGGCAAGGTGATCGTGTTTAGCGGAGACACCAACGGTGACGGGGAAGGCCTCGTCCGATTGGCGATGAACGCCGATCTGTTCGTGGCGCACAACGCCGTGCCGGAAGGAGTTGCCGGAATCGAGCGGCGCCTGCACATGCCGCCGTCCGTGATCGGACAGATCGCCCAGGATGCCCATGTCAAACGCCTGGTTCTGTCTCATCGGATGCTGCGGACCTTGGGGAAGGAAGAACAGACGCAAGCAGAGATCAAGAAGCGATATCCGGGCCCCATTGCGTTTGCCAACGATCTCGACTGCTTTCCAGTGAAATAGTTGCTCACGCGCCAACGCCACGACGGGTGGACTGCTCGACGGCGAATCGGCACGCCGGGGAAGATATCTCCAAGCCAAGCCTTATTGTAGAATCCGCCCTCCAAGTCTGCGTCACCAGGGAGGGTTGAGGTGAAGGTTCGCTACTTGCTGCCGCTGTTGCTGGTTGCAGGGCTATCGTGGGCTCAACAGACGGAACGCGCGCACTTGAAGTCGAAGTTGGCGCAGGAACGGCATCTGCCGTTCAGCAGCGGGGTCCTGGTCGGGAACACGCTGTATATAGCGGGGGTAACTGGAGTCAATCCGAGCACCAAGGGCCCTGTGACCCCAGAGGAGGAAGCTCGCCTGGTCATGAACCAGGTGAAACAAGTCGTGGAGCAAGCAGGGATGACGATGGACGATATTGTTGCGCTCCAAGTGTTCTGTACCGACCTGGCGAATTACGATGCGTTCAACGACGTGTACCAGACCTACTTTCACGGGGACTTTCCGGCCCGCGCCTTCCTTGGGACCTCCACGCTGCTCTTTGGCGCGCGGTACGAAGTGCTGGGGGTTGCTGTCCGTTCCGGGAAGTGATCGGCACCGCCTGGCGGGGAGGGGCGGAACGGCTGTGTGGGATTTTACAGCGTTGAGGGTTTCCTCCGCCCCGGCAATCCATGCAGGTTTGAGGACGAGTGCACTCCTCCGAATGCGTCGAACCCGCGTCAAATGCGGAATTACACGAGGTAGGATGATGGGCGTGGGAGTCGGGAGTAGAGGGGAGCTGGTGGGGTCTGGGTGTTGGTGTCGAAATGGAAGCGAGCACGAAAGCGGAGGGGGAATGGATGCCGTTTTTCAGTTTTCATTCCTGATGCCGTTTGTCCATCTCCCGCCGGTACTCTTCGTCACGTTCCGACTGTGCCTTTGCTAATCGCTCAAAAATTCCAGGTTCATTCCTGAGCACCGCTTGCCCGTATTGCTCGAACATCTCAGCTACAAACTTGAACCATCTGTCTGTCTCGTTCGCCGTGGTTAGAGTTAGCCGTTCTGGCAGGGTTCTGTACCTCCCATCGCGACTAAGAAACAGTAAGTCATATATTGAAAACCGGTTAGGTTCGGACGATTCAGGACCGAATAGACAGGACAGCCAGGGGTCCCTGGAATGCTCAAGCTTGACGTAGACTGCGCCAGAGGAAAATCGAAGTTGGGTCGGTTGCTCATCTGTTATGGAGAAGCCGTACTCGGTTTGCAGAAAGCCGAAGCATTCCCGAATGATCCTGAGAAATCCGAGATAGCCGTCTTCAGGCAGCCTTACTCTGCCGACGTGGCTAAGAATCTCACCACCTGTGTTAAGTAAAGGCAGGTAGCTCTTTTGTTCGTCTGCGGATTTACCCTCTAGTATCGAACGAAGTTTGATAAGAAGGTCAGTTTCCCCTCGCACCCTCTCGGGATAGTTCACTCTCCTGTTGTCTTCCAGAACCCAATGGCCAAGCTCGCACCAGTAATAAGCTGCCTCATAGAGATCGTTGGCAAAGGGGTCCAACAAGCGCTGGCGCTCTAGTTCGGGCAAGTGCGACTCAAGTTCAGTGACTGCCTTTAGTAGTGCTTCGTTCATGGTTGAATGGCAATCGTTCCAGTGGAAGGGAAGGGGAGCGGAATGGGCAGGAGGAGTGGGAGTGGGAAGGTGAGGGTCAGTTCGCGGCGGGTGTACCTGAACTCGTGTGGAGCAGATCGCTGTTGGCTTGAGTGGGGCAGTTCCAGGGATAAGAAATGAAGAATGGTCGGGACGGGCAGATTTGGCGGGCCGAACGGCTGCTTAGCAGCCTCCCCTCGCAAGCGTTTCGATGGCGCTACGCGCAGCGATATTGGGCTGCTCGCGGTCGGCAGCGGAAGCATTTTTCGGCAAGGAAGCGGTTTGGTGGGCGAAGGAACTGAATGGTCGGGACGGGCAGATTTGACGGGCCGAACGGCTGCTTCGCAGCCTCCCCTCGCAAGCGTTTCGATGGCGCTACGCGCACCGATATTGGGCTGCTCGCGGTCGGCAGCGGAAGCATTTTTCGGCAGCGAAGCGATTTTGTGGGCGAAGGAACTGAATGGTCGGCCCTAGCAGACGATTTTAGAACTCTTCTGGTAGATCCTAGCTGGTGTATGACCGAGCCGGATCCCGTTCTGCACAATTTTGAACGCGCCTGATCGCAACGAAGCGCGAGAAGGCTGTTCTAGCATCATGCGGGTGTGTGGAAAAGAAACTGTTTCGGCACACTCGCCGACCGGCCACTGATCTAGCACCTCTCCGCAGCTCGAAACGAAGTAGGCATGAATCGCTTCGCCACTGACTAGCTTGAAATTGCCCAGCGAACCGAACCTTGCTGACCTTGCTGCGCAGCATATAGGGAAGTGAGGGTGAGTAGAAGCAGAGCAAGTCGAATTCGAACTTTTCATTTTCAAAACGTGCTCCTAGTATTTTTGCATTATTGCTCCTAAACCGTGGAGCGACTAAAAGTGCTGCACACACGGACCATTTTCTCTTCTCTCAAGGGGTCAGAAAGACAATTGTGACCAGATGACCAGACAGTGCCTGGGCATTCGTCACTGCATCTCTTTTTTGTGGGAGTGACCATGTCGTGCAGGACCGCCTTGCTGTTTCTGTTTTTTGCGTGTGTTCCCGCATTCACACAAAGTAACTATTCTGTTCTCCGCGGCATCGTTACCGATCCGCAACAGCGGCCGTTGCCCAGTGCGACAGTGCAGATAAGCTCTGTAAGCACGGGAGCTCAGCGCGAAGGCACTACCAACGAGCAAGGCTTTTTCGAGATTTCTGGTCTGCAGCCAGGAGATTACCTGATGAAAGTGGACGCTCCTGGATTCGCGGCCCTCGGCCAGATCGTGAGCCTGGAAGTAGGACAACAATCGACGTTGGATGTATCGCTGAATCTAGCCACGACCAAGGAATCCGTGGAGGTTGCCGCGCGGGTGGACGTGTTGCGCGCTACTGATGCCAGCGTGGGTGAGGTGATCGATCCCCGATCGGTCCGTGAGTTGCCCCTCAACGGCCGCATGCTGATCGACCTGGTGCTCACGGTGCCAGGAGCGCACGAGAGCCACGGGGCGCAGGCGGGAGACATGAACCCGCTCTACTGGCGTCCCGGACAGCGATCTGCTGTAAGCATTGGGGGGAATCGTCCGAACGCTAACTACTTTCTCCTGGACGGAGCCACCAATACAGATCCCACGTTCAACACTGTAAATCTGAGTCCCTCGCCGGATGCGGTGCAGGAATTCAAAGTCGAAACAGGCAGCTATTCCGCCGATATGGGGGGGGCCGGTGGAGGTCAGGTCAACATCGTGACGCGCTCCGGCACCAGCAAGCTGCACGGCACAATCTACGACTACTTTCGCAACGGCACGCTGGACGCCCACAGCTTCGATGACATGGGGAACAACCACCTCGTCCAGAACAATTTTGGCGCCTCGCTAGGTGGCCCCTTGAAGGGCACGAAGAATTTCTTTTTCCTGAACTACGAAGGCTTCCGCCATACCATGGCGGTGACGCAAATCGATACCGTCCCAACGGCGCAGGAGATCACAGGCGACTTCAGCCAGAGCGGTGTCGCCATTTACAACCCGTTCAGCGCGCATCCTAATCCCAATTTCAATCCCAGCAAACCGATAAGCCCGTCAAATCCCCAGATCATCCGCGATCCTTTTCCAGGGAACAAGATTCCGCAGAACCTAATCAATCCTGCGGCACAGTCATTTATGGAGAAGTACGTGCCTCATCCCAATATGGATGCAGGGATGATGCCCACGATGGCGATGATGGGTCAGCCGACGGTGGTGGGAAGCGGACTGGACTCCAACAACTACATGGATGTTCGTAATGAGAGGCACGTCACCGATCAGGGAACGGTGCGCTTCGATCACGTGTTTACGCGCGGCGACACAATTACGGCTCGTTATTCCATCAGCGCGGAGAACGGCTTTACTCCACAGAATCTTCCAGGATTTGGGGCGCTGCATGACAACCTTTCGCAGAACGGAAGTGTCTCCTGGAACCGCGTGATCAGCTCACGCATGCTGAACATCGTCTCGTTCACAGTGTCGCGACTGTCGATGCATCGAACTTCGGAAAACAGTTTCAAAAATGACATCGTGTCGGAGCTGGGCATTCAAGGGGTGGGGTTCGGAGGCCCAGAAGCCTTTGGCGCACCGTGGTTCAACGTTCAGGGATACTCCGGGATGGGTGACACTTACGCCGCAACCCCGATGCATGCCTGGGACACGATCCTGGAGTGGCGTGATTCGTTGAACTGGCAAAAGGGCCGGCACGGGATGAAATTTGGTGGCAGCTCCCGACGTTACATCTGGCCGATGTGGGGCTTTTTTCAAAATCGCGGCTACTATCAATTCACCAATGGCTTTACCACTCAGACTGCTACTAACGATGGCACCGGCTCAGCGCTGGCCAGCTTCCTGCTGGGTCTTCCCGCAGTCCGCCAGCGGCAGGCCGGCACCCCCCAAATGGACCTGCGCCAATGGTATGCAGACGCCTTCGCGCAAGACACCTGGCAGATCACCCGCAACACAACCCTTGATCTCGGCCTCCGTTACGAGTACATGAGCCCGCTCCACGATTTGCAATACACCAACACCAATCTGATATTCCAGAACGGTCAGCCCTATGTTTTTGTGGGTGGACAGCTGGGGTATCCCGAAGGGCTGATGTACGCGAACAAGACCAACTTTGCGCCACGGATCGGAATCGCCCAGAACGTAGCAAGTTACGGCTTAGTTCTCCACGGTGCCTATGGAATCTTCTTCACGCCGGTGGACATGAACACCTGGTGCAATCAGCGCCACAATGTTCCCTACGTCTTCCCTGAAACCAACCAGAGCGACAATTTCATTCCATCCATCAATGGATTCAATTTCGCTCCTGCAGTTCTAGGTAAGACCACGGTCAGCTTTACGGCTTTCGATCCACATGCTCCAGCGCAATACATACAGCAATGGAGCGCTTCGGTCGAGAAGAGCCTGGGAAAGGAGACAACGCTAGAGTTCGGCTATCTTGGAGCACGCGGCTTTCACCTGCAGCGTTCACATTTGATCAATAATGCGCTACCCGGGCCTGGCGCCATTGGGCCTCGCCGGCCGTACAAAACGCTGAGCTTCCTTCCGGGAACAGTTTTGCCGTCCGACATTACGGTGCTCAGCACTACCTTTCCTGCCAGCACCATCAATCTGCTAGAGAACACCGCCGAGAGCTGGTATGACGCCGGCTACGTCAATGTTCGCCGCCGCTATGCCCGTGGCATCAGCCTGCTAGCGAATTACACTTGGTCGAAGAGCCTAAGCAATGCTCCAGATTTCCGCTCTCCCATGTTCGAATCTGCCATTCCCCAGAACAATAATGATCTAGCCGCCGAAAAGGGACCCGCTTGCGACGTACGCCATCGCTTCTCGGTGAGCGCGGTAGTCGATTTACCCGCTGTCGAAAAGTCGGATCTGCTTCGCGGTATTACCCGAAACTGGCGTGCGTCAACGGTATACCAGATCCAGACTGGCTATCCCTTCACCATTTCGGTCTTTGGGGATACCGCCAATGCAGGCACGGCTCTGGGCGAGAATCCTATTCGTGCCAACTACACTGGCCAGCCGATCTTTGGTCCCGGGACGCGCACGCCAGCCGCGTGGTTCAACCCTGCTGCTTTCGTAGCCCCGCCTGCTTTCACGTTTGGCAACGTGGGCCGGAACTCGGTTTACGGGCCTGGATTGCAAACTCTAGACCTCGCCCTTGTCCGGGAATTCAGCCTGACAGAGCGCGCAAAATTTCAGTTCCGAGGAGAATTCTTCAACGCGCTGAACCACACCAACCTCGGAACTCCGAACCGTTTTGTAAATACGCCGCAGTTCGGCACAATCACTGAAGCGGCAACTCCAGGTCGAGAGATTCAGCTGAGTGCGCGGGTATCCTTCTAGGTAGCCGCGCCCGAGTGGTGTGTTGGCAGGGCAACCCACTTAACACAATTCTGGAACGCTGCCGAGTTTCTGCGCTGGCTCACGATCACAAACCTGAGGCGCGCACCTAAGCCGCCTCTCAGTGCAGGAACGCCAGGCAGTACGACGGTTGCGGGATCGCCGGTTGAGGACAATGAGAGCGATGAAAAACCATTAGCGCGAATCAATGTGATTGCCGAACACAGTACTGGTCGACTCTGCCCTACAGAAACAAAACAACTTGTCGGACCAGAATCAGAAGGGTTTTTGGCACGCCCGGCATGATGGTTATGATGAACTCAACGAAACTGGCTGAACGTCTTGAGTA
>DATHDM010000023.1:0-3225 GCA_035319065.1 Terriglobales bacterium
CACAAGGCGATGCGAGTAGCCCACGCCGGACAACCGGTGCGCGAGATCGGGCGCGCCGTTGAGAATGAAGTCCGCAGCGCCGGCTTCGCGGTAATCCGCGACCTGTGCGGCCACGGTATCGGCCGCACCATCCACGAAAGCCCCTCCGTTCCCAACTATCCCGACCCCAATTCCAGCGACCTGCTCACGGAGGGACTAGTGATCACGGTAGAGCCGATTATTTCGGCGGGCACCGGCCATGTCTTCCTCGGCCACGATGGCTGGACGGTCAGGACTCGCGACCGCAAGCTCAGCGCTCATCACGAGCACACCATTATGATCACCCCGGCCGAGCCGGTGATCCTGACGGCCGCCGCGTAGCGCATTTTCCAAGGGACGTTCGCCCTGGCTGGTTTCAACCCACGGCGAAAATTACCCCAAAATTAGAAGCGCCCTGGACCTTTCGGTGCCAGGACGCCACGGCAGCCCTCCCCCAGAACTGCCTTACAACGCCGCCATTCTATGTACCCTGGTTCAGGGGTGTAAATGTCACTTCGGTAACTTGGAAAGTAATGCGGAGTAACCGAGTGGTTGTTTCGCGAGAGTAAGCCGCGACCGCGGTCTTAGAGTCGGAACAGCTCTCGCAGACGCTTGGTTTGGGCGCGGCTCACCGGGATCTCCGTCTGCTTCTTGTCATCCATGCGCAGCATGTAGGAGCTTTTGAACCACGGCACCACTTCGCGGATGCGGTTGATGTTAACCAGGTAGGAACGGTGCGCCCGCCAGAACAGGTTCGGATCCAGACTGTCCAGCAGCTCTTCCAGGGTGCGGCAATTGGATTGGCCCTCCATTGCCGGCGTTACCACCGTGATCACTCCGTCTTCGATGGAGGAAAAGCTGATGTCCTTCTGATCGAGCAGGAAGAGGCGCCCGGCTGATTTCAGCAAAATCTTGGCGGGGGTCTTCTTCTTGTCCTCTTCCTTCCCCTCCAGCATCTTGAGGAGGGCGTCCAGGCGATCGGACGGCGCCCCGGATGCCTGCAGCTTTTTGCGTGCGCGCTGCACCGACTCCGCCACCCGCTTCTTGTCGAAGGGCTTCAGCAGGTAATCGACGGCGTTCACCTCGAAGGCTTTCACCGCGTACTGATCGTAGGCAGTGGCGAAGACGAACTGGGGCAGCCGCACCTTCTTGTCGATCAGCTTCTTGATGACCCCAAAACCGTCCAGACCGGGCATCTGCACGTCCAGAAACACCAGGTCGGGCGAGTGCTCCTTGATCAGGCTGACCGCCTCCACGCCGTTGCGGCCCTGGGCGACGACTTCGAGGTCGTCCACCGATTTCAGCAGGAAGGCCAGCTCGTCGCGCGCCAGCTGCTCGTCATCCACGATGAGGGTCGAAAGAGACATCTGCGCTCCCAAGTATATCGACCGCGTTTCTGGAGCGTCAAACCGCAAGCCGTGTGGGAACTTCCGTCATCAACAAACGCCAGAGTGATTACAATCACTTCATGTTCGCGCGCCGCGTACGCGTCGAGTACGAATTGGACGGCCAGCGCCACCCTGCACCCGTCAAATGGCTGGATAGCTTCGCCATGCGGAATTTCACCAACGATCCCATCTTCGACGACACCCTGCCCGTGGCTGAGGGCGAGATGCAGATCGGCGCTCGTGTTCCCCTGGAGCGGCTGAAGAGCGCGATGGAAGATTGGTTCCGGAAGAAGAGCTATCTGCCCCGGGGTGGGCATCTGACTGTAGAGGAGAAGTAACCAGGCCTTGTTTTATCCAGCCGCCCGCTCCTTGGTCACCTTCAGCACTACCAGCACTTTGTCGTCGGCCTGGGTGGCGCCGGCAGTGAACCGCTTCAGGTCCGCTTGCACCGACTCGATGATCGCCTCCGCGCGTTTGTCGCGCTGACCCGCCACGCAGGCGGCCAGCCGATCCGCGCCGTAGGGGTCGCCTTCGCCGTTTGCAGCCTGCACCACCCCATCGCTGCAGCACACCAGAACGTCGCCCGCCTCCAGCTTAGAGGTCCCACGCGCGTACTCCACCCCCGGAAGCAGGCCCACCGCCATGCCGCCGGCGGCGAGCTTCGACGACAGGCCGGTTTCTCCGCTGATCAACATCGGCGGCACATGACCGGCGTTGATGAAGTGCAAGACATTGCGGCGGGTATCGATAAGTCCCAGAAAAATGCTCAGAAATTTCTTCGAACGACTGTCGTTCAGGATCATCTCGTTCAACGACAGCATCACCACCTCCAGCGAATGGAGGTGCATGACCAGGGCCCGCAAGGAAGCCTGCAGGTTGGACATGGCCAGCGCCGAGGCCACGCCCTTGCCTTCTACGTCGGCCAGCACCAGTAGCAGCGTCTGCGGACCCAGGGTCAGAAAATCGTAGTAGTCTCCGCCCGCCTCCTGGCAGGGTTCGCTGGAGACGGCCAGATCGTACCCCGGTATGACGGGAGGCGCCTCCGGCAGCAGGCTGCGCTGAATTCCCCGCGCCATCTCCAACTCCCGGTCCAGGCGTTGCTTTTCCAGGGCGTCGCGATGCATGCGCGCATTTTCCAGCGCCATCGCCATGTGACCCGAGAGCTTGGCCAGAAACTCTTCATCCTCAGGGGTAAAGCCCCCCGTGGTCTGCTGGTTCAGCAATTGGATCACACCCACAATGTGCCCCGCTGAATGGCGAATGGGCAGACAGAGCAGAGACTTGGTGCGGTAACCGGTCCGCTGGTCGAAGCTGCGCTCGAAGTAATCGAGCTCGTAGGCGTCCTTGACATTGACCGTCTCCCCGGTCACCGCCACCCGGCCGGCGACGCCGCGCCCGAAGGGCAGGCGGATCTCCTGGTGATCCAGGCCCTGGGCCACGATCGACCACAGTTGCCGGTTCTTGCCGTCCACCAGGAACACGCTGCCGCGATCGGCCTTCACTTCCGTGCGCGCAATCTTGAGGATCAACTCCAGCAACTCCGCCAGATCGAGCGTAGAGTTCAGCAGGCGGGTGGCCTCAAACAGCAGGGCCAGCTGGCTTATGGTCTTCTGATTTTCCCGGTCGGCCAGCACCTGCTGCAGGCTGGCAGCGCCGATCTGCGCGCACAGCTCCCACCACTGCAACAGGTCCTTGTCCACCGGCTGCAGGGAGTAGTTTGCGGAGATGCCGATGAACTTCCCGCGAGCGATGAGGGGATAGGCGGAAACGTGGGTCAAGCCGGTGCGGATGGCGAATTCGCGGTCGTCGTCACCGGCAT
>DATHDM010000024.1:0-2552 GCA_035319065.1 Terriglobales bacterium
CAGCTCAAATCTGGCGATGTGAAATGGGTCCCTGGCGGATACACGCACACCGTGACCAACGTCGGCAAGCAAACCGCCAAGTTCGTCACTGTGGAAGTCCCTTGATCGCGATGGGGCAAAAGCTCCCCTCTGCCCAGTTGAGCGAAGCTCGACGAGTTCTGAAGCGACGAAGGGCCCAAACCTCGCAGTAGGGCGCAAACAAATCTTTCCACCCGGAGGAACCCCATGCCCAAGGTCAAAGCCGGCAACGTCACCCTCAACTACGATCAGCAAGGCTCAGGCGAGCCGCTTATCCTGATTCCCTTCCTCACCGCCGACCACGCCTGCTACGCTTTCCAGGTCGCCGACTACGCCAAGCATTTCACTTGTATCTCCCTCGACCTCCGTGGCACCGGCGAAAGCGATAGCCCTCCCCAGTGCTACTCCACCGAGCAACTCGCCGACGACGTGGCCGCCTTCATGCGCGCCCTCGGCATCCCCAAAGCCCACATCGCCGGACTCTCCCTCGGCGCCGCCACCGGCATGTGGTTCGCGGCCAAGTATCCCGCCATGGTCAGCTCCCTCTCTCTCCACAGCGGCTGGACGAAAAGCGATCCCTTCCTGCGCACCGTCATCCAGAGTTTCCAAATCGCCGCCAAGGCCCTGAACAGCGTGCCCGAGATGGTCGTGCAGGTGCTCTTCCCCTGGTGCTTCACTCCCGAACTCTACGCAGAGAAGCCCGACTACATTCAGCAACTCGGAGATTTCGTGCGCAGCCGCCCGGCGCAATCAGTCGCCGCCTTCATGCTGCAGTCCGACTGTGTCATCAATCACGACGTGGAAGCGCAGCTCGGTCGCATCGCCGCGCCCACGCTCATCACCGTCGGACGCTTCGATCTAGTGACAAACCGCTTCGCCGACCGGATGCAGAAGGGAATTCGAGGATCCGAACTTGTGGTCTTCGAGGACTGCTCGCATGCCCCGATCTACCAAAAGGTGGCTGAGTTCAACGAGAAGACCTTGCAGTTTCTGAAACGGCATGTGAACTGAAGTGCCGAGCGGAGGACCCTACACCGCTCCGGCCACACTGCCACTGGGCGCCGATTCCTGCTTCTGATGCAGCAGGCTCACGATTTCCTGGTACAGCCGGGCGCGCATGGCATAGCGCTCATGCGCGCGCGTGATGTATCGGACGTGGACTTCCACTCCCGATGTGGTGGGCCGCAGGTTGATGGCCGGTGCGGCCGAAACCGATTGCACGTGCTTGCGATCGGTGACCCGCCGCCATTCCTCTTCCGCCATGCGGGCGCTGGGTTCCGTCTCGGCGCTCACCAGTTTCTGAATGCCGTCGATGATCGGATACGGATTCTTCGTGGAGGGCACCAGAATCTGTATCTCATCCCATAACCATTGCCCGCTGGTGGAAAAGTTGAAGTAGTGGCCTTCGATGGCGAAGCTGTTCACGAAGCTTACTTTTCGCCCGGTGGGATGCCCCGAGTCGGTCCAATTGCCGGTTTCCAGCAGCGTCGTGCGGAGCAGGCTGATTTCCGCCACCTCGCCCCCCACGCCGTTGATTTCCACCCAGTCGCCCACCCGAATCCCATTGCGGCCCATGAGGCTAAACCACCCGAAAAAGGCCACGATGAAGTCCTTCAGCGCGACCGTCAAACCCGCTCCGGCCAGCCCCAGAATCGTGGGCATCTGGTTGGGCATGCCGAACAGCACGAACAAGATGAGCAGAACACCGGCGGCCTGCACCGCAAAGCGCACAATGACCCGCAGCGTCCACATCCGCCGCCGTTCGGGAATCAGATTCGCGAAAAAATGATCCACGGCACGGTCCACCAGGTAGACCGCCAGGATCACCAGCACAATGAGCACTCCTGACTTGAGGATGCTATGCAGCGTCGCCAGCTGGCGCACTTGCGCCAGCCCGATCCAGGAGCCGTAGACGTCCCCCAGATCCTGTTGGTCCTGGATCCGCTTGTTCAAATCGGCAAGATTCTTTTGGTGTTCGGATAGGCGGCGCAACGAGGCAATGACCGCTTGATCCGAGGCGCCCCCCGGTTCTCCGGCTTTGCCGGAGTTGGATTCGGCGGGCGCAGTCTGTTGCTGTGCGGCATGCTTTTGTTGAAGCTCTTCGTGGTCGCGGAGGGCTTCATCGCGGGCTTGCTGCAATTTCACCAGCGAGGCACGTTGCACGCGCCAGGCGCTGACCTGCTGGATGAGATTGCCGCCCTCGGAGCCGGCCCCTGCATCCTGCGCATCGGCTTGCGGACGAGCCGCGTCGCCCGCCTGTTGCGCGGCCTGCGCGGCCTGATAGCGCGCGAACTGCCGCTGGATGCGGCTCAGGGGATCGGCCCCCGACCGGAACAGTTCCCACTTCGCATCCTCCAGTTCGTCCTTGTCCAGTTCCAGTTGCGCCTGCATCAGGTCCAGCTGTTGCTGGATCTGCTCGGCCGCCCCCGGCTCCTTCGTCGGCTGCTGCTTGACTTGTTCAATAATGTCCTGGTCCGACTGCACCTGGGCTTCGGCTCGTTTTACCCGGGCGAACAGTTCCTTGGTCTCGGGAG
>DATHDM010000025.1:0-2466 GCA_035319065.1 Terriglobales bacterium
TTTGGGGAATTGCGGCGGGCGCAGTGGCTGAAGCAGAAGTTTGCCAGCCTCGGCCTGGAAGATGTCGAAATCGACGAAGTGGGCAACGTGGTGGGAGTCAGCCCGGGCTCGGACGCGGCGGTGAAGAAGTGTGTGGCCGTCACCGCGCACATCGATACGGTATTTCCAGACGGGACCAAGGTGGAGGCTCGGCGCGACGGCGAGCGACTGTACGGGCCAGGAGTGTCCGACAACGCCGCGGGCGTGACCGCAATGCTGGCGCTGGCCTCGGCGCTGCAAGCGGCGAGGATCCGCCATTCCGCCCCCATTCTGTTCGTGGGGAATGTGGGGGAAGAGGGCGAAGGCGACGTCCGGGGAATGAGGTTTCTGTTCTCGCAGTCGCCGTGGAAGGAGCGCATCTCGGCCACCCTGGTGATCGATGGCGCCGGGACTGACAGCGTAGTGACGCAGGCGCTGGGCAGCCGGCGTTTCCTGGTGACGGTGCGCGGGCCGGGCGGGCACTCGTGGAGCGACTTTGGCATTCCCAATCCCATCATCGTGCTGGCGCGGGCCATCGACAAGTTCAGCCGTGTCCCGGTGCCGCTGAGCCCGAAGACCACGTTCAACATAGGGGTAATCAGCGGCGGGACGTCGGTGAATTCGATTCCGGAATCGGCGAGCATGCGGGTGGACATCCGCTCGGCCTCGGTGGGCGAAATCGAGCGGCTGGAGGAGGCGCTGCGCGCCGCCCTCGAGGGCTCAGTTGCCGAGGCGACGCGCTCGGCGGACAAGCAGGCGGGCAAACGCAACGGCAATCCGGATTTGAGTTACGAAATCCAGTTGATCGGCGATCGCCCGGCAGCGGAACTGAATCCCAACGCGCGGATTTACACACTGATCCACGCGGTGGATCAGCATTTGGGCAATCGCGCCCGCGTGCAGCGGGCCTCCACCGACGCCAATATCCCCATTTCGCTGGGCTACGAGGCGCTGGCCATCGGCGCCGGGGGGCGAGGTGGCGGCGCGCACACCATTCATGAATGGTACGATCCCACGGGACGCGATCTTGGGCTGAAGCGCATCCTGCTGAGCGTTCTCGCCCTGAGCGGGGTTCCCGCCCCCGCGCGGCGCGGCCCCGCAAGCGCCGACGGAAAATGATCCGCTATTTCTGCCTTATTCTCCTTTGCTTGATCGCGATGCAGAAGCAGGCACAGATGGAGTCCGCGAATTCTGCCGGAGAGGCGGAGATCATCTTTATCAATGGCGACATATTTCCTGGGGAGAGCCTCTTGGAACAACACGTGGGCCAGGCCAAGAGCCTTATTGCCGCGCCGGCGAAACGTGCGCAGGGTCTGGCAATTCGCGACGGCCGCGTCATTGCAATAGGCAGCAACGCGGAGATCCAGAAGCTGAAAGGCAAGAAGACTGCTGTGGTCGATCTTGACGGGCACTTCGCGATGCCGGGGTTCAACGACGCACATGCGCACCTGGCGTACGGGGGTCTGCAGAAACTCAATGTCGATCTGGCGGGGAGCAAGTCGTTGGAGGAGATGAAGGCACGCATCGCAGCGCGAGTGAAGACTGCGGCGCCCGGGGAATGGATACAAGGCCGAGGCTGGGATCATACGCTGTGGCCTGACAGGAAACTTCCCACCCGGCAGGACCTGGATTCGGTGACCGCCGGACACCCGGCGATCTTCGGGCGCGTGGATGGACATATCGCCGTGGCCAACAGCGAGGCGCTGAAGCGGGCGGGGGTCGCGGCAACGACGGCCGATCCGCCGGGAAGCAAGATCGATCACGACCCATACAGCGAGCCCACGGGGATTCTGCGAGAGCGCGGCGCCATGGAACTGGTGCGCTCGACGATTCCCCGGCCCGACGCTGCCCTGCGCCGGCGCGGGATCGAGCTGGTGCTGCGCGATGCCGCGCACTGGGGTGTAACCACGGCGCAGGACAACTCCGAGTGGGATGACTTTCTGGTGTACGAGGAGCTGGAGCGCGAAGGCAAGCTGACGCTGCGCATCTCGGAGTGGCTGCCGTTCAATGCCCCGGTGGAGGAGCTGAAGCAGCGCCGCGCCCATCATCCCGCATCCGATGTGATGCTGCATACTGGGATGCTGAAGGGCTTCCTGGATGGCTCGCTGGGATCGCGAACGGCTGCGCTGCTGGCGCCCTATGCGGACGATCCGGGGAACCAGGGCCTGCCGCAGTATGAGCAGGACAGGCTGGACGCGATGACCCGGGAGCGCGCGGCAGCCGGTTTCCAGATCGGGTTCCACGCTATCGGCGACCGCGGAGTTGCGATGGCGCTGCACGCCTTCGCGGCAGCCGAGGCCTCGGAACCGAAATCCAAAGATCTGCGCTTTCGCATCGAGCATGCGCAGGTACTGGCGCCTGACCAGGCTGACGATTTTGGCAAACTGGGTGTGATTGCCTCGGTGCAACCCAATCACCTGCTCACCGACATGAACTGGGTGGAGGCGA
>DATHDM010000026.1:0-16847 GCA_035319065.1 Terriglobales bacterium
GCTGAATTCAGGGAATCGGGAGCCACACCTGATCAAGGGCGCAGGCAGAGGCATGAAACCCAGTTTCACGATCGGAATCGAAGAAGAGTATCAGACGATCGACCCGGAGACTCGGGATCTGCGCTCGCATATCCAGGCAGAAATCATCTCCAAGGGCAAGCTGCGCATGGAAGAGCGGGTGAAGGCGGAGATGCACCAATCGGTGGTGGAAGTGGGAACCGGGGTGTGCAAGAACATCCGCGAAGCCCGGGAGGAGGTGAAGAAGCTGCGGCGCGAGGTGATCAACCTGGCGCAGGAGAACGGACTACTGGTGGCGGCGGGGGCCACGCATCCCTTTTCCGACTGGCGCACGCAGGAGATCTACCCTGACGAGCGCTACCGGACGCTGGTGGAGGATCTGCAGCTGGTGGCCCGGGCCAACCTGATCTTCGGGTTGCACGTCCACATCGGGGTGGAGGATCGGGAAACCTCGATCCACCTGATGAATCAGGCGCGATACTTTCTGCCGCACCTGCTGGCGCTCTCCAGCAATTCGCCCTTCTGGCTGGGGATGAACACGGGGCTGAAGTCGTATCGCTGCAAGGTGTTTGACAAGTTTCCGCGAACCAACATTCCGGATACGTTTTCCAGCGCGGCGGAGTTCGACAACTTCGTCAATCTGCTGATCAAGACCAAGTGCATCGACAACGCCAAGAAGATCTGGTGGGACATCCGGCCGCATCCCTTCTTCAGCACGCTGGAGATCCGGGTATGCGACCTGCCGATGCGCCTGGACGAGACCATCGCGCTGGCAGCGCTGATCCAGGCAACCATTGCCAAGCTATACCGGTTGCATTCGCAGAACCAGACGTTCCGGCAATACGGGCGCGCGCTGCTGATGGAGAACAAGTGGCGAGCCTCGCGCTACGGGCTGGACGGCAAGCTGATCGATTTCGGGAAGCAGATCGAGGTGCAGGAGCGCGACCTCATCCACGAATATCTTGCATTTGTCGACGACGTGGTGGATGAATTAGATTCACGCGAGGAGATCAATTACATTTACCGCATCCTGGAAATGGGGACGGGAGCCGATCGCCAGTTGAGAGTGTTCAAGGAAAGCGGCGATCTGAAGAAGGTAGTGGACTTTATGATAGAGGAGACGAAGGTCGGCCTCTACGAAAAGGACACGATTTCCATTCCGGCCAGCGCGTAAAGTACGGAGCGCATGATTCAGTCGAAGGAAACATTCACCAACCTGGCAACCCTCGAGTTTGATCCTGAACTATCCCCCGGGGCCCGCAACGCGGTGAAGGTCTGCCTCCGCATACAGGCCAGCGAGAAGGTCACCCTTATCACCGATGCGGCGTGCCGGGAAATTGCCGCCGCGTTGGCGCGCGAGATCCAGGACGTGGGCGCACCCTTGCAAAGCTTTGTCCTGGAGGAGATCGCCCCGCGGCCTTTGAGCAATATGGCGGCGGAGGTCCTGGCGGACATGGAGACCAGCCAGGTCAGCATATTTGCCGCACAGGTGCAGCCGAACGAGCTGGGCTCGCGCATGCAGATGACGGAAGTAGTGAACCGGCGAAAGATGCGGCACGCGCACATGGTGAACATCAACCGGCAGATCATGCTGGAGGGCATGCGGGCGGATTTTCTGAAGGTGGACCGCATCAGCGCCAAGATCTGGGAGCTGGTGAGCCGCGCCCGACGAATCGATGCCAGGACACCGGCGGGGACCGAGCTGCAGGCAGACTTGAACCCCAACTACCGCTGGCTGAAGACCAGCGGCCTGATCAGTCCGGATAAATGGGGCAACCTGCCCGGGGGAGAAGTGTTCACCACGCCGGGCGAGGTCAACGGGACGTTTGTGATCGATGGGGTGGTGGGCGATTATCTGTGCTCGAAGTTTGGCGATCTTCGGCGGAGCCCGTTGACCATCCGGATCAAAGAGAACCGGCTGATCGAGGCGTTCAGCGAGAACAAGGAGCTGGAAGACGACTTCTGGCGCTACACCCACACGGACGGAAACAGCGACCGCGTGGGCGAGTTTGCCATCGGCACCAATATCGAGCTCAAGGGCGTGATCGGGCACATTCTGCAGGACGAAAAGCTCCCGGGCGTCCACATTGCCTTCGGGAACCCGTACGGCGAGCACACGGGGGCGAACTGGTACTCGTCGACCCACATCGATGTGGTGGGAACAAACTTCGACATCTTTGTGGATGGCCTGCCCATCATGCGGCAGGGTCAGTTTCTCATTGAGGCGTAGCTTCCTGAGCGGAAAGCAAGCGGGTGCGGGCGATGATTCCCGAGCTGCGTCAGCCATTCAACGCCAACTACACGCCGAAAAAATACGAGAAGTTTCTTCGCCAGCTGAACCGGGAATGCGGAACCAAGGTGGAATTCCGGGTCAGCGAGACTCCCTGTTTCTTCCCCAAACCCCTGCTGGATACCATGGCGCGCTACGGGGAAGAACTGGTGCATCAGCTGGTGGACAGCCCCGAGTACCGGGTCAAGTCAGAGAGCTCCATCCCCGCGGCTTTCAACGTGCCGCGGGAAGACGCGCGGCCACTGTTCGTGCAGGTGGATTTCGGCCTGATCCGCGACGAGGCGGGGCAGTTGCACCCGCGGCTGGTGGAGCTGCAGGCGTTTCCATCGCTTTACGCGTATCAGCCGGCAGTTTCGCGGCAGTACATCCAGTCCTACCGGCTTTCACCGCAACTGAAGCTCTTCTTCGGAATGGATGAGGAAGGGTACGCGGCGATGCTGCGCCGGGCGGTGGTCGGCGATCACGATCCGAAGAACGTGGTGCTGCTGGAGATCGATCCGCAGCATCAGAAGACGCTTCCCGATTTTCTGCTGACGGAGCGGATGTGCAGCATTCGCACCGTGGATATCACCCAGGTGGTGAAGCAAGGCCGGCGGCTGCACTACCGGCAAAACGGAAAGCTGGCGCCGATCGAGCGCATCTACAACCGCACCATCGTGGACGAACTAGTGCGCAAGCAGGTGCAGCTGCCGTTCGATTATCGCGACGACCTCGAGGTGGAGTGGGCGGGACATCCCAACTGGTATTTCCGCATCAGCAAGTTTTCCATTCCTTTCCTGCAGCATGAGTGCGTGCCGCGGACATGGTTCCTGGACCGCTTGGAGCGCGTCCCGGACGAGCGCGAAAACTACGTCTTGAAGCCGTTATACTCGTTCGCGGGAGCGGGCATCGTGTTTGCGCCCACGGATGCCGATTTGCAGGGCATACCCCATTCCCTGCGCTCGCAGTACATTCTGCAGGAGAGAATGCACTTCACTGCGGTGATCGAGACGCCGCACGGGCCCACGCAGGCCGAGGTGCGCATCATGTACATCTGGCTGGACAAGCTGACGCCGGTGATGGGGCTTGTGCGCATGGGGCGCGGGAAGATGATGGGGGTGGATCACAACCGGAACCTGGAGTGGGTGGGGGGATCGGCGGCGCTGTACCTGTAAGAAGGTTGGAGGTGCGGGGTTTCGCCGCGCGGAACTGTAACCGAACATTAACAGAGGGCTCGTACATTGTGTCGCAGTATTTGGAGCCGCGGTGGCGTCGCTGCCTCCCGGCGGCAGACTCTTCTGCATCCGGAAAGGATTGGAAGCTATGAAGGCTCGAGCATTTTTGTATCTGGGGACGATGCTGGTGCTGATGTCGGTCGGAGCGCAGGCTCAGTTTTACGATTGGTCCACGCCCTGGACCTTCTTTGGGCCGGAGCAGGTAAATTTCAATCAGTCGGTCAGGCAGGTGATGTTCGCGTGGAACGACCACGAATCGCCTCACGACAAAGAGGCGTTGAAGGCGGATGCAGAGTGGTTCAAGGCACATCCCAATATCAAGATCTACATCGACGGGTACGCCTCGTCGCGCGGCACCCTGATCTACAACCTGGTGCTGTCGCAGAAGCGGGCCGACTACGTGAAGAAGTTCCTGATCGAAGCGGGAGTACCCCCGAGCCAGATTGTGATGGCCACGGGATGGGGGCAACTGTATCCGGTCTGTCCGGGAACTGACGACGCCTGCTGGAGCCAGAACCGGCGGGTGCGGTTTGAGTATGCGGGAAATTAGAGGCTGAGCTGATCAGCTCTCGGCCACGGAAGAGACGGAGAAATCGGCCTGCTCGGCGCGCAGGCGATGATTACGGCTCGCGAGCAGACCCACAATGAGCGCTACGGCCGCCGCCGAGAGTGCGTTGGCGATGCCAAAGCGGCCCGCCACAGCACCCCAAAAAGCACTGCCTGCGGCCATCCCTCCCTGCAAAACCAGCAAGTAAATGGACAAGGTGCGGGCGCGCAGCCAGACCGGGGACAAGATCTGCGCCGAGACGTTCAGGCTGGCCAGGATGACGATCCAGCCTACGCCCCCGGCGAAGAGCACCAGGCACAGGAGCCAAAAGGCGCCGAGAAGGCCAGAGGCATAGGTCACACCGGCATAGAGCACCGTGGCCAGCGCGACCAGGGAGTGCACGCTGAGGGCGCGTCGAAACCAGGGAAGCATGGCGGCGCCGGCGAGCGCGCCGACTCCGAAAAATGCCAGCAGGGTGCCGTAGCCGATCGATCCGTAGGGCTTGGCGATCAGCGGCAGCATAGCCCACAGTGCGGTGGCGGAGAGGCTGAAGACGCCGGTGCGAATCAACACCGACTGCATGGCAGCAGACTGACGGGCGTACTGAAAGCCGGTGCGGATGGCGGCTGCGACGTCCTTGGCGGGCATGGGATCCTCGTGCGGGATCCGCTTCCAGCAATAGAGAACCCATATCACGCCGAAGAAGGAAGCGGCATTAACGAGGAAAGCGATGCCGGAGCCCCAGGCGGCGATGATCAGCCCGCCCAGCGCCGGACCGACGGCGCGAGCTACATTGAAGCCCGCGGAGTTGAGGGCCACGGCCGCGGGAAAGTTCTCCTCCGAAACCATCTCGTGGGTGATGGCCTGCCAGGGCGGGTCGTTGGTGGCAGCGCCCAGGCCGAGCAGGAAGGTGAACAGCAGCAAAAGGCTGGGAGTCACAACCTGCAGGATGGTGAGAACGCCGAGAGCGGCGGCAGCGACAACCATCCACGACTGGGTGAGGATGAGCAGGCGGCGACGATCGACCATGTCAGCGAGTGCACCTGCCGGGATCACCACCAGAAACACGGGGAGGGCGCTGGCTGCCTGCACCAGGCCGACCATCACGGGAGAACTGGTGAGGAAGGCCATCAGCCAGCCGGTACCGACGTTCTGCATCCAGGTACCGGTATAGGAAGCGACGGCGGCAATCCACAGCGAGCGGAACAGGGGCTCGCGCAGCGGCCCCCAGGCTGAGAGCCGCCGCTTGGAGAGCGGCAAGGCGTTCAATTGGGTGCCAGTTTCAGCCATCTATGCCTTCGTTGCCGACGCCGCCGTCATGGCGTTCCTATCGTCTGGGCGGGTGGAGAGAAGGGCCATTCTCCGCGCCGCCAGGAGCGGGCGATGTAGATAACCAGCCCGGCGAGCAGGATCACCAGACCGTAAGTGATCTCGCGACCGCGGACGGACAGTATGTAGAGGAAGCCTATCGAGGCGAGCAGCGCAGGTAAAGGGTAGAACCACATGCGGAAGGGGCGCGGCATCTCCGGCCGCCGGATACGCAGCACGATAACCCCGATGGCCTGAACCAGAAATTGGATCATGATGCGAATGACGACCAGGGCGGCGATGATGTCCGCCAGGCGGAAGAAGCAGAACACCGCGGCTACGGCCCCCAGCGCCAGCAGCGATACGGAGGGGAAATGATAGCGAGGGTGAAGCCGAGCGAACGCTTTGAAGTAGTTTCCGTCGAGCGCGGCTGCATAGGGCACGCGGGAATAGCCCAGCAGGAGGGAGAAGACGGAGGCGAAGGCGGTCCACATGATCAGCACGGTGATGAGGTTGGCAGCCCAAGCTCCGTAAGTCCTCTGCATTAAGACGGACATAACGTAAAAACGTGACTCGGATTTGGCGGCAGAATCCAGCTCCCGCCAGGGAATTATCCCTAGAACGCTGATATTCATCACAAGATAGAGGACCGCCACTGCCAGAATGGAGTAAATCAGGGCGCGGGGAATGTTCCGCCCGGGATCCTTGATCTCCTCGCCGATGAAACAGACGTTGTAATACCCCCAGTAATCGTAGGTGGCGATGAGCATGGCGGAGGCAAGGCCGGCGAAGAAAGCGCCGTTCAGGGAGAAGGCTCCGGCGGGGAAATCCAAGGCCCGGGCGGAATTGAAGTGCGTGACCCCGGCGAAAATCACCCAGCCCACGGTGCCGAGAACGCCCGCCCACAAGAGCTTGGACAGAGCGCCGATGGAGGTGATGCGGCGATAGAGGAGCCACACCGCGAGCAGGCAGACTCCAACGGCAAGAAGTGCGCTTCCGCTTACCCGCAGGAAGATCTCCGGCGAACCCGGGAGAGGGGAGAAGCGGTAACTGCGGGAGATCCAATTGGACTCGAGTCCGGGCCAGAGATAGGCGCAATAACGCGCCAGGCCGATGCATCCGGAGGCGACCGAGAGGGGAGCGCTGAAGGAGAGCTGCCAGACAAAGAGGAATGAGAGCAAGCGGCCCCAACGGTCCGGGCCGTAAATCTCCTTCAAGTAGCGATAAGAGCCGCCGGAGCCGGGCATGGCCGCACCCAATTCGGCCCAAACCAAGCCATCGCAAATGGCGAAGAAGGCGCCCAGGATCCAGCCCAGCATGGCCTGCGGCCCCCCCATCGCGCTGATGATGAGGGGGATGGTGATGAAGGGCCCTACGCCAATCATGTCGATCATGTTCAGGGCGGTGGCTTCGCCGAGGCCGATACCGCGAATCAGGTGAGGCCTGTCAGCGCGGCAGGCGGCAGGCGGGGCGGCGGCTGGCAGGGCGTCGGGCATGGCGAGAGTTACTCGTCGGCGCTGGCGTAGGCAGCGGCAGAAGATTCGTGCCCCGCGCTGAGCAGGTTCACGAAGAGGCGGATGGCGCCGGGCACGCCCGCGGGCAACTGGCGGAAGAAGGCGTAGCCCGAGTAGATGTAGAGGCCCTTGCCATAGCGCGCCCGCAGCAGCCCTCCCTGCAGCGGCGCCTCCCCGGGATCGTGCGAGGCGAGCAGCGGCTGGAAGTGGCTGTCCCACTGATGCATGAAGTAGAGTCCGCGCTCCTGCACCCAGCCGTCAAAGTCGCGCGAGCTGATCTGATTGGGAAAATGGAAGATGGAGTCGGAGGGGGCGAGCAATTCCACCGGGGCCTCTTCCACCGTTACGCGGTCGCGCGCGACCTCGCCGGGATAGGGAGTGAAGTGTCCGGCGTTGAACTCGGAGGCACTCTGGTTGTACTGCACGATCAGAGTTCCACCGCCGGAAACAAAATCGAGCAGGCGCGAATTGTGAGCGCACACATCCGGCCGAGTGTCGTAGGCGCGGATGCCGACCACGATGGTTCCGAATCGATTCAAGTCACCCTGGGCCAACTCCTCGGGAGTGATGAGGGAGACATCCATGCCGATTTGCTTGAGCACGGTGGGGATATCGTCTCCCGCCCCGGGAATGTATCCAACCTTGAGGTTACGCGGCAGCTTAACGTTCACGACACTGACGGTCTGGACGGCAGGACGGAAGAAATACGCCGTGGTGAGATCGCTGCGAGAGACGGTCTCGTAGCCCTCCGAGTAGGTCCGATTGCGGAGCGTGGCGACGGCGCGGACCTGGTAGATCCCGTCCTTGGAAGCGGGATTCGGCGACGAGTTCGCGGGCAGGAGAGAAAACTTGACGTTGCGGGACTCGCCGAGTGGTGAGAGATCAGCGGTGTTGTCGGCGGGCTCAAGCTTCCATCCCGGGGGGAGCGCGGCCGAGATGACAGGCCTGGCAGAGGCAACATTGCTGCTGGCGTTCACCTCCAAGGAAGCGGTGGACTGTCCCGCTGCGGGAATGATTTGCGTAGGGGGCTCGACCGCGACCGAGACGGCGGGTCCGACGGCCAGCAGGTGGGGCTGAGGCAATTCGACCTGGACGATGCTCTCGATGGTTCCCGCCCGACCCTTGTACTCGTAGCGAACCCGCACCTGCGCGGGCGCCGGGGTGAGCGGGAGAGTAGCGTAGCGAGGATTATCGATGACGTAGACCGCGTCGGAAGGACTGTCACGATGCCAGTACTGGCGCGTGTAAGGAGCTTCGGCGGGAACGGTGACTTCAAATCGCACTTCGCCGGAATTGCCGGGAGCCAGCTTGCGGAATTTCCAGCCCGGCGGCAGCAGGAGCTGAATGTCGCGAATGGGGAGTGATGACTGGCTGGAGAGCTTCACTCTGAGTGTGAAAGCCCCTCCCGGAACCGCAGTCAGGGAATTCTGCTGCTGGGCCGTGGAGGCCAGTTTCAAGTCCGGCAGATCGGCGAAGGCGGTCAGACGAGCGCCCAGCACGATATTGATGGCGCGTTCGAATTCTTCTTGCTTGGTCTGAAGATTTGCGTTCAGGTCGGCTTTCTCGATCCCTGTGAGCGGGGAAGTGTCGATGCGCGAGAGCAATTCATTGAGCCGGCGCAGGCCTTCGAGCAGGGGAACAGCGACGTCGGCGCCAGCATGGCTCGCGGTCTCGGCCTGCGCCGCATCCGCGGCGATCTGCGTCAACGCGGAGGGCAAGAAAGGGGCCTTGGCCTGGTCCGCGCCGAGGCGGGTGGCCAAGGCGGGCAGCGAGGTGTCGATCCCTTCGAAGAAGTCTCGCTCATGTGGCTCCTTGGGCGGGGGCAGGACGGAATCGATCAGCTTGTAGTAGCTGAAGCTGGGACCGGTGGGAGCCGACCAGTGCCCGGCTCCCTGAGAGAGCTGGTGGTGCAATCCCTGCATAGCGAACTGGATGTAGGACATACCGAGTTCGGGATCCTCGGCGCCGCGGTCGAGTTTGACGTTCCAGTCTTCGCCGCTGCGGACGTTATCCATGTAGAGCTTCTTGGCTTGCCAGGGCTGAAGTCCTTCGCGGAGCTGCTCGGGGAAGCGATTGGGATCGGCGGCGGCGCGGAAGGCCTCGCGGGTAAGAATGCCGGCGGCCTGGTGGTGGCCGTGGTTGTCGCGGGCAGCACCCTGGAAGCGGGTGATGATGACGTCGGGACGGAAGGTGCGAATCACGCACACCATGTCGGCAAGTGCCACATCGCGTCCTTGCCACTTCTGGAAGGTTTCCTCGGGACTCTTGGAGAAGCCGAAGTCGGCGACGCGGGTGAAGCGCTGCTCGACGTCGTAGTAGTTGTCGGCCGCGAGCAGCTCTAGGGTGCGAAGGAAACCCAGCGCGTCTCCGAACTCGCCTCCAGTGGCATTCTGCCCGCCTTCGCCGCGAGTGACGGTGAGCTGCAGGGCGGTGGCGCCGCGGGCGCGCGTCTCGATGACCAGCATGCCACCGTCCTCGTCGTCGGGGTGGGCGGTGGTGTGCATCAGGCGGGCAGTGGTGCGGAGCTTGCGCAAGGCCTGCTGCAGGCCGGCGGAACCGGAATCCTGCGGAATGGGTGGTTCGGCGGCAACGGCGGTGGAGAAGCAGAGCAGGACGACAAGCGGGAGGCACAGAGCGACGCGGAGGCGACGCCATCCGGTTAGGGTCCGGAATAGGACTTCGATCGAGACTCGGAAAAGGTTTCTCACCCCGCCCTTAACGATGCCCAGAGAAACTAAAAAACCGGCTGCAAAGAAACCCAAGTGCAGATCCTCGCAGGTGACGCCTGCTGGTAATGACAACCAGTTGAAAAATCTCCTTCGGCGCACGCGCCGGCAAAGCTACCACTCCGGATGACAAGCCTGCGCAAAGTGGTCAGCTTGTCTTGCTTCCGAGAGCCAGATCGATCAGCGTCTTCTGCTCCATCTCGTGGGCTTTTGCCGATCCGGTGGAAGGGCTCGAGCTGGGCGAGCGCTTCACCGTCAGCACGGGGCGGCCGCGCGCGATGCGCCGCAGCCGCGGCACCGCATACCAGAGCGCACCCATGTTGGCCGGCTCCTCCTGCACCCAGACAATCTCGCGGGCTGCCGAGTGGCGGTCGAGTTCGGCGGCCAGATCGGCCTCCGGCCAGGGATAGAGCTGTTCGACGAAGATGATGCCGCTGCGATCGTCCTTGCGCTTCTTGCGCTCTACGCGCAGTTCGCGGCCAATTTTCCCGGTGCAAACCAGCAGGCGCTGAGGAAGCTGCACCTCGGTTTCGGGAAGAACATTCAGGAAGCGCGGACGCGACAAATCGCTCAGCGGCGAGATTGCGTCGGGATGACGCAGCATGCTCTTGGGCGTGAAGACGATGAGCGGCTTGCGCCAGGCCCGGTTTGCCTGCCGGCGAAGAAGATGGAAGTATTGCGCGGCGGTGGAGGGCTGGCAGATCTGCATGTTGTCCCGCGCGGCGAGCTGCAGGTAGCGTTCGATCCGGGCGCTGGAGTGCTCCGGCCCCTGTCCCTCATAGCCGTGCGGCAGGAGAAGAACGAGTCCGGTGGGCAATCCCCACTTGTCTTCTCCCGAGCTGACAAACTGATCGATTACGATCTGCGCGCCGTTGGCGAAGTCGCCAAACTGCGCTTCCCAGAGAACCAGAGTCTCGGGGTAGTCGCGGCTATATCCGTATTCGAAACCGAGGACGCCGGCTTCCGAGAGGATGGAGTTATACACCTCGAAGCGCGCCTGACCGGGCGCCACGTGGGAGAGGGGGACGTAGAGCTGCTCATCCACCGTGCTGACCAGAACACTATGCCGCTGGTTGAAGGTCCCGCGCTGACTGTCCTGGCCGGTGAGGCGCACGGGAGTTCCTTCGCCGAGCAGCGAACCAAAGGCCAGGGCTTCCGCCATGCCGAAGTCCACCGGGCGCTTGCCGTGACCCATCTCCGCGCGCTGCTCGAGCAGCTTCTTGATCTTGGGATGGATAGCGAAGTCGGCCGGGTAGGTGGTGAGGGCGTCGGCGATGGCGGCCAACTGACTGGGGGCCAGGCCGGTCTCGACCTCGTATTCGGTTTTGAAGCAGCCACCCTTGTACTTGTTCCAGTACTCGGGAAGCTGGGCGAAGACGGGCATCTTTTTGGCGGTGGTGGCCTTCTTCTGGTGCTCGCCCAGCTGCGCCTGGTAGCGATCAGCCTCCGGCTTGGGGTCAACGCCGATGCGCTGCGCGTAGATCTGATAGAGCGGCGGGTGGTCTTTGATGCGGGCATAGCGCAGCGGCTGGGTGATGGTGGGGTCGTCGACCTCGCTGTGCCCGTGGCGGCGATAGCCAATCAGGTCCACCAACACGTCGGTGTTGAAGGTGTAACGGTACTCGAGAGCGAGGGCGGCGATGCGGATGACCGCTTCGGGATCTTCCGCATTGACGTGGAAGATGGGAATGGGGAGCCGCTTGGCCAGATCGGAGGAGAAGCGCGAGGAATTGCACTCCGGCGGATCGGCAGTAAAGCCGATGAGGTTGTTGACGATGACGTGAATACCGCCGCCCACGGAAAAGCCCGGCACCAGGGAGAGATTCAGGGTTTCGGCCCAAATGCCCTGACCGGCGAAAGCGGCGTCGCCGTGCATGATCACGGGGAGCACCTTCTCGACGCCATCCTCGCCGAGGCGGATCTGCTTGGCGCGAGTGCGCCCCATGGCCACAGGATCGACCGCCTCGAGGTGGCTGGGATTGGAGACCAGGTGGAGATTCACGCTTTTGCCGCTGGCCGCCTGGAAGGCGCCGGTCGCTCCGATGTGATACTTCACGTCGCCGCCGCCCAGCACGCTACGGGGATCGACATCTTCGAACTTGGAGAAAACATCCACTGGCGACTTGCCCATGATGTTGACCATCACGTTGAGGCGTCCGCGATGGCTCATGGCCAGCACTACCTGCTGGGCGTTGCGGTCAGCAGCGTGGTTGATCACCTCCCACAGGAATGGAATGAGTGCGGTTACGCCTTCCAGCGAGAAGCGCTTGGTTCCCAGATAGCGCGATTGAATGACTTGCTCAAACAAATCGGCCTTGAGCAGGAGGTCGAGAATCTGATGCTGATCGGGAGTGGGAGGCTCGGCCTCCAACCGCTCCTGAATCCACTGGCGCCGCGACGAGTCCGGGATGTGCATGAATTCGGAGGCGATGGTGGAGCAGTAATAGTGGCGCGCTTGCTGAGCGAGCTCGCCGGGAATGTCGAGTTCGGGAACCGGCTGGGGGGGCAGATATTGCTCGAGGGGATCAAGCTGGGCCTGGAGATAGCCCCAACGGCGGAAAGCATCGAAAACCTGTTCGCGATCGTGCGGGTCAACCTCGGAAGCCGACCGCGTGAACTCCTGAATCTTGGAGGCCATAATATCTAGATTCCGGAAAGGCTGGCGGGGTCTCAGTTTCCAACCGCTGGAAGTCGATGTGATTCAGCGACTTCCCAAGCAGGAGGTCCGCACTGCCGGAACCATCTAGTGTAAACAAGAAAGTGCCCGGCGACGAGGGAGGGCGCGGGCGGATGGAAAACTGCTGCGCGCGCCCCCAGAACCGGTTGGCCTCGCCCCCGGCTTGGCAGAGAATAGGTGGTTCAACGTCACTTTTCAGGGTGATGGGCGTCATGGGTGGGGCTGCCCAGGCGGGGTGAATCTAGAAGATGAGGCCCGAAGATTGTCTTAGCGAAGGTGGAGCTTATGGGAACAAGCGTGAAGACCCCGGGAGGAAAGTGGCTGGGGGCAAGCGGCAAGCTGGTGATCGATCCGGCGCACGATCTGCTGCGGGCGGAGCGCCACCCGCTGGACGACATCTTCAATCCCAAGAGCGTGGCCGTGATTGGCGCTTCCGAGCGGGAGGGCAGCGTAGGGCGGCAGGTGCTGTGGAACCTGCTGAGTACGCCGTTTGGAGGCACGGTGTATCCGGTGAACGCCAAGCGGCAGAACGTTCTGGGCATACGCGCCTACAAGGACGTCGGCCAGCTTCCCGAGCGACCCGACCTGGTGGTGATCACCACGCCCGCCACCACTGTTCCCGACCTGATTCGCGAGTGTGTGCAGGAAGGAGTGCCGGCGGCAATTATCATATCGGCCGGTTTCAAGGAGCATGGCGAGCAGGGCCAGGCGCTCGAACGGCAGATTGCGGAGACGATTGCCGGCGGCAGGATGCGAATCATCGGCCCCAACTGCCTGGGAGTGATGAATCCCATCACCGGATTCAATGCGACCTTCGCGCGTACGGTGGCGCGGCCGGGGAATGTGGCCTTCATCAGCCAGAGCGGGGCGCTGTGCACGGCGGTGCTGGACTGGAGCCTGCGGGAGAATGTGGGGTTCAGCGCCTTCGTTTCCATCGGGTCGATGCTGGATGTGGGATGGGGCGACCTGGTGGACTACTTCGGCAATGATGCGCGCACCAAGAGCATCATCATTTATATGGAGTCAGTGGGGGATGCGCGCAGCTTTCTCTCCGCTGCCCGCGAGATCTCGCTTTCCAAGCCGATTCTGGTGATCAAGCCGGGACGCACGGCGGCGGCGGCCAAAGCGGCTGCGTCCCACACCGGCTCGATGACGGGCAGCGACGAGGTTCTGGATGCGGCCTTCCGGCGGAGCGGGGTGCTGCGGGTGTACAACATCGCCGATCTGTTCTACATGTCGGAGGTGCTGGCGAAGCAGCCGCTGCCGCAGGGTCCCAAGCTCTGCATCGTGACCAACGCTGGCGGGCCCGGGGTGCTGGCGACCGACGCGCTGGTAACGGGCGGCGGCCAGCTGGCAGAACTCTCACCGGCCAC
The DNA here is from genome assembly GCA_035319065.1 of Terriglobales bacterium. GTDB lineage: Bacteria > Acidobacteriota > Terriglobia > Terriglobales > Acidobacteriaceae > DASPRM01. Next base: position 13,668 of record DATHDM010000026.1, read on the forward strand.
CATGAAGGCCTACGATGAATTCCTTCCGCCGGCCTGGAGCCACAACAACCCGGTGGACATCCTGGGCGATGCCGAGCCGCAGCGCTACGCCAAGTCGCTGGAGATTGCCGCCGGCGATCCCAGCATCGACGGCATGATGGTGATTCTGACGCCGCAGGGAATGACGAATCCCACCCGCATCGCTGAGGAATTGAAGCCCTACGCCCATTCCCTGGGTAAGCCGGTGCTGGCGAGCTGGATGGGAGGAGCGGAGGTGGCGGCCGGGGAAGAGATTCTGAACCAGGCGGGAATCCCGACGTTCGCTTTCCCGGATACGGCGTCGCGCATGTTCAACTACATGTGGCGCTACAGCTACAACCTGCGCGGCATTTACGAAACGCCCAGCCTGCAGAGTGCGGCCGAGGCTGCGGCTCCGGACCGATCCAGGGCGCGCGAGATCATCGACCGGGTTCGTGCCACGGGCCGGACCATCCTGACCGAGTTCGAGTCGAAGTCGGTGCTGGCAGCCTACGGAATTGTGACCGTCCCAACGCAGGTAGTTGCGAACGAGGAGGAAGCGGTCAAGTTTGCCGAGCAGCTTGGCTTTCCGGTAGTGCTGAAGCTGAATTCAGAAACCATCACTCACAAGACCGATGTCGGCGGGGTGCAACTGAATCTTCGAACCGCGGAGGCGGTGCGGGCAGCCTTCCAGTCGATTCGCAAATCCGTGACCGAGAAGGCCGGCGAGGAACACTTCCTGGGCGTGACAGTGCAGCCGATGGCCAAGCTGGACGGCTATGAGGTGATCCTGGGAAGCAGTATCGATTCGCAATTCGGGCCGGTGCTCCTGTTCGGGGCCGGCGGACAACTGGTGGAGGTGTTTAAAGATCGTGCGCTGGCGCTGCCTCCGCTGAACAGCACGCTGGCGCGGCGGATGATGGAGCAGACCAAGGTCTACACCGCGCTGAAAGGTGTGCGCGGGCGCAAGGCAGTGGACCTGGCCGGGCTGGAGGAGCTGCTGGTGCGCTTCAGCAACCTGGTGATCGAGCAGCCCTGGATCAAGGAGATCGACATCAATCCGCTGCTGGCCTCGCCGGATCGCCTGTTGGCCCTGGACGCGCGCATCGTGGTGTATGGGCGGGAGGTGAGCGACAAGGACCTGCCCAAGCCGGCAATTCGGTCCTACCCCAATCAGTACGTAGGTTCGTGGAAGACGAAGACAGGCGCAGCGCTGGTGCTTCGTCCCATCCGCCCGGAGGACGAGCCCCTGCTGATCAAGTTTCACGAGCGGCTCTCGGAGCGCAGCGTCTATCTCCGGTATTTCACTCCCCTGGGCCTAAGCCAGCGGACTGCGCACGAGCGGCTGACCAGGATCTGCTTCATCGATTACGACCGTGAGATGGCGCTGGTGGCTGAGCGCACCGATCCGGCGAGCGGAGCCCCGCAGATCGTGGGCGTGGCGCGAACCAGCCGCCTGCATGGCACGCAAACTGTGGAGGCCACGGTGGTGATCGAGGATGATTTCCAGCACCAGGGGCTGGGCAGCGAACTGGTGAAGCGGATTGTCGAGATCGCGCGCAAGGAAAACGCCGTGCAGGTGGTCGCGGCCATGCTGCCCGAGAATGAGGATATGCAGGCGATCTTCCGCAAGCTGGGATTTGCCATCCGGGAGGATGCCAAGCGAGGCATGGTAAGGGCTGAGCTGGAGCTTTAGGGAGCAGTCAGCAATCAGCAGCCAGCAGTCAGTAATCAGTAATCGGCGGTCAGCCCTCCGCCCTCAACCAGCTTGCCCGCGGCTGAAAGCCGCGGCCCTTCAAGAGCGGAGCCCGCCAGTCCTGACGCACAACCATCTGTGATCTCCGCCCACGACAGTTGTGACTCCCCGGGCTACAAATAAGCCGAGTCACCAATCTCTGCACTCGAGCAAGAGGGCACTCCTATGTCTCTGATTGATTCGAAGACCGGCGAGGTCATCCGGGATTACTCCATCGACGAACTGAAACAGCAGGCGAACCTGATGCGGGGGTACGACCTGGTCGCCTTGTGTGCCGCGGGATCGGGGCATGCGGGGGGAACGCTATCGATCATGGACATTACCGCAGGTCTCTATCTCAAGGTGGCGAACCTGGATCCGAAGAACCCGCTTTGGGAGGACCGCGATCGCATCATCTGGTCAACGGGTCACAAGGCGCCGAGCCTTTATCTTGGCCTGGCGTTTGCCGGCGCCTGCAGTCTGGACGACGTGATGTATCTGCGCAAGCTCTCGTCGGCGTTCCAGGGACATCCGCACTGGCTCAAGTTTCCCGGGGCAGAGGTTTCCAGCGGTTCGTTGGGGCAGGGATTGAGCATCGCCGTGGGGGTGGCGGTCGCCGCCAAACTGAACGGCAAGCAACATACGACTTTTTGCATCATGGGCGATGGCGAGCAGCAGGAGGGCCAGATCTGGGAGGCGGCGATGGAGGCGGCGCACTTCAAGCTGGACAACCTGGTCGGCATCATCGATTACAACGGCCTGCAGATTGATGGTGCGGTCTGCGAGGTGATGAATATCGATCCCATTGAGGACAAATATCGGGCGTTTGGCTGGAACGTAGTGCGCATCGTGGGTCACGACATGGAGCAGGTGGTGGAGGCCCTGGAAAAAGGGAAAGCCAACCGCGGCAGCAGCAAGCCCTTCCTGATCGTGGCCGAGACGGTAAAGGGGAAGGGCGTCAGTTTCATGGAGAATGTGGCCGGCTGGCATGGGAAGGCGCCTAACCAGGAGGAGATGGATCGTGGATTGGCGGAGCTGGGCCTGGCAGGAAAAATTCCGGTGCAGCAACTGCTGGAGCACGCCAAAGCCTACCAGGCCGAAGTAGAGAAGAGGCTCGACGCCAAGATGCCGAAATTCAGCCGCAACTACTGGTGGAACGGCGACGCGCGGATGAAAGCGGCGATGAAGCCGACGCGCATGGGGTTCGGGCAATCGTTGGCGGAGAACGGCGACGATGAGCGCATCGTGTGCCTGGGGCTGGACATCTCCGGTTCGATCACGATCAGCGAGTTCTACACCAGCAAGCCCGACCGCAAGAAGCGCTGGATCAGCATGGGCATCGCGGAGCAGTCGGCGACGGCGGCAGCGGCGGGGCTGGCCAAGGAAGGGAAGCTCCCGGTGCTGGGAACCTACGCCACGTTCGCTGCGGCGCGCAACCTGGATCAGTT
>DATHDM010000027.1:0-7897 GCA_035319065.1 Terriglobales bacterium
ACCAGCCGCTGCCGCTCCTGCTCCGCTGCCCCGAAGCCGGCATAGAGCAATTGGCTCTGCGTGGCGCGCGAGGAAGCCACCTGCAGGTCGGCGCGGGCGCGGGCTGCTTCCGACTCCAGATCAAAGTTCCGCATGCGCAGCAGAGGCGAGCCAGGGGCGACCTGGTCGCCCTCGTCCGCATAGACTTCGGTGACTGCTCCTCGCACCGCTGCCCTCAGCACGGCGCGATGCTGCGGTTCCAGCACGAAGGGGCCTTCCACGAAGTCGGGCCACACCGGCAGAAACAGAACAACCAGGACGAGCGCAGCCACAGCGGCGCTGCGCACGGGCGTGAACCAGTTGAGAACGCGCTCTTTCTTGTCCAGGTAAACGACTTTCATAAATCTCCCGAAAGTTCGCAGGCGAGACTTGTAGACCAGGAAAGCCAGGATTCCCGCAGGAAGGAAAGCCCACTCCGGGGTGTAGGAGCGCAGAACATGATAGGTGAACGCCACCACTACAAATAGCAACACATAGCCATACAGACCCGAGAGAAAGGCATAGATCATGTAGAAGGCGCGCCGGCGGCGCGCCACGTACTCGATCTCCACCGGCAGACCGAAGATGTGCTTGCGAATCCAGCCCGAGAGGTAAGCAGTCGAGCGCTCCTTCAGGTCAACCTCGGAGATAGCCTCCGAGAACAGGTAGTAGCCGTCGATCTTGATCAGGGGATTCAGATTGAGGAGGGTCACGCCGATTCCGGTGACCATCATCACCTTGTAGGCAAGATCGTGGGCCCACATCCCCGGGGCGGTCGCCCACCACAGCACGGTGGCGAAAAAGCAGATGATCAGGTCGCCCCAAAGTCCCGCCGCTACCGTGGCCATGCGGGCCTTGCGCCCGCCGTAGATCCAGATCTGGGTCACGTCGCAGAAGAAGGTGGGCGCGAAGTACATCAGCATGAAGCCCATCTTTTCCACATTCCCGCCAAAGTGTTTGCAGGTGAGCCCGTGGAAGGACTCGTGAAAAAAGGCCATGGCGCCAAAAAGAAACCAGAACTCCACCAGGTCGGCGAACGACTTGCTGGTGAAGTTGTAGAACTGAAAGCTGTCTCTCCAGATCTCCCCAAAGCGATCCGCCCACATCCAGAACATGACCGCGAACATCACCAGGCTCAGCGCCAGAAACCAGTTCGTCCACATGAACTTCACGTAGGGATACAGGCGGTCGATGTAGTCGTCGGCATGCGGCCACTCGTGGATCTGTATGTCAGCGATGTCTTTGAAGCGAAAACGCCGGCGTCTTTGCCGGCGGCTTTTCAGCTTCTGCTGCAGGGTGATGTTTTTTTCCAGAGCCGTCTTGTAGAAAAGATCGGTATTGTACTGCAGGAAGCTGACGAACTCCTGCACCTCGTCTTCACTGAACTCCACTCCGGTCTGGCCGGCGGAGAGCCGCGCCACCTCGGCTATGGATCGTTCTCCGTTGAACAATTGCAGGAGCTGCCATTGGAAAATCGGCAGGCGCACGAAGTTCTCGCTGCCCGGCATCTTGGCCAACACCACGGCCTGTCCTTGCTCCACATGTTCTTTGGAGATAACGCGGGGATCGAGCTTCGGCAGAGTGCGACGTGCTATGGTTTCCGGCAGCTCGGGAAGCGCCGCATCGAGGGCTTCGATGATGTTCATCGCACGTTATCGAGGTGGATATTGGCGCGCATTCCGGGGCGAAGGTTGCCGCTCTCTCCCACCAGTTGGGCCAGAACTTCGATGGTGTCGCTGGCAGGATCTACCACCGGACTGACCTCGATCACCTTCGCGGGATAGTGGTGGTCTTCAGCGCCCTCTGCTGCCGTCACCGAGACCATGCTGCCACTCCTGATATGCCCCAGAAACCTCTCCGGCAAGGTGAAGCGGACGCGGATCGGGCTGGTGGCCGTAACCCAGAACAGCCGCTCGTTGCGGGTCACGGCCTGGCCCACGCGAACGTAGCGCCGGGCAACCATGCCGTCGAACGGCGCTGCAATGCGTGTCTTCTCCAGCTCCAGCTCGAGGGAGTGCTCCGTCCCCTGCGCGTTGATCAAGAGCTGCTGCACCCGCTTCACGTCCCACTGGTCCGATTCGGCTTTGTAGCGGGCATGTTCGAGCTGCTCCTTGGTGATCAGGCCGGCATCCCACATTTTCTGGGCGCGTTCATAATCGGATTGCAGGACCTTGGCTTCGGCTTCCCAGTTCTTGAGATCGGCCTCGATGCTGCGCGTCTTGGCTCGCGCGGCATCCAGGTCAGCCGCCACCTGGCGGTCGTCGAGCAAGGCCAGCAGTTGCCCCTTCTTCACCGCCGCTCCTGGTTCGGCGAGAATCTTTGCTACTACGCCCTCCCGCTGCGCCGCCACATCCACCTGGTTCTCCACCACGATGGGTCCGGAAGCCACAAAAGGACTGGCAGCGGGAGAGGAGACGGAAGCGGGCACTACCTCCGCGCGCGCTGCCGTTACCGCCGGGCCGCTGCTTGCCTCCCGGGAATCGCTGCAAGCAACCGCGGCCAGTAGAAGGACAATTGCCAGGCCCAGCATCATCGCATTCTTCATAACCAACTTCTCCTACCATCCAAACCAGGACCAGAGTTTTCCCCAGATCCACATCGCAGGTCGGCGAAACAGCACCATGCCGGCAGGCCGCCAGCCGGTACTGATCTTGCCCCTCCCCTCCATGCCGGTCCGCAGCGAGCCATCTTCATTGGGGACGCGGACGCGGGCGTAGAAGACTCGGTCATCACCCTTCAGGTGGCTCTTTGGGCTGACCACCACCACCTCCCCGCGGGAGGTGCGAGTGGGGAAACCATCGAGTTTGATTGCGCCTTTCTCCCCGGGGTGGACCCGCGCTACATCGTGCTCGTCGATGGCCACATCGACCAGCGCCTGCGAGTTGTCCACGATCTCGGCAAACATGTCCCCGAATTTCAATTTCTTGCCCGTCAGGTTTTCGACGTGGGGAGTAGCGACCACGCCATCGATGGGCGATCGAATCACCGTCTTGTCCAGCCGTTCGCGGGCACGGGCAACTTCCGCCCCCCAGTAATCGGCCTGCGCCCGCTGTATGCCGGCCTCCGTGCCGTCGTTCGCAGCCAAAGCCCGATCCATCTGCGAAACCGCGATGGCGTACCTGGCCTGCGCGGCGGCCAGCGCAGAGCGGTAGTCCCAGTCCTCCAAATTGGCAAGCACGGTGCCCTTCTGCACCTTGTCCCCCTCGCGCACGTTGACGCGCTGCACCACACCCTCGATCTCGGCGCCCACTTGCGAAGAGTGGGCCGGAGCCACCACCGCGTCGCCGGCCACCCGCAGCGGCAGAGGGAAGATCAGCAGGAACAGGACGAGGAGGGACGCGGCTGCCAGAAGCGCCGCGCGGCGGTGCTTCTCCAGAGCCATGAACCGCTGCTTCTTTCGCAGTAGCGGGTGCAGCACGTCGATGAAAGGAACTTCCCGGTAGAGCGAAGCATTGCGTAATGCGACGGTGGCCTGGCTGGAGAGAATCTTGATCATCTCCAGGTGCGCCTCTGTCAGGAAATCCGGGTCGCTGCTCTCGAAGGACAGGATGCCGACCCGCCCTTCCTCGTCGGCAAGCGGCACCGCGTGCCAGGCCCGCATTCCAGTCTCGGCAAAGTAGTGGTGGAACTTGGCGCGGGTTTCCTCTCGGTCGCTGTCGATCTGTTCACCGCGCTGGCGGATGAGAATGGGCTGTTTCGCAATCGAGGCCCATTGCAGCAGGCTTTCCAGGCGCTGATCGGCGTGATCGACCTGGGCCATGCCCGAAATGGCCTTCAACTGAAGACGGCCGCGCTGCTCCATGGCAATGGCGGCGCGCTCGTAGGGAATGACCGCCGCAGGTCCGTTCACCACCGCCTGGAGAACGCGATCCAGGTCAAGCGTGGAGGTAATCTCGCCGCTGGTCTTCACCAGCCCTTCCAGGATTTCAACCTTCCGCTCCGCCATCAGCAGGCTGGCGTTGTGCAGGGCAACTGTCGCCGTATCCGTCAGGCTGGTTAAGGCGAACTCGTCGTCTTCGTGAAAGGGGGCGCCATCATTTTTGTTGACCGCCTCGATCACGCCCACCAGAGCGCCCTTGTCGATCAGCCCTGCGGCCATCAGTGAGGAGATCGCGCGCTTTCCCACCGGTTGGTTGCGCTTCACCAGGCGCTCGTCGTCCGGCGAGCTGATCAAGACCGGCTCTCCGCTGTCGGAGACATCTCCCGCAATCCCCTCGCCGGGTCCCTGCACCAGGCCTTCGGCCACGGTGGGATCCGCTCCCGACTTGTGCATCAACAGCAAGGTCTGATCAGGCTGGATGAGCCAGATGTTGATGCCCTGGCACTCCAGCACCTCCCGGAACTTGGAGCCCACGATGGGCAGCAGCTGGTCCATCTCCAGCGTGGAGCTGAAGACCTTCTCCAGGTCATAGAGCTGGGTGAGGCGGTTGATAGAGGTCAGTGAATTGTGGCGTTCTTCTTCGTACGCCATGGCCGAAGCCAGACCGCTCGCGGCTAAGCCCGCCATGGGAAGCAGGGAAGTGAGGGTCGATTCCGTCAATTCCGTCTCGAAGCTCAACAGCTCGGCGGCCCCGACCAGCGAGCTTTTTCTGAGCAGTGGAAGATAGCCCAGTGACTTCAGGGTGCGCCGCACGTTGAGGTGGGCGTAGTCCTCGCGCGCCAGACTTCTGGCGGAGAAAACGAGCGGCGTCCTTGCGCGCAGCAGGGATCCCAGGGTTCCAGCCTCCGCGGGTATGCTGGCATCGGCCGCAGACGACTCTCCCACCGCGGCGCGCAAGATCCACGCCTGGCGGTCCTCAAGGCTGGTGAATAGATAGATATTGACGGCGGTGCCGGCCAACAAATCGGCCAGAGCCAGCGCTACCACGCGAGAGCGAGCCGAGATCTCCCGCTCTTCCAGCAAGCGTGTGCAAAAAGTGGCGAGGTCAGTCGCCACTCCAGAACTCTGGGTCGCCATGCGGATGGCCTCAAAAAGCGGCGGATCCTGGGGAGAATAGCTTCCGCTTGCAAATTTTCAAGCGTTTCTCTAAGTTGAGCGGGCACTCTAACAGGCTGAATTAGGAGTGTCAATGTAAGAGATTGAAAATAGAGGTTTCCGCGGCCGCTTTCTGCGGCCAGGGAGCGCCACGTGGAGATTGATGTTCGCAACCAGGCACAAATCAGGGTCATCAAGCTTCGGGGCCGCCTGAATCTGGGCGAACCGGTGGATCGGCTCCGCGCCACGGTTGACGAGTTGCTCAAGTCCGGCAACACCCGCTTGCTGGTGGATCTGGAGGAGGTCCCCTTGATCGACTCCAGCGGCATCGGGCTGCTGGTTAATTCACTGACCTCGGCCAGAAAGCAGGGCGGTTCGGTGAAACTGCTGAACCCGTCGAAGTTCGCCATCCAGTCGCTACGGCTGATCGGTCTGCTGAACCAGTTCGAGGTGTTTCAAGATCCCCAGGCGGCGCTGGCATCCTTCGATTAAGGCCGGATCGAGCATCGCATGACCGGTCCCGTGGTCGGCGGGCCACGCTTGCCACGAATGCGACTCCGGTCCTGTCGCTATGCGCCAAACTGCCGCAGGTGATGGTCCATGTGCAGATATCCCAGGCGCATCCACTCCTTTTCTGACAACTCGCCAAACTGGGGATGAGCCTGCCAGGTAAAGTCCCGAGGTTGCCGTATGAACCGCTCGACAAGTCCGCCTAAATCCTCGACGTCCTTGTAGAACTCCACCGGTGGCGTGCCGCCGACCTGCTGATCCAACTCTGGCACGGTGCGGAACCCGTGCGGCCACGGAATCGGGACGTACAGCGCCACAAACCTCACCAGGCCACGGGCGTGGAAGGGAACCTGCTGCACCGGCTTCAGGTTCATGTACATGCGGAATCCGTCCGACAGGTGGCACACCATCTGACGCGCGGACATGCTGCCCCAGCGCCGCCGGCTGTCAGGATGGACGGCCTGTAGTCGCTGGAAAAGCTCGTTCTTGTCGCGCGAATTGCGGAGGGTTTTCATCCCGCGGCTGAGCTCAGAGAAACCATAGCACCAATGGGTCTGTTTATCCGCTTGGCTGACGAGATCACGAGGTGGTTCTGGGCGCGCGGCTGCCGAGGCGTCCGCTCCCAACTTGACCTTGCTCGACATGACGGAGTTGGCGTCTTTCTCGTTCATGACGAGCAGCCCGAAGTCGGTCGTTTCGCCGCCGATCTGCAGGCGAAGCTGCGCCCTTCCAGGGGAACATCGCAGGCGCGCTCCACGGACCGCGGAATTGTCCGCTACCTTCTCTTATTTCTTTTTTATGACCACGGCCGTAAGGTCGTCGCTTTGTTTGGTGCCGCCAGAAAAATCAATTACGGCCTTGTGGAGGGCGGATATGATTTCCGCCGGTGGTTTCTCCCTTGACGCGCGCACCGTATCTTCCAATCTCTTCACCCCAAATTGCTCGTCGTTGGCGTCGGCCCATTCGAAGAAGCCGTCGGTGGCCAGCACCAGCAGGTCGCCCGAGTCGAACTCCAGGACCTTGGGAGGCTCGGAGAAGAAATCGGGCATCATGCCGAGCGGCAAACCCTGGGCGGACATCTCATCGAAGCGATCGTCCCGCAACCAGTAGGTGAACAGGGGTCCATGCCCGGCGGAAAGCAGTTCTACACGTGGGCTCCCCGGAGTGCAGATCACCGCCACAAAGGTCACAAATCGCCCTGGGCCAATATCCTTCGAGAGGGCTGCGTTGATGCGCTCCATCGCCTCCTTCAGCCCAGATTCCGGGGTGAAGATTGCTCGCGCATAGGCGCGGCACACGGCCGCCAGCAGCGCGGGTCCGATCCCGTGGCCGGTAACATCCGCAATGATGGCCAGCAACTTCCCGTCGGGAAGAATCTGCCAGTCGTAATAATCTCCGCCAGTCTGATCTGCGGGCTGATTCCAGCCTGCGATTTCAAAACCTTCCACCTGGGGTGTGCTGGTCGGAAGCAGAGATTGCTGGATGGAGCGGGCGATTTCCAGATCGCGCTCCAGTCGTTCCAACTGGCGTTTCATTTCCGCTTCGCGAAGGGCGGCCTCCACCTGTTTGCGGATCTCGGCCGCCACGGCGCCGGCGACGAAGCCGCCGATGACAAGCGAAAGCGCGAAGGCAGGCACCGTCCGCTGCGGGGACAGCATGGATGCGTCACCACCCAGGCTGGGCGCCCAGCCAAGATAGCCAGCCGCCAACAGGTAACTCACCGCTGCCACAATTCCGGAGATTCTGCAGGCCGTGGGATCTAGACGCAGGGTCGAGAGAATGATGAACAGGAAATACAGGAGCACCGCCGGGTTCGCGAGAGGTCTGTACGCGGCTTCAATGGATGCGCTGGTGATGAGCACCAGGGCCAGGGCCGGTATGCAGGTTTCGATCACGATGTTCGCGATCCAGGCAGCGCGCGGCAGCTCGCGACCACCCTGAATCGAACGACTGACCGCGCGCAGCATCAGCAGCTCATAGACTGCAAAGATCGCGATAAACAGGCAGGTGATCAGCCACAACTGCAGATTTTCCCGAGTGAAGAAGATCGCAGTGCGCAGGCTCCGTGCCGCAAAGGCGGCTGCAATGGCAGCAAGCACGATACGAATGCGCAGCCGTTCACTCTGCAGCAGAGCCTGGCGAAATGCCTGAGAGTCAGCGCGTAGCTCTTTGGCGGGACCTGTCATAGACCCTCAAGAATGCGAGCCCTTGTTGACCAAAACCCTGCACACGCGCCGAACAGCGCTTACGACCCCGGCATGGGTGCAACTGGTCAGGGCAGAGGTGCGGCGGCCACAGCGCGCCGGGTGAGAGGAACGAAGTGGCGCACCTCGTGTCCCGTCCATACCTGTCGCGGGCGCGCGATCTTCTGCTCCTCGTCGAGCAGCATCTCCT
>DATHDM010000028.1:0-13239 GCA_035319065.1 Terriglobales bacterium
GCGCAAGCATGGCAGCGGCACTGCCTGCGAGGCCTCGCGCAGGTAGTCGAGCGAGCCCTGGAAAAACTGCTCCTCGGTCAGCACCGAAAGCGCGGCCGCGCCATGATCGAACAACTCGCTGGCCAGCCCAGCGGGATGAAAGCTGGCGCGAATTACTCCCCGCGACGGAGAAGCCTTCTTCAACTCCGCAATCACCGCCGGGCCCGTTTCCGCCGCGGTCCGCAGAGCTTTCCCGAACCCGCGCGGGGTGTGGCTGGCGGCATCGCGCTCCAGCGTCTTCAGGTCCGTCGCCTTCTTGGCCTCAGCGACCCGTTCGCGGGCGGCGCTTACGATCTGGTCTAGAAAGACCGGCATGGCTTGGAATCCCCTGATTATACGGGCCTGCCCACCGCTCTGCACGACGGAGATAAATTGAGACGTTGCCGCTTCTTGTGGCCACCGTTAGGATTTGGACGCAGTTCCGTGGAGTCTTGAGCAGGGAGGACGCATGCTTCGTCCTGCGGGCGTGACCGTGCTTGCCGTCGTGAATTGGATCTGGGTGATCTGGCATCTGCTGCAGCCGCAGGTGCGAGCCGTTCTTGCTGCCCGCTGACGCCCTCCGCCTTGAGCCAGGACATAATCGCCCATTCCCTATTCGCCGTCTGGCCCTGGGATTAACGTTTACAGCTTGAGCTCCCAGGTATCCGCTACCAGGTCCTGACCGAAATTGTGCACTGCCGGCATCGGGGCTCGCCGCCCACTCCCTCCGCTACAATGCCCCCATGGACAGGCAATTGCCTCCCATCCTCACCGCCCACTTGTTTTCTCCCCTTGAAACCAAGCTGCTGGAGCTGCTTCGCGCGCTCTCTCCTGCGGAATGGGAGACGCAGACCATCTCGCCGCAATGGAAGGTGAAAGAGGTAGCCGCGCACTTGCTCGATACTGCCCTGCGCAAGCTCTCCCTGGCTCGCGACGGCTGGGCGGCGGCTACGCCCTCGATCCGCTCTGCTGCTGACCTCGCCGCCTTCGTCAACGAAATGAACCGCGAGGGCGTAGGCTTCTTTCGCCGCCTGAGCCCGGCGGTGCTCATCAGCCTGATGGAAGTGGCATCCCGCGAAAGCAGCCGGTATCACGAATCGCTCGATCCCATGGCCCAGGCGCGATTCGCGGTCAGTTGGGCGGGTGAGACAACGTCACTCAACTGGTTTGACACCGCCCGCGAATTCACCGAGCACTGGCATCACCAGCAACAGATTCGGCTGGCCGTGGGCAGACCCGGAATCATGGTGCGTGAGTTCTACTACCCCGTCCTCGACTGCTTCATGCGGGCGCTGCCTTATGCCTACCGGAGCGTGCCTGCCCGAACGGGCTCGCTCGCCCAGTTCCACATCTCCGGTGACTGCGGCGGCGATTGGTACCTCAACCGCGAAGACGCCGGCTGGCGGCTGTTGCCCACCCCAGCAGGGGACACGATCTCGGAAACCACCATCCCGCAGGAGATAGCCTGGCGTATCTTCACCAAGGGTATCGATCGCCAATCCGCCGTAGCCCAGGTAGGGATCAGCGGCGACCCAGCTGTCGGGGGTCACATTCTGGGGATGATCGCGATCGTAGCCTGAACGCGGCGCTTGGGCTTCGTGGCGGAGGCCCTGAATGGTTACCTCCAGTGCCGACCTTGCGCGTTCTCCGGACTCAGAATTCATGTCGGGACTGCGAATTCACCGCCTCGCGCACCAACATGCCCATCGCACCACTCAGGTTGAATCGCTCGCAGCCAGCCGGTCGCATTCGGCACGAAAGCCGATCTCGCCATCGGCTAACATCGTCAGCTCAAGGACACACAGCTATGGATTGGATTGCACCCATCGATATCACCGATTCTCGCCTGCCCTCCGCCTTCGATGAGCTCTCCCTCTGGTCGTCCGCTTTCGGCTGGCTCCTGTTGCGCGAACTGCCTTTGCGGGGAGGCATGACTGTCCTGGACGTCGCCTGCGGCACCGGATTCCCCGTGCTTGAGATTGCGTCCCGCCTGGGGCCACATTCCCGTGTCGTGGGAGTCGACTGCTGGGAAGAGGCCCTGCAGCGGGCTCGCTTCAAAGCCGGCTTCTATCAGCTGGATTGGGTGGAGCTTTATCAGGGCGACGCGGCAAACCTGTCCTTCGCGGACTCCGCCTTCGATCTGGTGGTTTCCAATCTCGGTCTTAACAACTTCAAGGAACCGATCGCGGTTCTCAAGGAGTGCGCACGAGTGCTGAAGCCGGGGGGTGAACTGCTGCTCACCACTAATCCCCAGGGGCATATGCGGGAATTCTATGAGCTCTTCCGCGCCGTGCTCCGCGATTCGCGCTGGCGGCAGCATCAAGCGGCGCTCACCGCCAACGAGGAGCATCGGACCAGCGTGACACGCATCCATCAGTGGCTCTGTGAGGCCGGATTCGAGCCAACACGGACAGTGTGCGACGAGATGAAGTTATGGTATGCCGATTCCGCCGCGCTGTTCCGGCATCCGCTCACAAGGGTAGGGTTTCTCGCGGGATGGGCGGCGGTGATCCCGGAGGAGGAACGGCCGCCGGTTTTCGAAACTCTCAGAAACAGGATCGATGAAGCAGCTCGCCCGCACGGCCTGACGACGACCATACCCGTGGTGCTGATTGCGGCCCGCAAGCCCGCGAAGTGATGGCCGAGGCTTTCCACAAGCAGGCCAGAGAATCAGGAGGGCGCCGGGTTCGTGCCTTGCGCCCCCCTCGCCGGCGATGCCTCAGAAGTGAAAGCCCAGCTGGGCGGTGTAGGTCCGCGGCGTAACGTAGTGCGTGCCGCTAAACGTTGAGAGGAAATTGTAGAGCGCTACCTTGTTAGTCAGGTTAATGACGTTGAATTGCACGCTCCACTTGAAACGATCGCCGTGAAAGATGTTGTCATGGCCGATCGCAAGGTCGAATAGATGACGGGCGGCGATACGCGGAGGATTGTGATCGTCGTCTTCGGTTCCGGGAGCCGGTATCTGTATGAGGGTCGAGCCATATTGTCCCGCCGGGCAGAGATTCGGACCCAGGCTCGAGCTGATGGGTGTGGCCGGCGTGGCGCGGACGGATCCGCAGAACAGCCCCGCCTGGAATTGCTGGTTGGGGCTGATGATGGATGCGTCCACCACGCTGTCGCTTCCGGCTGGCCCGTTGGCGCAGTTACCGCCGGCGCACGGGACAGCACCGGCTACCAGACCGCTGTCGTAGCGCCAGTTGAAGCCCACCCAGGGTCCGCTCTTCCACGGCTGGTATTGCAGGTGGGTCGTCTGATTAAACCGCTCGTCGTGGTCGATACGGAAGACCCCAGTAGGCGCTCCGGCCGCGGGAACGGCACCCGCTCCGCCCACCTGGGGATTGAAGAAACGTGCTGCCACACTGGAGAAAACCACCAGCGCTGTAAATCCGTGAAAGTTAGGCACGCTCACTCGGCCAGCAACTCCTGGAATCTTCGAGCGCTGCCAGGCAATGGGAAAGGTAACCGGGGTGTTGCCCAGAACGCTGAAGTCGTACGCGTTGTGCGTGTACTTCCAGATGTACTCGACGGAAGCCACGAGATACTTGCCGAAGGCTTGTTCGATGCCGGTGTGGAACTCGTTGCGCCACCCCGGACTGATCGGGGTTACCTCACCTTGCGCGAAGCAACCAAGCAGCGGATTCAGCACCGGAGACGCACAGCCAATGCTGGAAAGCACCAGGTTTTCGTTGAACGGCGTCTCCAGAATGCGACCATAGGAAGCGCGCAGCACGGTATTGGTCTTTTTGATGTTGTAGGCGATGCCCAGGCGCGGCTCGGCTTCATTGTGAGTGGAAAGGCCGTTGTAGAAATCGCCACGCAGCCCGAGATTAAACGACCAGCTCCCCTTCGTGATCGTGTCCTGCAGGTACAAGGCGAGCTCCTTGACGTCGGTGTGCCCGTGAAACGAGAACAGAGATCCTCCCCGCGTCAGATCAAAGGGAGCCAGGATGGTGCACGGCGGCGCGATCGGATTGCCACTTGCATCTACGCAGGAGTTGCCATTGGCATCGACCAACCCGCTGATGAAATTAGGGTCGACGATGCCCAGGTGATCATTCTCGGTGAGGAAGGTCTGTTCGTAAGTAGCTCCCACCTTCAGGTTGTGGATACCCTTCACATAGGAAATGTTGGTGCGAAGTCCGGCATTGGTGAGGGTGCGGTCCTGCCTGACTGACTCTTCCTGCAGGCCTGCGGGGGCGAGATCGGCAAAGGGATTGTTGCTGGGATAGTAGTTGTATTGGTCACGCCGCACGTAGCCCCCGAGAGTGAAAACCGTGGTTGGGCTGATAATGTGCGTCCAGGAAGGTGCGATATTGAAGGTCTTGATCTGCGAGCGCTGATCCGTAGGGCCGACAGGAATACCATCAGGACCAAGTCCGCCATTGTCGACCACCAGTCCATTCCATGCGGTGGCGTTTTGAGCGTCATACGAATTCGGCGTCTGGAACCAGGAGCGCGTGAAGCCCAGGTTGAAGTGAAGGCTATTTGCGTCATTCAGCTGGTAATCCACGCGGTCAAAAATATTCTCCTCGTTCCCCTTGGCATGAAATACGCGGAACTCAGGGGGATCAAGGAAGCGGCCGCTGTTGAGACCGTTGACGGAGATGAAGTTTCCCCAGTTCTGTCCGCCATAGGCGAGATTGAATCCGCCATTGGCGGTGCCAAAAGATCCATACGACGCCGTGACGCTGCCATGCGGCTTGGTAACCCCCTGGCCCGAGCGCGTGGTGACATTGATAACTACGCTGGTCTTGTCGCCGAATTCAGCCGGAGGTGCGCCGGCGAAGACTTCCATCGACTCGATCGAATCCAGGGGAATCTGGTTGGAAAAGACCTTGCTCTGTTGATCGGTAATGGGCTGGCCATCAACGGAGAAGGAATTCTCCGCGTGATCGCCAACGCCATGAAACAAGCCGTTGGAATCGGCCGCGATTCCCGGGGTTGCGAGCGTTACCAGCGAACTAACCGATGACGACTGGCTCTCCAGTGGGAGCTTGTCGAACAATGCACGATCCACGTCGGTGTGAAACGACGCCGTGTTCTCCAGCAGATCTTCCGCAGAGGCTTCCACCGTCACGCTGGTAGCTGTGGCTTCCACCGCCAACTGAATACTGAGATTCACGGGCACCGTGGATCGAACATCCACGTCCCGCGCATAAGGAGCGAATCCACGACCGGTGACCGTGACGTGATAAGGATTGAAGGGGACGTTGGGGATAGTGAATTTTCCCGCGGCATCGGTATTGGTGGTGCGTTCAAAGCCGCTGACAGGGTTACGAATCTCTACAACCGCACCGGGCACAACTGCGCCCGAAGGGTCCAGCACCGTGCCTGTTACTGAAGTTGAGCTTCCGCCTGACTGCGCGTAGCCAGTGACCGCGAATCCCCAAACGAGACTTATTAAGAACGCCAAGCACCACAACGTCTTGTATGCAAGCAGCATGAATCCTCCCAAAGAATTAGGACTGCAGAACGAATCAAATATCAGTGGCGATTCTTCTGAGACCTAGGCTTGAGGAGGCGGGCGCACGCTGAGTGCGAAGGCGATGAGGCGCTGCTTGGCGGAAACCGTCTCTGCCCGCGAGTTGGAGATAGGAACGAAGCTTGCCTGGAACAGGATGAAACCGGGTATCGGCGAGGCAGAATGAGCCGCGACGCAAACCGTGCATCTTGAGTCCGCTGTTGCGCTGGAATGGTGGTGCGCAACAAAGGCCACGGCTGAGCACAACGTCAGCACCAGGCACAGGCACGCTATGCCCTTCCAATACGTGTCTCTTGCCTGTGGAATGCGTCGCTCCAATCTATTTCCGGCAAGAACTTTGGCAACTTTATGTTACCAAAAGCTGCCCGAGAGCGCCAAGTCAGGCGAACATGTACGGCGGGTTCTCCGAGTTCCTCAAAAAAAGCGCGACGCAGCCTGCAGAGTGGAATCTATGAAAGGGTGTAACCCGTCTGACTACTGCCATTGAGGGGTTTGACACCTCCTCGCGGCAGGCATAGATTGCTACTGGTTATGAACGCTTGCTGCGCCAATGCCTGTTGTTGTCCTGCGATGCACATGTGTGCGTCCCAGGCACCGGCGCCCGGTTCATGAACTAGATCAAGTCAGACCAAGTTCAATCCGCCGCCGGAGACGATCCGAGCGGCGGATTTGTTTTTGGCGCCCGAAACTGCAGCCGTCAGGGTGCCATCCGAGGGAGGCCCAAAATGAATGTTCCAGAGATCCAAGCCGAAGAACTCAAGCTCCGCCTTGACGCCGGCGAAAAGCTTTTTCTGCTCGATGTTCGTGATGAGCACGAATACGAGATCTCCAACATCGGCGGTCACCTGATTCCCCTGCCCGAACTACCCAAGCGCCTGCACGAGCTCGACGCCAGGCGCGAGATCGTGGTTCTCTGCAAGATGGGGCCACGCGGAGCGCAGGCGGTGCTAATCCTTCGCCAAGCCGGTTTCAAGAAGGTAAAGAACCTGAGCGGCGGCATTCATGCCTGGTCAGATCGCGTGGATCGCAAGGTCCGCAAATACTAGTGAGCATCCTCGTCGCTCAAAGTCGAAAGCCTGGCCCCCGCAGCGTCCGCAATTCCGTCTTCACGGGTTCGACGTTAGACAATCCGGCTCATTGGTAACTCCGGAAATTGCCTCATTTCTGCTGCCTATTCTCTTTTATCCTCCTGTACTACAATCCCGAACAACTCACTTGCAAAAGGAGACGCTCTAGTGCCTGAAACCGTTACTCGCCTGTCCCTGGGCGAACAGGCTGCATTTCAACTTGCCGATGTCACCAAAACCCCACCGCAGTATGGCGCCATCACTCCCCGTTGGCTGGTTCGACTTTTGGACTGGAAACCCCTCGAAGCTGGCACGTTTCGCCTCAACCGCGTGGCTGAGGACAAGGCCATCGAGGTCACATGTGGCCACATCGACGAATCCGCCTTGGCGGCGACTTACGTCGATTACCTGGAGAAACCACGCGAGTACCGGCTGAGCAGCATCAACGCCATCCTCAACGTGCACACTCGCGTCTCCGATATTTTCAGCAGTCCCTACGACCAGGTCCGCGAGCAACTGCGCCTGCTCATAGAGAGCGTGAAGGAGAAGCAGGAATACGAACTGGTCAACAATGCGGACTACGGATTTCTGAATAACGTCCCCGATTCTCAGAAAATTCAGACTCGCAAAGGCGCCCCTACTCCGGATGATCTCGACGAACTGCTCACCAAGGTATGGAAGGAGCCTTCCTTCTTCCTCGCCCACCCGCGAGCCATCGCCGCGTTCGGCCGGGAATGCACCCGCCGGGGCGTGCCTCCCCCAACTGTGACCCTGTTCGGCAATCCATTTCTGACCTGGCGCGGGATTCCTCTCATCCCCACCGACAAGATCAACGTCCGCAGCCGGGACGGCAAGACCAAGATCCTTCTTCTGCGCGTCGGCGAAAGGAAGCAGGGAGTGATCGGACTGTTTCAGCCCGGACTGCAGGGCGAACAGAGCCCCGGCTTGTCGGTGCGCTTCATGGGGATCAGCAGCAAGTCGCTGGCATCTTATTTGATCTCCCTGTACTGCTCTGCCGCCGTGCTCACCGACGATGCTATCGCGCTGCTCGAGAACGTCGAGGTCGGACAATATCATGAGTACAAGTGATGCGCCGAAGAACGGCGCAGCCTCGGGCGTAGCGGGCAACTGGGGCACAAGCCTGCCGCAGGCGGAAGCCTTCGCCGGTCTTCCCGACCCCACGCTGCTGGCGCGAATGGCAGCGGAGTTCTTCACCGCCCTGCCCGGCGTGCCGGCAACGGCATCGGTTTCACCATTGCAACCCCTGCCCGCTGGATCTCCATTCGGCGGATATCCACCAACCGCATCGCCGAGTCTCGGTCCCCTGGTGTCCGATTCTCCAGAACAGGCTCAGCTGCTGCCCAATTCCCGCCCTTCGACCCTGGGTGTAACCGCCCCGCCTGCGCCCGCACCCGTTCCCCAGGCAGCGCCGCCAGCACCAGCCGCACCTGCACCAATCGGGGCACCGGACGCCATCAACGCACCAGCCTTCGCCTTCCTGCAGGACGCCAGGCCGCTGTTCGCTGCCGCCCCTGCAGAGGGTGTTCCGGCGTCGCCGGAATCCGTGCCCGTTCCCGCTGAGGCCGCCTTCAGCTCAATTCCCTGGACTTTCGACCATGAGGGTTTGCCAGCGCAACTTGCCGAGGTCCCGCAACCTCCCTCCCCTACCATTCCCGGAGCCTTGGGCGCGGTCGACTCTTCGGCGTTTCCCACATTCTCTTTTATGGAGGAGGCCAGGCCTCTGTTCTCGTATCCGCCGGCAATGCCCGGACCGGTGCCTGCGACGCAGCCGCCAAGCGGCTTCGGCGTTCCCGGCACAGGGGAAATACTCAGCCTGCCCGAGTCCGGCGCGGGCTCCGCTGTGATGGCTCCCCAGGTACCCGGCGCAGTAACGCATCGCCCTAGCTCGGCCGGCGAGGTGAATTACGATTTCCTTGACCAGATCCGGCCACTTTCATCTGTCGACGCTGTCCCCATCCTGGAGTCGACGGAGGTGCAGCCTCACCTGCCATCGGGCCTGAACCTGTCCTCCTATTCGTTTGACGCGGCCGCGATCCGGCGCGATTTTCCCATCCTTCAGGAGCGCGTTAATGGCCGCCCGTTGGTGTGGCTGGATAATGCCGCCACCACGCAAAAGCCGCAGAGCGTCATCGATCGTCTGAACTACTTCTATAGGCACGAGAATTCCAACGTGCATCGCGCGGCGCACGAGTTGGCGGCGCGCGCCACCGACGCCTACGAGTCGGCCCGCGAGAAGGTCCGCCGCTTCCTCAATGCCTCGGCCGTCCGCGAAGTCATCTTTGTGCGCGGCGCCACCGAAGGCATCAACCTGGTCGCCCAGAGCTGGGGCAGGCGCTACGTCCAGAAAGACGATGAAGTCGTGATCACCTGGCTGGAACACCACGCCAACATCGTGCCCTGGCAGATGCTCTGCGCGGAAAAAGGCGCGCGCCTGCGCGTGGCTCCCGTTGACGACAGCGGTCAGGTAATTCTCGAAGAGTATGAAAAACTCCTGGGACCGAAGACGCGTCTTGTGTCTTTGGCCCAGGTCTCGAATGCTCTCGGCACCGTCACTCCCGCCAGCGCCATGATCGACGCCGCTCACCGGCACGGCGCCAAGGTGCTCGTCGATGGCGCGCAAGCCGTGTCGCACATGCCCATTGATGTGCAGGCGCTGAATTGCGACTTCTTTGTGCTATCCGGACACAAGATGTTTGCTCCCACGGGCATCGGCGCCGTGTACGGCAAGTCGGAGGTTTTGGACACCACGCCTCCCTGGCAAGGCGGGGGCAGCATGATCCAGGATGTCACCTTCGAGAAGACGGTCTACCAGATCCCGCCGCAGCGATTTGAAGCCGGGACCGGCAACATCGCGGACGCCGTGGGGCTTGGCGCAGCGGTTGACTATCTGGAGCGCGTGGGCATGGTCAACGTCAGCCGCCATGAGCATGAGCTCCTGATCTACGCCACCTCCGCGCTCCAACGCATTCCTGGTTTGCGGATCATCGGCACCGCGCCCGACAAGGCCGGTGTTCTCTCCTTCGTGCTCGAGGGCTTTCGCACCGAGGAGGTCGGCGACTTTCTGAATCGCCGCGGCATCGCGGTGCGCGCCGGGCACCACTGCGCCCAGCCCATTCACCGGCGTTTCGGCCTGGAGAGCACCGTGCGTGCTTCCCTGGCTCTTTACAACACCTGCGAGGACATCGACGCCCTGATCGCCGCCTTGTGGGACTTGAGCCAGGGTCGCAACCCCGGACTGATCTGACGGTTCCTGCTGCGCCGCGAACGTACAAACCCCTGGGCTGCCCATTGATCTTCAAGCTTCGACGAACACAGATAGGAAATCCCAGGTAGAAAATTAGCGGGGTTGAAGAATGGTAGGCCCGGGAGGACTCGAACCTCTGACCTCTTCCGTGTCAATTCAGAGGTACAACCTCTACAACCCTTTAGCTGCCTTGCTTTTCCATTTTCACATACCTCAAAAACAGCCCTAAAACAGCCTATTTTTGGTGACGAATTGGTGACGAGTTTTCTGCTTTGTGTCGAAAGGAAACGATTGATGACTGATTGCCGCTCAATGAATGGTGAGTGACATTTTTGAGCTCTGGTCTTAACAAATTTTGGCAAGTCTCGGTCAAGCCGTGCTGCCGGGACGAGCTCAGAGGAACGTAATCGTAAGATTCTAATCCACCTAGCACAATCCGATCGCGTGCGTCACTTGGAACCAAATCTGCTGCACTTTAGGTGTCAGTCTTTCTGGCGGATGCTGTCTGCCAGCTTTCTGGCAGAAACACTAGGAGAGGGGTTACACACTCAAGATGAAGAAGCAAAAGGGTTTCTCACTTATCGAGTTGCTGATCGTGGTGGCGATCATCCTGATCATCGCGGCGATCGCTATTCCTAACCTGCTCCGTTCGCGCATTGCCGCCAACGAAGCATCAGCGGTCGGTTCTCTCCGCACCCTGAACACGGCCCAGGTTACCTATTCTTCCACCTATCCGACGGTCGGCTTTGCCGACACTCTGGCCAAGCTTGGCCCCAGCGCCAACTGCACGACCACCGTGTCAACGGCGGCTGCTTGTCTGGTGGATAACATTCTGGGATGCGGCACCGCACCTTGCGTGAAGAGCGGCTATCAGTTCAACCTCGCGCCAGCGGCTGCAGTGGGAACGGTCATTCCGTCCTATGAGTTCAATGGCGACCCGACCGCTCCTGGCACCTCCGGCGTGCGTTACTTCTGCTCGAACTCGGACGCCGTGGTGCGCACGGGCACTGCTTCCACCACTACCGAGACTGCCTGCGCTGCTCTGACGCCGCTGCAGTAAGCTCGACTTTGGCGAAGTACCTGGGGGGGTACGAGCCGACCAAGGGAGCAGCGAAAGCTGCTCCCTCTGCTTTTCGTGGTCAACAACAAAGTGCGACATGCTCCGCCATGGACAGCCCGTGTGTAGCTTCTCTCAATGGCTCGCGACAGGAAGCGTCCTTTGACAGGGCGCGCCGAATTGATTCGCGGCTGCTGTGCTCAAACCAAATCGTTTTGACACGGTCTGTGTGACTAGTGACAGTCGAATGATTCGTGCTTCGGTGATTCTTTCGGAGGATGCCTTTTAATCAGATGAGGCTATGTTTAATGGGTGGCCTGGGCGATCAGCTGAGCGACCTTTGAGCCCGTACCTACAGGCTCGACAAAAACAAGCTGATTGGGATTCAGGTACATGCGATCCGGTTCGTGCAATTCCTTGCCTCGCTTGACCAGCACGTTGTTCACCTGCTTTGTCTCCGGATTCGTCTGGCTCACGACGTAATATACATCGTTCAAAACAGGATGCTGTCCGCCATAACCTTGTAGATGGCCAAAATATACGGAACCGTTGGCGAGGAGGACGGCTTGGTAAGGTGTCTCGAACTTCACGAAAGGGCTGCGGACATAGTCCACAACATGCAAGGCGAAAGCGACGACTACGAGGAGTCCTGCTACTATCCATACCAACTGTACTAGACCAACACCTTTCTGTTTACTCGTCATTAAGGGATCCTCTTGAGTGGAGTTGACAACTCGCTCGGATGTGAAGTTGTTGCATGTGGCGCGAGCGTATCACCCGCCGCTTCACTCCACAATTGGAAATCGGAGACCGTGGGACACGCTAATCTAGCGCCCCGGTCGTGAGGACTTTTGGGGGGAAAATTGCGCGCGGGGTCTATAAACCAGTGGTGTGCTCACCCGTGTAACATCTTGCAGGCTGACTTTACCGCTTCTTGCCGCGGCTCCCACAACCCAACAGGGCGGCAAGCCCGCTGCCCAATAGAAGGAGTGTCGTAGGCTCCGGCACTTGGGTTGTGGATTCAGTTACCAACTCTACGTTGCCGGGGTTGTAGACAAGCACCAGGACTTCGCCATTTCCAATATTAAGCCCGTTTGTTGTGGCAAACAGCCCGAAAACCCCGGGATTGACAACTAGAAAAGTGAAGGTATCACCCAAGGCTGGGAAAAAGCCGTTTTCCAAACTGACGTCGAGAGTGCCATCCAAGAACCCTTGTCCATTAACCGTTAGCAGGTCAAACTGCGTCCCGGCAAGAAGCCCGCCTATGCCGAGGTCGAAGACCCCTGTTGAGGTCTGGGTATAGTTGCCTGTGATCGCGAGCGCTCCCGCAGTTAGCACATTATCCCCCGGCGAGATGGTCCCACTCATAGTGACGTTGCCAACGATTGTGCCTCCGTTGCCGAGTAGCGTGCCACCTTTGATGTTGGCGTTGCCGCCTCCAGCGACAAGAGTTCCGTCAATTCTTGTGCTGCCCGTGCTCTGGTTGTAGTTACCTGTGCCACCTGTCGCCAGGGTGCTTCCGGAGCCTACTTGCACTGCGCCGGCATTGCTGAAGTCACCGGGGCTGGTAAAGTTTCGGCCGTTTCGGATGGTGAAACTGCCTGAAGCGGTATTGTTAGAGAAGTTCGCCAGGGCATCCAGACCCGCTGCGTCGACCAGGTTCGAGTTAGGGCCATCCAACAGAATCGTGGCGGCGTTGTTGATGATTTCCCCGCCCGTGTTGCCCAAATAATCGATCTGCAGCGTTCCGGGATTGGCGAACGTGCCGAAGATGTTATAGGTGCCGCCGGTTAAAGTATTGGCAGAGAAGTTCGTAAAGGTCACGTTCTGCAGGTGCAACGACGAGCCCGCATCCGCCTGGAACGTGCCGTTGTTGGTAACGACTCCGCCACCATTGACGAAGAGGGTCTGCCCAAATGCGTTGGCCAGCAGCGTTCCGGCCGCCTGGTTGACCAACGTCAAACCGTTCTCGCCAATAATTCCGGTCCCTTGGATGGTGTTGTCGAAGTTCGTCAACGTAAGTCCGCCGGCGGCCTGCAGGATAAAAGCATTGCCGCCCCCGGCAACCGTGTTCAACGCTACCGTGCCGCCACCTTGCAGCGTCACATTGTTGCTGTCGATGGACAAGAGCGTATTCGTGCCGGCCCCGCCATTGACTTGGATATTACCGTGGTTGTTAATCGTTCCCAGGAAGTAGGTGTTGGTGTTTAAGTCGCTGGTGTAGGTGCCGTTGATGGTAATCGCGCCCGCGCCTGTGCTGCCATCCAGAAACGCCGTGTTCCCGCTCGGTGTTCCGAAGAAAGCTCCACTGTTGTTGTTTAGCGTTCCGCCCTGAATGATTGCGCTGCCA
>DATHDM010000029.1:0-5537 GCA_035319065.1 Terriglobales bacterium
CATCGCCATCTACACGCGCTTTCTGGCGGAGAAACGCGACGCGGACGCACAAAAAACGTTTTCGGTGATCATTACGGTGATGACCACGGTGCTGGCCGCCGGGGTGGTGCTGGCAGAAATCTTCGCTCCCCAGATCGAGCGCGTGATTTTTCCGCAGTTCTCAGCCGAGCAGCTCCGGCTGTGCGTCTTCCTGACCCGCATTTTGCTTCCCGGGCAGGTTTTCTTCTATGTGGGTGGAGTGGTCTCGGCGGTTTTGCTGTCGCGGCGGCTGTTCTTGATTCCGGCCTTCGCGCCGCTCCTCTACAACGTGTTCATCATCCTGGGAGGCGTGCTGCTTTCCGCACGCCTGGGAATTGCCTCGCTCGCGGTGGGCGCACTCGCCGGCAGCTTCACCGGGCCCTTCCTGATCAATGCCGTGGGAGCGGTTCGCACGGGGATGCGCTACTTCCCGAGCTTTGAGATCGGCAATCCGGCGTTTCGCGAATGGGTGCGGCTCTCGATTCCCCTGATGCTGGGAATTTCCCTGGTGACCGCGGACGATTGGATCCTGCGCTACTTCGCCTCCGGCGGTGCGGGTGACATTACCCGCCTCAACTATGCCAAGCGGCTATTCGCCGTGCCCATGGCGGTCTTGGGGCAGGCGGCGGGACAGGCGTCGCTGCCCTTCTTCGCCCGCCTCTTCAGCGAGAAGCGGCTGCAAGACTTTGCCGAGACGGTGAGCGGCGCAGTGTATCGCATCTCCGCTGCCTCATTCCTGGTCTCTGCCTGGATGATGGCCACGGCTCTTCCCCTCATCGACCTCGTTTACCGGCGCGGGCGCTTTCACTTCACAGACTCCCGCGAAACCGCGCTGTACTTCTTCTGGTTTGCGCTCTCGCTTGCATTTTGGTCGGCACAAGCTATCTACTCGCGGGGCTTCTACGGCGCAGGCAACACGCTCACGCCGATGGTTGCCAGCACCGTCGTCACCGTTGCCTCCCTTCCAGTGTACTGGGCCATGTTCCATGCTTTCTCGGTGGCAGGATTGGCCATGGCGTCCGATATCGGCATCATCGCCAACACGGTTGTGATCGTCGTGCTGCTCGACCGCCGCGGCCTGGTGCCGGCGGCGTTGCTGCGTTGGGGTGAACTGGGAAAAGCCGCAATGACCGCCGTGTTCGCCGGAGCGGTGAGCTACAAGGTGGCGGCCATCGTCTGGCTGAACGGCAGCCGCCGCGCCGACCTCGAGTCCCTGGCGCTGGGCAGCATAACCTGGGCAGCGGCAGTCGCTGCCGGATTGTGGATCACCCGCTCCCAGTTGTTGCGCGACCTGCGCAGCCGTCGGCCGGCGGAAAGCCCCGCGCCGGAAGCCCTCAGCGCCCGCGCCGAGCCCTGAACCCTAGCGCAGGATCCGCATGTTCGTCCAGTCGTAGGCAAACTTCTTCCCGCAGTCCAGGCAGACCACATAGTGCATGGGCCGCATGGACACCGAGTCCCAGTCGCCCTCGGGCTTCCTCACCGGCTCCGCCGCGGTAAACGGCTTGGAAACGTTGCGGTGACGACACGCGATAGAAAGCAACTGCAGGAATTTTTCCAGCATGGTGCATCGAGCGCCGCGCAGCTCGACACCCAGGCGCAGGGAAGAGCGGAAGCAACTGCAGCGGCTATGAAGTTCGGCGGCTGAGCGGAAAGCAGAGCGCTTCCCCTCAGCCTGCCATCAATTCCTTTAAGCTAAACCCGGGCGGGCGCGGCTGCCGACGCCGTCTCCACGGCGTCTTTCGTCTCGCCGTTCACTTTCTGGCCAGGCTTACGAATGTCGATGCCGCCCTTAAAGAAGGCGCCATCTTCAATGCTGATGCGCTGCGCGACCACGTCGCCGGTCAGCGAACCTTCCGTACGAATATCAACCCGATCACTAGCCGCCAGGTTGCCTTTCACTTTCCCTAGCACCACGATCTCGCGTGCATTGATGTTGGCGTTCACCACCCCATTGCGCCCCACGGTGACGCGATTGCCCGGAAGGTTGATGGAGCCCTCGACTCGTCCGTCGATGTAGAGCGATTCGGAACCCGAAACCTCACCCTTGATGACCAGCGACTTGCCAATCGTAGCCTGGTCCTGGGGACTCACCGTGGCATTGCGCGGGGCGGCCGCGGGCGTGGGCTCGTTGTAGGCCGGCGCCGCTGGGGCCGAGGTACGCGGCGGCTCAGGCGTGGAGGGGGTCGGAGTGTTGGCACTTGTGGGCTTCCACATGTACTTCAAATCCTTTCGTGTAAGGGATCAGCCGGTAACCTTCGCAACTCTCTCGCCAAACGCGATGGCTTCCAGCAACAGACGCCAGCAAGCACAAACACAGCCTACCCAGCTCGATTCAGCTTTCGCAAACGCGCTCACCGGGTCCCGGCCCTCGCGAATTTTTTTCGTGGCGATGTAAATATTGCTGGTGTTACCGACTTAGTTATACCTGTGTTGAGGCCTCGCCGCAAATGCGAAACGTGTGGAAAACATCTGGAAAACCCGGCCCTTTCCCTATCAGGATTTTTCCCGCCTTGCAACCGCGTTCACCCCTGACTTGCGCGCAAGTCCCAGCCGCTTCACCGGAAATGTTGCACGGGGCGCGGGTCGTGGCAAGCGGGCGGCGGTCGATCTTCGCGTCACGACTCTCGCTGAGCCGTTAAAATCAAACCTCGCCATGATGTCCGACAACGCCATCCTGAAGAAGATCGAGCAGCAACCCAGGCACTCCGCCGGATTCAAGCAGCTGGTGCGCGAACTGCGTGTGCGGGGCGAGGACCGGCGTGAGTTGGAGCGACGCCTGGATTCCCTGGTCAAGCGTGGGCAGTTGCTCCAATCCGAGGATCGCTACGCCATTCCGCGCGCTGCACCCACCAGGAATCAGGCGGTCGGGCGCCTGATCATGCATCGCGACGGCTACGGATTCGTCATCCCGGAGAGCGACCAGATTCGCGCCCGCATTCAGGGCGACATCTACGTAGGCGAGCACGCCATCGGCAACGCCATGCACGGAGACCGCGTGGTGGTGGAACTGGGAGCGATCCGCGCCGACGGCCGCGCCGAGGGACGCATCCAGTGGGTCCTGGGCCGAGCTCATCCCACAGTAGTCGGAACCTTCCATCACGGCAGCAAATACAACTATGTCCGCCCGATGGATGAAAAGATCTCGCAAGACATCATTATCCCGCGGGGGCAGGAGGTTCCACGCGCAACTGCGCCGGTTCACGAAGGCGGCCGGACCGCGCGCGAAGATCACCGAGCCTCATCCGGCGGTCGATCTCAGGGCTCTCCGCATCGGGTTTTGGGCAAGGAAGCAAAGCGAACCGCCGAATCGAGCGATCTGGAAGGCGTTGTCGTCGATGTCGAGATCACCGACTGGCCCACTCCCACGCAGAATCCCCGCGGTCGCGTGCTTGAGATCTTGGGCTACGAGGACGATTTTGGCGTGGACGTGGAGATTGTGATCCGCAAGCATCACATCCCCCACCGTTTTCCGCTGGAGGTACTGGAAGAAGCGCAGCAGTTTGAGGACATCCTTCCCGCGCGCGAGCTGCGCCATCGCCGTGACTACCGCAACCTCACGATCGTGACCATTGATGGCGAGACGGCGCGCGATTTCGATGATGCGGTGACGGTCCGCAGCTGCTCCAACGGCCATTTTGAGCTGCAGGTGCACATTGCGGATGTGGCCCACTATGTGACCCCGGACAGCGCCCTCGACCGCGAGGCTCGGCTGCGTGGAACCTCTGTGTACTTTCCCGACCGCGCCGTGCCCATGCTGCCGGTGGAGCTTTCAACCGATCTTTGCAGCCTGCGGCCGCAGGTCGACCGGCTGGTGCTCTCCTGCGTGATGGAAATCGACCGGCAGGGAGACGTCGTCAGCTTCACGGTGAACGAAGGCGTCATCCGCTCCGCCGAGCGCATGACCTATACCGACGTCAACGCAATTCTGGACGGCGATCCCGCCTTGCGGCGGCGCTATGCAGCCATCGCGGACATTTTCGAGGAGATGCGTGAGCTGGCGATGATCCTGCGGCACAAGCGCGAGCGGCGCGGCTCGATCGACTTTGACCTGCCGGAGCCGGTGATCGAATTTGATGAACTTGGCCTGATGAAGGCGATTACGCGCTCG
Source organism: Terriglobales bacterium (assembly GCA_035319065.1). Classification (GTDB taxonomy): domain Bacteria; phylum Acidobacteriota; class Terriglobia; order Terriglobales; family Acidobacteriaceae; genus DASPRM01. The sequence continues at coordinate 4,127 of DATHDM010000029.1, forward strand.
GAACGCAACATCGCTCATCGCATCATTGAGGAGTTCATGCTCTCCGCCAACGAGTGTGTCGCCTCTTACCTGGAGCAGAAGGGGGTAGGCAGCCTGTACCGCATCCACGAAAAACCGGATCCCAAGCGGGTTTACGAGTTCGAGAATTTGGCCGCCGCCTTCGGCTACTCGCTGGGCGTGGGCGCCCTGCCCGTACAGCGTATGGAATTGAAGGCCGATCGCCGGGCGCGTCATGGCACCGGCCGAAATCCTCGGCAGATCGAGATTCCCCAGGATGTGCGCATCACCCCGCGCATGTACCAGAAGCTGACCCAGAAGATTGAGGGCAAACCCGAGGAGCGCATCCTTTCTTACCTGATGCTGCGCTCACTGAAGCAGGCGCGCTACTCCGAGGAGAACGTCGGCCACTTTGCACTCGCCGCCACTTCCTACACGCATTTCACTTCGCCCATTCGCCGCTATCCCGACCTCATCGTGCATCGTATCCTGAAGGAAGTCCTGCGGGACTCGGCGGAGGAGCACGACCGCGAGATTCCCATCGGCGTTGGCAGGTTGGTGTCTTCCCAGCCGGGATGGGAGTGCGCCTCTCCAGCCCAGTCAGCGCAGAGCGCTTCGGGAGAGCATCGCTCGCCCTGGTCCAAGGGCTCGCCCAAGCAGCGGGATCGCCGGCACGATCGCGGAGGGATGCACGGGCAGGCGGCGCAGGGTCCCATCCCGCTAGAAGTCCTCCACGAAATTGCCGAAGAGAGCAGCGAGTTGGAGCGCCGCGCCGACGACGCCGAACGCGAACTCATGGATTGGAAGAAAGTGAAGTTCATGCAGGATCGCATTGGCGAGCACTTCGACGGCCTGGTCACCAGCGTCACCAAGTTTGGCTTCTTCGTGGAACTGACGGAGCTCTTCATCGAAGGCCTGGTACCGCTGGCCACGCTCAGCGATGACAAATACACCTATCACGAGAACACCCGGCAGATCATCGGCCAGCGCAGCCGCAAGACCTATTCCCTGGGTCAAACCGTGCGGGTGCTGGTCGATCGCATCGATCCAGTAATGAAGAAGATCAACTTTGCAGTGGTCGAGGAGCTCCCGTCGCGGACGCAGCGGCGGAGCCGCCGAGCTTAAATCAAGCCCGGCCTGCAGCCGATCACAAAGCTGCCAGGCCGGACCTGAACCACTAAGGGCGCGACCGAAGGCGCCTGACCTACACGCTTACCGAATCAAACAGGCTCACATTCGTGGGATCGTCGAAGGGCACCACGAAATACTCAAACCCCAGCTTCTTGTTGTCGACCGTGACCCGCAGGAAGCCAGGATCGTCCTCGTTATATTTTTCCAGGGTCACGCCCTGCATGGTAGTGGCGAAGGGAGTCTTGATCGGCTGCCCGCTCTTGCGCTGCAGTTTGTGCATCAG
>DATHDM010000030.1:0-2604 GCA_035319065.1 Terriglobales bacterium
TTGTGTTCCAACACAGATAGTCACCGCAACGGACATTACTCATGGCAAGCCGCATCCGGAGCCCTATCTGAAAGCCGCGGCCGCCCTCGGCTTCGCGCCGCAGGAATGTGTCGTGGTGGAAGATGCGATCGCGGGTGTCGAGGCGGGGAGGGTGGCGGGGGCGCGGGTGATCGGCTTCACGACGATCTTCGCAGCGGAGAACCTGCGGGCGGCGGGGGCGAACTGGGTGGTGAAGAACTGCAGCGAAATGAGGTTGGAGAGCAGCGTGCCGGAGCTGCGGATCAGGCTGAACTCGCGAGCGTGACGGCTTCGCCTAAGGGCAAAAATGCGCTTGCGTTTGCCGGCGAAATCGCGACCCTACGATCCCGTGTAGAGCTGGAACGGCGCCCAGTAAAACGGGCGGCTGAAAGAATCCTGCGAGTGGAGCAATGAAAGCTTGGCTGCACGAAGGGCTTCAGCGGGGGCCTTGCCACTTTGGATGGCGGCGTACATCCGGTCCATCAACTGCGGAGTGGAGGCGTCGCTGACGTCCCAGAGCGCGCCGATCACGTTGTGCGCGCCCGCGCGCAGAAAAGCCCAGGAGAGGCCTACCAAGCCCTCGCCTGAGTACGACCGGGCTCCCGCGCCGTAGCAAGACGAAATCGTCACGAGTTCGGCGCGCAGCGGGCGATGAATGATGTCGCGCGCGTACAGCTTGAAGGAATCGTTCTCGCTGCTGCTGCGCGAGAGCACAATCGCTGAATCGAGCGGACTGAGTCGACTGGCGGTGCCGTGGGCAACGAAGTGAATGTAGCTGTAGCGCGCGGGATTGCTATCGAGATATGCGGCGGGCGTGGCCTCGGCCTGGGCAAGCACGTGCCGCTCAGCGGTTGCAAAGCGTTGGCCCACGCTGGCCATTTCCGAGGCGGCCTGCGGAAGTGTTCCGTATTCAACCCCTGCCGCGAGCGGGTTGCCAACCAATAGCAAGGTGCGCTTTTGCGCGCGGCTGTTCGACTGGGAGTGCTCGAGCAGGCGAAGTGAACTGGCGTTGGCGATGGTGACGTCCTCGATCCAGTAATGCGGCTCGGGGTCAGGGGCGACCAGCGCTTCAAAGTTCAGTGCGTTCAGGCTCCCGTCGGGAATTACGAAGACGCGGCGACTGGTTCTAATGAGGCTCGCCGCAGGCCCGACCAGCATCCGGTACAACTCGACGCCATCGGTGTTCTGCGAAGCCAGAGGGTCTTTGGGTGTTTCGAGCGCTTTGCGATAGCGGCGCACCACCGCGTCGATTTGCGATTCCTGCGGAAGGCGGAAGATGGCGGTCTTCTGTGCCGTGACGGCCCACAGATAAGACTGCTTTGCACCGAGGAAGTAGTAGAGAATCGTTCCTCCTGCACGGCGGGCCACGTCCTGGGCATCAATCGGAGACGGGAGCGTGGGATCTGTTTTGCTGAGCTGGCCCAGACCCTCGGCCAGCGTGCGGGCACGGGCATGGTCGGCCACGCTGAGGGCTTCGGCGACTTTTCCATTCACGAGCAGAAAGCTCACGTAGTCGTCGTAGAGGCTGGTTGCGTTGGAGAGGAAGGGAAGCCGTGCAACTTCATGCTGGATTTCCGAGCGGGCGGTCTCAAAGGTCTTGATGGTGGTGCGGTACGCAGAAAGGGCCTGAGTGAGCTGGTGCTCGGCGACGTACAGGTTTGCCAGTTCGTGCTGCGCTTCCCACTTGAGCGAGAGATCGACTTTGGGATCGTTGGCGATTTCCAGAAATATCTGTTCCGCCAGCCGAGGACTTCCGGAATAGGCATTCGCCTGTCCTCGTACGAGCAGGGGGTAGAGTTCGTCCACCCGGTTGCCATCCGCGTGCGCCAGGGCGATGGCCTCGTCACTGTATCTCCGGGCCTCATCGAGGTGGCGAGTCTGAAGGGTGACGAAAGCCAGGGAAGTGATGGAGTCCAGGACTTGTTCCCGGCTATTGATTTGGCGGGCCAGGTCCAGCGATCTCAGGTAATGGTCTTGCGCGAGAGACCAATTGTTTCGATCCAGATGCACGTATCCGCTGGTGGTCAGCCATCGTATCTCATCGACGATGGACCCTAGTTGCCTTGACCGTTGCTCGGCCTGGAGAAAAAGTGTCAGCGCGTTTTCAGCATCCCCGATCATGTAATATGCCCACCCCAGGTTTCCCTGAGCAGTAAGCATGATTCGCTGCGCGCCGATCGCCTGGGCGGCGCGATAGGCTTCTTCGGAACGATCGATCGCTTCGTCGTAATGTTCTTCCAGCACGGCGATATGACTGAGATTCAGCAGGGCCGCGGCCTCCGAGAAGCGGTCACCCTGCTCGCGCGAAGAGCGAAGGCTGGTTTCGTAGAAGGGAAGAGCGCGCTGATATTCGCCACGCTCAATCTCGAGTGATCCCCGCACCGTCAGCAGTTCATTGCAAACAGAATTCTTGAGGGCGAGGCACCGCGCGTCGGCTGCGGCCAGCTTCTGTTCCGCTTCGGGAAAATGGTGGAGGTGGACGTTGGCCGCTCCTTCCAGCACATCTTTTTGAACGGCGAGGTCGGAGTGGGTGAGTGAGGAAGGCAAGGGCTTGGTGACGATGCCGAGCACATCGTCATAAAGTCC